>JAYTUU010000134.1:0-16950 GCA_043744375.1 Rhodospirillales bacterium | reverse complement strand
CTATGGGAGTGCGGACGCGGCCGGGGCGGGATTTGCGCGGGAGGCGGCCGGCGGCGATGTGGGCGGTCAGGCGGTCGAACCGGCGGGCGGTTTCGATGAAGTAGCGGCACAGTGGCATGATGAGGGCGGCGCGGGGGCGCTTGAGGAAGGCACGGGCGACGAGGAGGACGAGGCCCGCGAGGATCGCACCGAAGCGCCGGGCGAGCTCGGGCGCGGCGGCCTGGAGGTCGGACGGGATTGGGGCGGGGTGCATGAGGGTATTGTTAGATGGTTAGTTAGACCGGTGCAAGAGTTTTTTAGGAGCAGGATCAGGGCAATCAAGGCTCCGCCGGCCAAGGGCCATTGGCCCTTGGAACCCATGACTGCTTGCGGCTGGGGCGATGGCCTTCGGTTGTGATCCGATGATCCTGTGAGGATCGCTGGCGAAGCCAAAGTCTCTGGGGAGGGCGATGTGGATTGCCTGCGGCGCAAGAAAGATATGGGGTGCCATCCGAAGGCCATAGCCCCAGCCGCGAGCAGTCGGGGGGATCAAAGGGGCGTGCCCCTTTGCCGCCGGAGGCGCGCTTGCCTGTCCGGTCGGAGGCGGGGGCCTACTTCGCCATAGCGGCCCGCAACGCCGCCGCGTCGGCCATCCCGATCAGCTCCTGGCGGATGAACAAATCGATGAGCACGACGTTCACGTTGAACTTGAAGTCGTCGGTGTCGCGGACTGCCTCCAGGACGCGGTGGATGGGCCACAGGGAAAAGCTTTCGACTTCGCCGTCGGTGGGAAGCGGGCAAAAATCTTCAGGGAGGTCGAGGTCGTAGCAGTGCAGGACGTCGCGGCGGAGGCCTTCGGGGCGGGCCATGGCGTAGCCGAGCGTGCCGACCGGGCGGGCGGTGGCGGCTGTTGCGGCGGGGATGGCGGCTTCTTCGGCGGCTTCCTTGATCAGGGTTTGCAGGGGCGTCATGCCGGCGGGGATGCCGCCGGCGACGATGTGGTCGAGTTTGCCGGGGTCGAGCGCTTTGTCGGCGGCGCGTTTGGCGACCCAGGCGTGCAGGCCGTCGGGGCGGCGGACCAGGCCGTTCAGGTGGATGCCTTCGGCCATGATGCCGAAGGCGGGGAGGGCGCCGCGGTCGATGGTGGAGAGCGCCGGGCCGCCGGGGGTGGCGCGGACGTCGAACGCTTCGCCGCGATGGCGGCCGAAGCCGCGGGCGGCGACGGCGCGGGCGATGGCGGGCAGGTCGGCGGGGGAATTGAGCGTGACGGCATCGCCGGTGCGTACGATCGCCGGGAAGCCGGTGAGCTGTTCGGCCAAGGCGGGTTGGAGCCAGCCGACCTGGGTGCCGCCGAGGCGGAAGGGAGTGCGGCCGCCGGGGAGGGTGGCGTTGTTGCAGGCGCGGATGTGGCGCTGGAAATCGGTCATGCAACGCGAGTAGCGCGGATCGGCCATGCCGCCAACCTGATGGCCCGCCGTTCGACCGGCTTTCATTGCGGGCGTTGGCGTGGCACATCGGCGCGATGAGAAGCATGACCGGCCAAACTGCGACCGGCGCCAAGCCGGCCTCCGAGGCGCGCGCCCATCTGGCGACCATTCGTGCGCTGCTGCCCTATCTCTGGCCGCAGGGCGATGTGCCTTCGCATGTGCGCGTCGTTATTGCCGTGGTGTTTCTGGTTGCCGCGAAGATTGCCAACGTGCTGGTGCCGATTGCGTATTCGCAGGCGGTGGATGCGCTGGTTCCGGCTGGCTTGCCCGGTGGGGTGACGCTGATCGTGCTTCCCGCGGCGCTGATCGTGGGCTACGGGCTGTTGCGGGTTTCGGCGTCGGCGTTCGGCGAGTTGCGGGATGCGATTTTCGCCACCGTGCAGCAGCGGGCGGCGCGCAATGTGGCGCTGGGGACGTTCCGGCATCTGCATCGGCTGTCGCTGCGGTTCCATCTGGACCGGCAGACGGGCGGGCTGTCGCGGGCGATCGAGCGTGGCACGCTGGGGGTGCAGAACACGTTGCGGCTGGCGGTGTTCAACGTGATGCCGACGCTGATCGAGGTGGTGATGGTGACGACCATCATCTGGTTCGTGTTCGACTGGCGGTTTGCGCTGGTGACCGGGCTGGCGGTCGGGCTCTACCTTGCGTTCACGATCGCCTATAGCGGCTATCGGGTGCGCGTGCGGCGGACGATGAACGAGAGCGACAGCGAGGCGCAGACCAAGGCGGTCGACAGCCTGCTGAACTACGAAACCGTCAAATATTTCGGCAACGAGCCGCATGAGATGGCGCGGTTCGACCTTGCGCTGGCACGCTACGAGAAGGCGGCGGTGAAGAGCCAGGTGACGCTCAATATGCTCAACCTCGGGCAGGCCGCGATCATCGCCGTCGGGTTGACGGTGGTGATGCTGCTGGCGGCCCAGGGGGTGCAGGACGGCTCGATGAGCGTGGGCAAGTTCGTGCTGGTGAATACGTATCTGATGCAGCTTTATCAGCCGCTGAACATGCTCGGATTTGTCTATCGGGAGATCAAGCAGGGCCTCGTGGACATGGAGCAGATGTTCCATCTGATGGCGCTGAACCAGGAGGTGGCGGACCAACCCTCGGCCACGGCGCTGGTGCAGTCGCGCGGCGAGGTGGTGTTCGAGAACGTGCAGTTTGCCTATCGGCCGGATCGGCAGATCCTCCAGGGGGTGTCGTTTCGGGTGCCGCCGGGGCGGTCGCTGGCGATCGTGGGCTCCACCGGCGCGGGCAAATCGACGATCTCGCGGTTGCTGTTTCGCTTCTATGACGTGACCGGTGGGCGCATTCTGATCGACGGGCGGGATATTCGCGACATCACGCAGGATAGCCTGCGCGCGGCGATCGGGGTGGTGCCGCAGGATACCGTGCTGTTCAACGATACCATCCGCTACAACATCGCCTATGGGCGGACCGGGGCGACGCAGGCCGCGATCGAGCAGGCGGCGCGGCTGGCGCAAGTGCATGAGTTCGTGCTGCGGCTGCCCGATGGGTACGATACGCGGGTTGGCGAGCGCGGGTTGAAGCTGTCGGGCGGCGAGAAGCAGCGGGTGGCGATTGCGCGGACGATCCTGAAGAACCCGCCGATCCTGATCCTCGACGAGGCGACCAGCGCGCTGGACACGCGCACCGAGCAGGAAATCCAGGCCTCGCTGCGCGAACTGGCGGCACATCGGACGACGCTGACCATCGCGCATCGGCTCTCCACGGTGGTGGATGCGGACGAGATCATCGTGCTCGACGAGGGGGCGGTGGCGGAGCGCGGGACGCATGCCGCGCTGCTGGCGGCCGGGGGGCTCTACGCGCAGATGTGGATGCGGCAGGCGGAGCAGAGCGAGCAGCCGGAGGCGGTTGCGGTTTAGGTGTCAAGCAAGGCTCCCTACTTTCCTTGCGCGTCACTTCGCGTCATACCCTGACTGACAGGAGCATGTGATGTCGAATGAACCGATGCCTGGTGCAACCGCTGACACTCCGGCCGATCTGAGCCATGCCGGTGCGGTGATGGACAAGGCGCTGGAGTATATGATCAGCCAGAACATCAGCTCGCAATCGATCGCCTCGGCTTTGTTCGGCGGCGCGCTCAGTATGCTCGTGCGCGCCATGGACGATGATGCCGTGGTGCGGGTGCTGGAGCGTGCCATTGCCGGCGTGCGCAATGGCGACCTGCGGCGGCAGAACGGCTGACGCGGCGGCGATGTCCGACCGCGACCCGCTTGCACCACGGATCGCCATCGGCATCATCACGATGCGTCGGCCGTTGATCCTGGCGGAGACGCTGCGGGACCTCGCGTATCAGACGGTCCAGCCCGAGCGCATTATCGTGTGTGCTACCGACCCAGCGGATGCGCCGGAATTGCCGGCACATGCGATTTTCATTCTGTGTGAGCCTGGCACCAGCGTGCAGCGCAATCGGTTGATCGACGCCGCCGAGGGGTGTGATCTGCTGGTGTTTTTCGACGATGATTTCATTCCCGAGCCTGGCTATCTGGCCGCCACCGCCGCCGCTTTTGCAGCTGATCCCGCGATCATCGTGACGACCGGGACGGTGCTGGCGGATGGCGCGACCGGGCCGGGCATCACGCTGGAGGAGGGGCGCGCGATCGTGGCGGCACTTGGTCCGGCGCCGGATGCGACGCCTGGGCCGGCCTATAACGGGTATGGCTGCAACATGGCGGTGCGTTTGGCGACGGTGCGGGCGACTGGCGTGCGGTTCGACGAGCGGATGCCGTTCTATGCCTGGTATGAGGACATCGACTTCACGCGCCGGCTGGGTGCGGGTGGGCGCATTTGCCAGTTGCCGGCGGCGCGGGGGGTGCATCTGGGCACCAAGACCGGGCGCGGGTCGGGCGTGCGGCTTGGCTATGCGCAGGTCGTCAATCCGGTCCATATCGCCCGCAACGGCCCCTATCACTGGGGGCGCGCGCTGCGCAGTGTGGCGCGGCACCTCGCGATCAACGCGGTGCGATCGTTGCGGCCGGAGCCGTATGTGGATCGCCGCGGCCGGTTGCGCGGCAATCTCCTGGGGGTTGCGGATTTGCTGCGCGGCCATGTCGATCCCGGCCGGGCCGCGCGGCTTTGACCGCCGCCCGGGAACCTGCGCCAGCCCTGCCCTCGCTGCCCTCCCTGCCCGCGCTGCCCGCGCTGCCCTGGATCCTCGTTGCCTCCTGCTGTTTCGGCGTGTTCGCGGCCTCGTGCAGCGGTACCACGCGGGCGCCGTTCCTGATCGATATGGCGCGGGACCTTGCGGTCAGCGTGCCGCTGGTGGCCAATCTGGTGGCGGTGACGTCGATCGCCTGGGGCATCGCCTCGCTGCTGGCCGGGGCGGGGTCAGCGCGCTGGGGGCGGCGGCCGTTCCTGGTCGGTGGGCCGCTGGCGCTCGCGGTCAGCATGACCGGGGTCGCGTTGTCCGACGGGTTCCTGACCGTGGCGGTCTGGGCGACGCTGGGCGGGGGGTGTTCGGGGCTGTTCACGGGGGTGATCTATGCCGAGATTTCCGCCCGCGTGACGGACCGGCAGCGGGGCCGGGCGCTCGGATGGGTGATGGCGGGGCAATCGCTGACGCTGCTGGTGGGGGTGCCGCTGGCGGCGTGGATCGGGGCGGCGGTGGGCTGGCGCGGGGTGAATGTCTGCGTCGCGGCGCTCAGTCTGGTGGCGGCGCTGGCACTGCTGGCGACGAGTGGCCGGCGGAAGGGCGATCCGGCGCGCCATGTGGCGCGGGCCAGCGGGATGGCCGCCGCGCTCACTTTTCCGGTGATCCGGCTGCTCGCGATGGGGATTGGCGAGCGCATCTGTTACGGCCTGACTGGGGTCTATTTCGCGACGTTTTTGCAACAGACTTATGATTTATCGCTGGCCGCGGTCGCGGTTCCGCTGGCGGCGTTCGCGCTTGGCAACATTCTCGGCACGCTCGGCGGTGGGCAGTTGGCCGATCGGCTGCCGAACCGGCGGTTGACGTTCGCCTGGGCGATGCTGGCTTCGGCCGGCGCGGCGCTGGCGCTGTTCGGCTGGACGCCGGGAGTGATCACGACGGTGGTGCTGGGGTTCGTCTATATGTTCCTCAACGCGCTGGCCCGGCCGGCGATGATGGCGGCGCTGGCGGAGGTGCCGGACGAGTTGCGCGGGGCGGTGATGGGGTTGCACGTGACCGGCGCCAGTGTGGGCTGGCTGGGTGCGGCCAGCCTGGGGGGGATCATCCTCTCCACCAGCGGGTTTGGCGGGTTCGGGCCGCTGACGGCGGGCGTTGCCGTGCTCTCCGCCGGGCTGGCGGTTATCGGCCGGCGCTAAGCCTCGATCCGGGCGTGCAGCCATGCTGGCGGGAATACGCGCGGGGCGAGGCTACGATGCGGAACGATCACCGCCTCGAAGACCGTCGCCGTCTCCTCACGCGACTCCATGCAGCGTGCCCCCGCTTGCCAGCCCCCGAAGCTGCGGCGAGAGTGGCACGCATGCCCGCACCCGTCGCCCAGAAACGCCCCCGCAAGCTAGGCAAGATGACGCTGGCGGAAGTTCGTAGTTTCGTCGAAGCCCTCGCGCGTGCCAACCCCGATGCGGCCAGCGAGCTTGACTACCAGGACCCCTTCACGTTGCTCGTCGCCGTCGTGCTGTCGGCTCAGGCGACGGACGTGTCGGTCAACAAGGCCACGGCCACGCTGTTCAAGGCGGCGGCGACGCCGGCCGCGATGGCGGCACTCGGCGCCGAGGGGATCGCGCAGCACATCAAGAGCATCGGGCTGTGGCAGGGCAAGGCGAAGAACGTCGCGGCGTTGTCGCAGACGCTGCTCGACCAGTACGGCGGGATGGTGCCGCATGATCGGGCCGCGCTTGAAGCGCTGCCTGGGGTCGGCCGCAAGACCGCCAACGTGGTGCTCAACGTGGCGTTCGGCGAGGCCACGATGGCGGTCGACACGCATGTGTTTCGCCTTGGCAACCGCACGGGTATCGCGCCCGGAGCGAACGTTCGCGCGGTCGAGGACGCGCTGGTTGCCCGCATTCCCGCCGATTTGCTGCGTGCGGCGCATAACCTGCTGATCCTGCACGGCCGCTACGTCTGCAAGGCACGCACGCCGGAATGCTGGCGCTGCGTCGCCGTGGATATCTGCCGCTTCCCCGCCAAATCGCCACCGCCGATGGTCAAGCCGCCCAAACCTTGAGCCAAGGGAGAACCGCCATGCGTCCGAATTCGCTGCGTGAGAAACTGGCCCGTGGGGAAGCCGTGTTCGGGCCGATGGTGATGGAGTTCGCCAGCCCCGGCCTGCCGCAGATCATGGCCGCCGCCGGGGCGGATTTCGTCGTCTACGACCAGGAGGCTGGGTGTCTCGACCTCGCCACCGTCAAGACCCAGTTGGCGCTGACCCGCGGGCTGCCGATCGTGCCGCTCGTCAATGTGCCCTGGCATGATTATCACCTGCTCGTGCAGCCGCTCGATTGCGGCGCGATGGGGCTGATGGTGCCCGTGGTGGAGACGGCCGAGCAGGCGGCGGCGATTGCGCGGATCACGCATTATCCGCCGGTCGGCGTGCGCGGGGCGGCGTTCGGCATCGCCCATGACGACTATCTCGGTGTGGACCTGCCACGCTCGATCGCCGAGGCGGATGCGCGCAATCTCATCATCGCCAAGATCGAAACCGCCAAGGGCGTCGCTAATATCGAGGCGATCATGGCAACACCAGGCATCGACCTCGCCTTCGTCGGCCATATGGACCTGTCGGTGTCGCTTGGGACGCCCGGACGCTACGACACGGCGGAATTCGAGGCCGCCATGGTGCGCGTGATCGCCGCATGCCAGGCCAACGGGAAGCACGGGGCGTGCCTGATCACGTCGCCGGAAGCGGCGCAGCGCTGGCTGGCGTTGGGGTATCGGTTCATCATCTATTCTAACGATATCATCCTGTTCACGTCGGCATTGAAGGGGGGCATCGACGCTTTGCGGGCAGGGCTAGGCAAGCAAACCTCCGGTGGCAAAGGGCCGGGGGCCCTTTGAACCCATGACTGCTCGCGGCTGGGGCGCCGGCCTTCGGGTGAAGACGCGTGCAGTCGAGGGTTCAAAGGACCCTTGGCCGGCGGACCCTTGATCTTGCTTTTTCTCCCTCTCGACGCCACCATCCCGATGTCGCAAGCTGTGTGCAAAGAGGCACTCGGAGGACGGACATGCGGTTTACCTGGTTCAATCTGATGCCCTGGCCCGATCTTCCGGATGATTTCCGTGAGACGAATCGGTCGGTGTGGGTGGATATCGACCAGTCGCTGTTTGATGCCGAGCGGTGTCATCATGTCTACAACGACTATCTCGATCTGCTCGAATATGCCGACACGCTTGGCTATGACGGCGTCGGGATCAACGAGCATCACCAGAACGGTTATGGGCTGATGCCGTCACCCAATATCATGGCGGCGGCGTTGGCGCGGCGTACGTCGAAGGCCGCGGTTGTCGTGCTGGGGAATTCGATCGCGCTCTACAACCCGCCGCTGCGGGTGGCGGAGGAGTTCGCGATGTTGGACATCATGACCGGCGGGCGGTTTGTCGGCGGGTTTCCGGTCGGCACGTCGATGGATACGAATTTCTGCTACGGCACCATTCCGGCGCTGACGCGGGAGAAATATGCCGAGGCGCATGAGTTGATCATTCGCGCCTGGACGGAGAAGAAGCCGTTCGCGTTCAACGGGCGTTATACCAAGCTGCGCCACGTGAACATCTGGCCGAACGTGCTGCAGACGCCGCATCCGCCCATTCACATCCCCGGCGGCGGCTCGGTAGAGACGTATGATTTCTGTCTCGACAACACCTATGCCTATTCGTACCTGAGCTTCTCCGGGTATTTGCGGGCCAAGGCGTTGATGGACGGCTACTGGAAGCGCGTCGCTGAGCGCGGCAAGGACATGTCGCCGTATCGTGCCGGTTTCGCGCAGACGGTGTTTGTCGCCGAGACGGATGAGGAGGCGGAGCGGCTTTATTCGGAGCACGCGTTCTACTTCTATAACCGCTGCCTGCATGTTTATCCCGGCTTTGCCGACGCGCCCGGCTACCGGACGATCAAGACCATCCAGACCGGCGCGCTGAACCAGTATATGCGGCCGAACTACACCAACCTGACCTGGAAGGACTTGATCGACGGCGGCTACATCATTGCCGGCTCGCCGGAGACGGTGCGGCAGCGGTTCGAGGAACTGATCAAGGGCCTGCATGTCGGCAATATTTTCCTGCTGCTGCATGTCGGCAACATGCCCAAGGACAAGTGCATGTATTCGACGAAGCTGTTCGCCGAGAAGGTGATGCCGCATCTGCGCAACATGTGGCCGGAGCATGCGGAGGATAACCGCTTCTGGTGCAAGCCGATCGCCCAGCGGGCCACGCCGGCGGCGATTGCCGGTGCGGCGCAGGAAATGGTGCCGGCGAAATGAATACTCCTGTTTCAATTAGCGCACGGAAAATTGCAACCCGGGCCGGCAGCATCAACGTCTTCGAGGGCGGCACGGGGCCTGACCTGTTCTTCCTGCATGCTGCGGGGGGCGTGAACGCGGAGAATCCGTTCCTGCAGGAACTCGCGCGGCACTACCATGTGTGTGCGCCGCAACTGCCGGGCTATGGCGATAGTTGCGACTCCGACAACATCCACGACATGCTCGAGGTGACCCTGCACAGTTTCGACGTGCTGGAGAAGTGCGGCATGAGCAAGCCGATCGTGGTTGGCCACTCGCTCGGCGGCATGATCGCCGCCGAGATGGCCGCGGTGTGCCCGAATGACGTCGACCGGCTGTGCCTGATCGCGGCCGCCGGGTTGTGGCTGGACGCCTATCCGGTGCCCGACATTTTTACCCTGCTGCCGCGCGAGTTCCCGGAATATCTGTTCCATGATGTCGAGGCCGGCTCGAAGATGATGACGGCCAATGTCAACATCAACGATCCCGCCTTCCTCATTCCGTTCCTGGTGAATAATTCGCGCCAGCTTGGGATGGCCGGGAAGTTCCTGTTCCCGATCCCGGAACGCGGGTTGAAGGACCGGATCCACCGCATCAAGGCGCGCACCGTGCTGGTCTGGGGCGACAGCGATCGGCTGTTCCCGGCGCCCTATGCGCATGCCTACAAGGAGGCCATCCCCGGTGCCGAACTGGTGATCGTTCCCGAGGCCGGGCACATGGTGCCGGTTGAACAGACCGCGTCCGTCATGGCCGCGATCGCTCGTTTCCACTGAAAGGACACACCACCCCATGTCTTCCAAACTCACCTATGATCTCGTTATTCGCAACGGTACCGTGCATGACGGCACCGGGGCGGACCCTGTCGCGGCGGATGTCGGGATTATCGGCGGGCGGATTGCCGCGGTCGGGAAGAATCTCGGGCCGGGGCGTGAGGAGATCGATGCGGCCGGGAAGATCGTGACCCCTGGTTTCGTCGATATCCACACCCATTATGACGGGCAGGCGCTGTGGGACTCGCATCTGGCTCCGTCGGCCTGGCATGGCGTGACGACCGCGGTGATGGGCAATTGCGGGGTTGGCTTCGCGCCGGTGCGGGTGGCGGATCGGGACAAGCTGATCGCACTGATGGAGGGGGTGGAGGACATTCCCGGCCCGGCGCTGCATGAGGGGCTCGACTGGCGCTGGGAGTCGTTCGGCGAATACCTCACGGCACTCGAGGAGCGGCCGCGGGACATTGATATTTGCGCCCAGTTGCCGCACGCGGCTCTGCGGGTCTACGTGATGGGCGACCGCGCGATGCGACTGGAGGCGGCTAATCCTCAGGACATCGCGCAGATGCGGCGCCTTGCTGAAGAGGCGATGCGGGCCGGCGCTTTCGGCTTCACGACCTCGCGCACCATTAGCCATCGTACCCTCGCGGGTGACCCGACGCCGACGCTGCGGGCCACCGAGGAGGAGCTTACGGGCATCGCGCTCGGGCTGAAGGACGCCGGTTCCGGCATGCTCGAAATGGTTTCGGACTGGAACCTGCCGGACCCCGCGACCGAGTTTGCCATGGTTCGCCGCGTCGTCGAAGCCTGCGGGCGGCCGCTGGTTTTCTCGCTCAGCCAGCGGCATGACCGCACCGAGGATTGGAAGATCCTGCTCGCTTTGTCCGACCAGGCGGCCGCCGATGGGGTCTCGATCCGGCCGGTATTTCCGCCGCGGCCGATCGGCATTCTGCTGGGGTTGCTTGGCAGCCAGAACCCGTTCGCGGGGACACCGACCTACAAGACCATCGCCCATCTGCCGGCCGCTGCCCGTGCCGCCGCCATGCGCACGCCGGCGATCCGCGCGGCCATTCTTGCCGAGGACCCCTACGAGGGCAGCAATTTCCCGCTGCTCCATCGCCTTGGTTACGAGCGGATGTTCCCCCTCACCGACCCGCTGAACTACGCGCCGGCGGAAGACACCTCCCTCGCCGCCATGGCCGCGCGCGAGGGCCGCACGGCACCGGAAGTCGCCTACGACCTGCTGGTCAGCGACGACGGCAAGAATTTCATCTTCTCGCCGCTGGTGAACTACGCGCACTACAACCTCGACCCCTGCGAGGAAATGCTCAACCATCCCAACACGATCGTTGGGCTTGGCGATGGCGGTGCCCATGTCGGCTTTATTTCCGACGGTAGTTTTCCGACGTTTCTGCTCACCTACTGGGGGCGCGATCGGGAGGGAGAGAAATTCCCGCTCGCCGAATTGATCCGCCGGCAGACGTCTGATACCGCGCGGGCCGTCGGGCTGCATGATCGCGGAGTGATCGCGCCAGGCATGCGCGCGGACCTCAACGTGATCGATTTCGACCGCCTCGCGCTCGAACGTCCGATCATGCGGTTCGATCTGCCGGCCGGCGGGCGGCGGCTGCTGCAACCCGCGCGGGGATACACCGCCACGATCGTCGCGGGCCAGGTCACCTACCGCGATGGCGTGCCGACCGGCGCGCTCCCTGGCAAGCTCGTCCGCGGGCCGCAAGCCGCGGCGGCGTAGTCAGCGCCGGAGCAATCGGCGCAACGGCGCTCGCAGGGGCGCCGTCAGCCGCCAGAGGGCGGAGCCGCGCAGCCCGCCGAAGCGGCCGGCCGCGAATTCATGCGTTCCCGGCGCGCCCAGCGCGGTCGGCGAAAGGGCCATCGCCCTGATAGCCGGCAAGACCGCCGGATATTGGCCTTTGGTGATGATCAGCAGGCATGACGTGGTCACGAAGCCGCCCATCATCATCTTGATGTGCTGGCGGCCGTTCTCGTAGTACGGCTCGTAATCATATTCGAGGTCCTCCGGCGCCGTGCCGGCGAAATCGTCGAAGCGCTCCATGCCGCAACCGAGCAGGCGCAGGCGATGAGCGAGGGCGGAGATGTCCTTGCGGCGATAGATCACGCTGTCGCCGGTCGCCACCGTTGCGTCCTCGGAACTCAGGTTGAGCTCGGTCGTGTGCACCGCGATCCCGCCGGGACGCAGCAACTCCGTGCTGCGCAGCACGAATTGCAGCCCCGCCTCAAGCCCACCGAGATGCTCGAAACTGCACGAACTCCAGATGAAATCATGCGTGCCGAGCTTTTCCGGCTCCAGCGCCCGCATGTCCTGCGGCATGAAGCGGACCCGCGCATCGAAGGCGGCGCGATCGATCAGCTTCGGCCAGTAGAGCGCGTCCAGGCTCGCCGCATGCTGCCCGGTCGTGCTCCAGGCCTGCGCCGATCCCTCGGCTGCTCCCAGATCCGTCGCCAGAACATCGATGCCGTGGCTTGCGAACAGGCACGCCAACGGCTCCCGCCCGACCGCGAAGCCGCAGCCGCGCATGCCAGGCGCCATCATGCCGCGCTCATGCAGCGCCTGCACGATCGCCGCCCACTCCCAGGCTTTGCGATGGAATTGCACATTCTCGGGGAGAAAAGACCCGCCGGCCGGCGAGGCATCGACGAAATAGCCACTCCACCGCGCAAACCACGGCAAATCCCAATGTGCCCGCCGACACACCATCGACGTCAACCGATCCTCAGACTCCACACCCATGGTCTCCATTCAACCGATCGCATGATGATGGGGCGGCAGCGACGGGTAAGCCCTTAGAACCCTTAAATATTGGATTCCAAAGGCTCCGCCTTTGGCGGGTCCAGGGCAGAGCCCTGGTTCGTCTTCCCTTACCCCGCCGGGGCCGCTTCCAACATCGCGCGGGCGGATTGCATGCGGTCCATGGCGGCGTCGAGGGTGAGCATGTCGTTCTTATCGGCGGCGGCGTAGTCGGCTTCGGCCGCGGCGAGGCGTTTGTCGCCTTCGGCGCGCGAGACTTCGGCCACCGGGATGGCTTCGGTGGCGAGGATGGTGACGCGTTCGGGCGTGACTTCCGCGAAGCCGCCGGAGACGTAGAGGCGTTCGGTGACGTTGCCGTTTTCGTACAGCCGGATGGTGCCGCCACGCAGCAGCACGATCATCGGGGCATGCCCTGGCAGCACGCCCATTTCGCCTTCGTAGGCCGGTAGCACCACCATCTCCACGGGACGGGAGAGGAGGAGCTTCTCCGGGCTCACGATCTCAAGATCGACCGGCATGGTCCTGCTCCTGGTTCGGCGATCAGGCCGAGGCCTTCATCGCTTCGGCCTTCTTCACGGCTTCCTCGATGGTGCCGACCATGTAGAAGGCGGCTTCGGGAAGGTGGTCGTACTCGCCGGCGACAATGGCCTTGAAGCTGCGCACGGTATCCGCGATGGGCACGAACACGCCTGGGAAACCCGTAAAAACTTCGGCGACGTGGAAGGGCTGGCTGAGGAAGCGCTGGATCTTGCGGGCGCGCGTCACGACCAGCTTGTCCTCTTCGGACAGCTCATCCATGCCGAGAATGGCGATGATGTCCTGCAGCGACTTGTAGGTTTGCAGCACGCGCTGGACTTCGCGGGCGACGAGGTAGTGCTCCTCGCCGACGATGCGCGGGTCGAGCGAGCGCGAGGTCGAGTCGAGCGGATCGACCGCCGGATAGATGCCAAGCTCGGCGATCTGGCGCGAGAGCACGGTGGTGGCGTCCAAGTGGGCGAAGGAGGTCGCGGGCGCCGGGTCGGTCAAGTCATCGGCCGGCACGTAGATGGCCTGCACGGAGGTGATCGAGCCTTTGTTGGTCGAGGTGATGCGCTCTTGCAGCATGCCCATATCGGTGGCCAGTGTCGGCTGATAGCCCACCGCCGAGGGAATGCGGCCGAGCAGCGCCGAGACTTCGGCGCCGGCCTGGGTGAAGCGGAAGATGTTGTCCACGAAGAACAGCACGTCCTGGCCTTCCTCGTCGCGGAAATATTCGGCGACCGAGAGGCCGGAGAGGGCGACGCGCGCGCGGGCGCCCGGCGGCTCGTTCATCTGGCCATAAACGAGTGCGACCTTGGAGCCCTCGGTCGAGCCGTTCTCGCCGAGCTTGATGACGCCGGCATCGATCATCTCGTGGTAGAGGTCGTTACCCTCGCGCGTGCGCTCGCCGACGCCGGCGAACACCGACACGCCGCCATGCGCCTTGGCGATGTTGTTGATCAGTTCCTGAATGAGCACCGTCTTGCCGACGCCGGCGCCGCCGAACAGGCCGACCTTGCCGCCCTTGAGGTAGGGCGCGAGGAGATCAACGACCTTGATCCCGGTGACGAGAATTTCCGTGGCCGAGGCCTGTTCTTCGAAGCTCGGCGCCTGGCGATGGATCGGGTAGCGCTTGGTGGTGTGCACCGGGCCGCGCTCGTCGATCGGCTCGCCGATCACGTTCAGGATGCGGCCGAGGGTTTCGGGGCCGACGGGCACGCTGATCGGCGAGCCCGTGTCCACCACTTCCTGGCCGCGCACCATGCCGTCGGTGCTGTCCATGGCGATGCAGCGGACGGTGCGCTCGCCGAGTTGCTGTGCCACCTCCATGACGAGCGTGTTGTCGCCCATCTTGGTGTGCAGCGCGTTCAGGATGAACGGCAGTTCGCCGTCGAACTGCACGTCAACGACGGCGCCGAGAACCTGGGTCACACGCCCGACAATATTGCTGGCCATCCTAGAAGACTCCTGTCTCGTTACGCGATCATTCCGCTTCCGCTGCCCTAAACGGCTTCGGCGCCGGAAATGATCTCGATAAGTTCCCTGGTAATATTCGCCTGACGCGCACGGTTATAGTTCTGCGTCAGCCGCTTGATCATGTCGCCCGCATTGCGCGTGGCGTTGTCCATTGCCGTCATCTGCGAGCCGAAGAAGCCGGCATTGGTTTCAAGCAGGGCGCGGTAGACCTGGATCGCCAGGTTCTGCGGCAGCAGCCGCGCCAGCATGGTTTCCTCGTCCGGCTCGAACTCATAGGCCGCGGCGCCCGCCACTTCGCTGATTTCCGGCAACGGCGCCGGGATCAGCCGCATTTCGGTCGGGGTTTGCGAGATCACCGACTGGAAGCGGTTGTAGACGACGGTGCAGACGTCGAACTCGCCGGCGTTGAGCATGGTGACGATGCGCACCGCGATCGCCTCGGCGTCGGCAAATCCGATGCTCTTGCGCCCGGCGAAGCTGACGTCGCCGACGATGCGGCTGGCGAGCTCACGTCGCAGGTAGTCGCGCGACTTGCGGCCGATCGCCAGGATTTTGACGGTCTTGCCCTCGGCTTCGAGCGCGCGGGCGAGGTTGCGCGTCATGCGGCTGACATTGGTGTTGAACGCGCCGGCCAGGCCGCGATCGCCGGCGACGGGCACGAGCAGATGCACCTTGTCCGCCCCGGTGCCGACCAGCAGCTTCGGTGCGGTCGGGCTGCCGGCCACGGAGGCGCCGAGCGAGGCCATCATCCGCGCCATGCGCTGCGCATAAGGGCGTGCCGCCTCGGCCTGCTGCTGCGCACGCCGCAGCTTGGAGGCCGCGACCATTTTCATGGCCGAGGTGATCTTCTGCGTCGACTTCACGCTGTTGATGCGCAGACGCAGGGTCTTCAGGCTGGGCATCGCTTGTCTACCGAACCAAAGTTGAGTGCAAAATCAGGAAAACGTCTTCATGAAGCCGTCGAGGAAGGCGATCAGCTTCTTCTCGATTTCCGGCTTGATCTCGCGATCGGCGCGGATGGAGTCGAGGATCGTCGGCTCCTTGGCCTTGAGACCGACGAGAATCTGGCTCTCGAAGCGGCCGATGGCGCTGACGTCGATCTTGTCGAGATAGCCGCGGACGCCGGCGAAAATCGCCACCACCTGCTCCTCGACGGGCACCGGCTTGAACTGCGGCTGCTTCAGCAGTTCGGTCAGACGGGCGCCGCGGGCGAGCAGCTGCTGCGTCGAGGCGTCGAGGTCCGAGGCGAACTGGGCGAAGGCGGCCATTTCACGATATTGCGCGAGTTCGAGCTTGATGCGGCCGGCGACCTGCTTCATGGCCTTGATCTGCGCGGCGGAGCCGACGCGCGAGACCGAGATGCCGACGTTCACCGCGGGGCGGATGCCCTTGAAGAACAATTCGGTCTCAAGGAAGATCTGGCCGTCGGTGATCGAAATCACGTTGGTCGGGATGTAGGCGGACACGTCGCCGGCCTGAGTCTCGATGACCGGCAGGGCGGTGAGGCTGCCCGCGCCCATGCTGTCGTTCATCTTGGCCGCGCGTTCGAGCAGGCGCGAATGGAGATAGAACACGTCACCCGGATAGGCCTCGCGGCCCGGCGGACGGCGCAGCAGCAGCGACATCTGGCGGTATGCGACGGCCTGCTTGGAGAGATCGTCATAGAAGATGACAGCATGCATGCCGTTGTCGCGGAAATACTCGCCCATCGTGCAGCCGGTATACGGGCCGAGGAACTGCATCGGCGCCGGGTCCGACGCGGTGGCGGCGACGACGATGGAATATTCCATCGCGCCCTGCTCTTCGAGCGTGCGGACCAGCTGGGCGACCGTCGAGCGCTTCTGGCCGATGGCGACGTAGATGCAATAAAGCTTCTTGTTCTCGTCGGTGCCGGCGTTCGGGCCCTTCTGGTTGATGATGGTGTCGATGATCACCGCCGTCTTGCCGGTCTGGCGGTCACCGATGATCAGCTCGCGCTGGCCGCGGCCGATCGGGATCAGGGCGTCGATCGCCTTGATGCCGGTCTGCATCGGCTCGTGCACGGACTTGCGCGGAATGATGCCCGGCGCCTTCACCTCGACGCGACTGCGCTCGCCCACGATCGGGCCCTTGCCGTCGATCGGGTTGCCGAGGCCATCGACCACGCGACCGAGCAGGCCACGGCCCACAGGCACGTCCACGATCGTGCCGGTGCGGCTGACCGTGTCACCCTCGCGGATTTCCGCGTCCGAGCCGAAGATCACGACGCCGACGTTATCGGCCTCGAGGTTGAGCGCCATGCCCTGCACGCCATTGGCGAACTCGACCATCTCGCCCGCCTGGACGTTGTCGAGGCCATAGATGCGCGCGATGCCGTCGCCGACCGACAGCACCGAGCCGACTTCCGAGACCTGCGCCTCGGTGCCGAAATTGGCGATCTGGTCGCGGATGACCTTGGAGATTTCTGCGGCGCGGATTTCCATTGTCAGCCTTAGCCTTTCATCGCTTGCGCGAG
>JAYTUU010000133.1:0-17262 GCA_043744375.1 Rhodospirillales bacterium | reverse complement strand
GGGGATCAAAGGGGCGTGCCCCTTTGCCGCCGGAGGCGCGCTGCGCACGACGTCGCGCGAATGCGCGCTGCGCACGACGCCGCCGGAGGCGCGCTTGCGTTGGCGATGAACTTCCGTTGCCAAGCCCGAGAGTCTCTGCTCAGCCGAGTGCCTTCGACGCCTTCTCGTAGCTCAGCCGGCTCAGCTTCGGCAGCGCCAGGATGCGTTCGAGTTCGCCCCGCATCAGCGCCGCTCGCGCCGCATCCTGCCGCCGCCAAGCGCCGAGCGGATTGAGCATCCGGGCCGCCGTCTGCCCGTTCATCGGGTCGAGCGTGATCAGCGTATCCGCCAGCAGCCGATAGCCGGCACCCGATGGGTCATGGAAACGCATTTGGTTGCCCGCCGAGAACATCCCGATCAGCGCGCGCACGCGGTTGGGGTTGCGCAGGTCGAAATCGGCATGCCGCGTCAGGCGCTTGACCTCGTCGATCGTGGTCGCGCGCGGCGAGGCTGCCTGGATCGCGAACCACTTGTCGAGCACCAACTCCTCGCCATGCCAGCGCGCATGGAACTCCGCCAGCGCCGCCTCGCGCTCCGGCGTGTCGCCGCCGGCGAGTTCGCCCAACGCCGCAAGACTGTCGGTCATGTTGCCGGCGCTCGCGAACTGCCGCGCGGCCAACGTCGTGTCGCCGGCCGCCGTCAGAAACGCGAGGCAGGCATTGCGCAGCGCCCGCTTGCCGATCGCCAAGCCGGCAATGCGGTAGGGGCCGCTATCGGCCAAACGATCATAGGTCGCGCGCAACTCACCCCCCAGCGCCGCGCCGATCGCCGCGCGCAGGAAGCGCCGCACGGCATGGACGGCATCGACATCGACGATCTCCATCTGGTCCGCGATATAAGCCTCGCCCGGCAAAGCCAGCGCCTCCGCGGCAAACGCCGGGTCGGTATCTGCCCCCGCAAGCGTCGCCCGCGCCGCTGCGATCAGTCCCGCATCGGCGTCTAGCGTTTCGCCGCGCCGCTGCGCTGGCAGCATCGCCAGGATCACGCCCGTCGCATACTGCTGGCCAGACTCCCAGCGCACGAACGGATCGCTATCATGCACTGCGAGAAAGCGCAGCCGCTCCGGCGTCACGCCGGCAAGCTTCACCGGCGCCGAATAGCCGCGCAGCAGCGACGGCACGGGCATCGCGGGCACGCCGGTGAACACGAAGCTCCGCTCCGCCGCATCGAGCAGCAGCATGCGCGCACCCGGCGCCGCGGTGACGCCATCGAGCGTCGTCGGCATGTCACGCCCGTCCGGGCCAAGCAGCCCCATCGCCACGGGGATCGGCAGCGCGCGTTTCTCGGACTGGCCCGGCGTCGCCTTGGTCCGCTGCCGCAGCGTCAGCGTGTAGGTTTGCGCCGCCGCGTCAAAACTGTCGGACACCCGCAAATCGGGCGTCCCGGCCTGCCCGTACCAGGCCAGAAACGCCGAGAGATCGACGCCCGACCCATCCGCCAGCGCCGCCACGAAATCCTCGATGGTGACGGCCTGATTGTCGTGGCGCGCGATATAGAGGTCCATCCCCTTGCGAAACCCCTCCACCCCGATCATCCGGTGGAGCATCCGCACCACCTCCGCACCCTTTTCATAGATCGTCGGCGTGTAGAAATTATCGATCGCGATGTAGCTGTCGGGACGCACCGGATGCGCCAGCGGCCCGGCATCCTCGGGGAACTGCGACGCCCTGAGACGCCTGACGTCCTGCAACCGCTTCACCGCCGGGCTGCCCTGGTCCGACGAGAACTGCTGATCGCGGAAAACCGTCAGCCCCTCCTTCAACGACAGCTGGAACCAATCCCGGCACGTCACCCGGTTGCCGGTCCAGTTATGGAAATACTCGTGCGCGATCACCGCCTCGATGCCCTGATAGTCGGCATCCGTCGCACTCTCCGGCCGCGCGAGGACGTATTTCGTGTTGAAAACATTGAGGCCCTTGTTCTCCATCGCCCCCATGTTGAAATCCGACACCGCGGCGATGTTGAACACGTCGAGATCGTATTCGAAGCCGTAGACCTCCTCGTCCCACGTCATCGACGTCTTCAACGATGCCATCGCATGCCCGCAACTCGCCTCGTCGCCGCGACGCACCCAGATGGCAAGATCGACCTTGCGGCCGGAGCGCGTGGTGAAACTATCCCGCACCGCCACCAGATCGCCGGCCACCAGCGCGAACAGATAGGACGGCTTCGGATGCGGATCGGCCCAGCGCGCCCAGTGCGTCGCCCCCTCCACCCCCGACGCTTCAAGATTCCCGTTCGACAGCAACACCGGCACCGCCGCCCGATCAGCCACCACCGTCGCCGTGAACCGCGCCATAACGTCCGGGCGATCCGGGAAATAGGTGATGCGCCGAAACCCCTCCGCCTCGCACTGGGTGAAGAAATTCCCGCCGGACGTGTAGAGGCCCGAAAGCTCCGAATTCTTCTCCGGCGCATTCTCGACATCGATCTCCAGCACGCAGGCATCCGGCAGATCAGGGATCACCAGGCTGCCATCCGGCCGCAGCGAATACCGGTTGGCGCTCAACGTCTCGCCATCGAGCCGGACCGCGCGCAAGGTCAACGCCTCGCCATCGAGATGCAGCGCCGCCGCCGGATCGCCATGCGCCGGATTGCGCCGCAACGTAAGCCGCGACCGCACGACAGTCGTCGCGGGGTCGAGGGTGAAATGCAAATCTACATCGTCGATCAGGAACGGCGGCGGGCGGTAGTCATGCCGGTGAATGGCGGTCGGGGTTTCGGTCATGAGAGGGACTCCAAGAAGCATTTAAGTCAATCAAGGCTCCGCCGGCCAAGGGGCATGCCCCATAGGCGCTAACAAAAAGAAGGCCAGGGCTCTGCCCTCGACCCGCCAAAGGCCGAGGGCCTTTGGAAACCCAACACTTTTCTTGGCTGCGTCAGCAGCCTTTGCACGATAGCCGAATTTGACTGAAGGCTGCTCGCGCAGCCAAGAAAGGTAATGGGATCAAAGGGTCCCTGACCCTTTGCGGGTCGAGGGCGGCGCCCTCGCCTTGTCGTCCGACGCGCCGCTTGCGCGGCGACGGCAGAGCCCTCGCCTTCCTTATGTTAGCGCCTACGGGGGCATGCCCTTTTGCCGGCGGAGCCTAGCCTCTCGGATTGCCCTGGCCTGGCCAGCGCGATCGCGCGGGGAAGAGCTGTCGGATAGAGGTTGCCATCGGATAAAGCGGTGTTAGGCTTGAGCTTTCCGCCGGGGGAGTTGCACGTGACGCCCATCCTGCTCGATTGCGACCCAGGGCACGATGATGCCGTCGCGCTGTACTATGCGGCGCGCCACATGAACCTGCGCGCGATCACCACGGTCTATGGCAACCAGACGCTCGACCACACCACGCGCAACGCGCTGAGCCTCTGCCGCCTCGCCCAACTCGACGTGCCCGTCGCCGCCGGCGCCGCCGTGCCGCTGGTCGCCCCGCAGATCCACGGCGGTGCCGTCCACGGCAAGACCGGTCTCGACGGCGCCGAATTGCCGGAACCCGACCGCGCCCCGCTCGACATGCACGCAGTCGAGCTGATCCTGCGCACGGCGCGCGAGCATCGCGGCGAACTGGTCCTCGCCGCAACTGGCGCACTCACCAACGTTGCTCTTGCACTCTCGGTCGAACCGAAATTGAAGGAGTGGCTGCGCGGCATCACCATCATGGGCGGCACCACCAACGTCGGCAACGTGACGGAGGTTGCGGAGTTCAATATCTACTGCGATCCCGAAGCGGCCGAGATGGTGCTGAACGCCGGCGTGCCGACCTGGCTGGTGGGCCTCGACGTCACCCGCCGCGTCGGCGTGAACGCGGCGGACATCGCCAGCCTGCGCACCGGCGGCAAGCTCGCGCGCACCATGGCCGACCTGCTCGAATTCTTCCTCAACTCGCTGAAGCGCGTGCACGGGCTGGACACCGCTTCCCTGCACGATCCCTGCGCGCTGGTGCCGTTCATCGACCCGAGCATGATGGAATATCGCCACACCAGCGTGCGCATCGAACTGGCGCCGGGGCTGACGCGCGGCATGACGGTCGCCGAACTGCGCCGGCTCGGCAACGTGCCGCTCGGCAAGATCCGCCCCTCCGCGCCGGCGAATGTTCACCTCGCCCGTGAGCCGTCACCGCACCTGGTGCCACACATCCTTGCCGCCATCCGCGATCTCGATGCCCGACTGACATAGAAATCCCCGACGTAAACAAGGACATAGCCATGCGCCGCAAGGTCATTCTCGATGTCGATACCGGAACAGACGACGCCGTCGCCATCATGCTCGCCGCCCTGCATCCGGCCCTCGAACTGATCGGCGTCACCACCGTCGATGGCAATGTGAAGGTGCAGTACTGCACCGACAACACCCTGCGCACGCTCGACTTTATCGGCCGCGGTGATATTCCGGTCTACGAAGGATTGCACCGGCCCGTCACCCGCGCGGACTTTCCGATCCCGCGCGCCGTCAAGAAAAGCACCGGCGTGCACGGCCTCGAACTGCCGCTGCCCGCACCCACCAGCCGCAAGCAGTCCAAGCACGCCGTCGAGTACCTGATCGAAACGTACCGTGCCGCCACCGAGGAAATCGTCCTGGTCCCGACCGGCCCGCTCTCGAACATTGCCGCCGCCATCGCGCTAGACCCGGGCTTCGTTGATCGCGTTCCCGAGATCGTGCTGATGGGCGGTGCGCATCACCACGGCAACGTCACCCCATCAGCCGAATTCAACATCTGGGCAGATCCGGACGCTTCCGCCTCGGTGTTCGCCGCCGGCTTCCGCAAACTCGTCTGCGTCCCGCTCGATGCCACCCACGAAGCCCTCGTTTCGATGGACAACGTGCGCGCCATGCAGGCGCTCGACACCCCCGCCGGCATCGCCGCCGGCCGCTTCATCGAACGCCGCATCACCGCCTACGACGCCAACCAGCCGATGGCCGAACGCCATGCCGCCCCCGTGCACGACGCACTCTGCATCGCCTATCTGATCGACCCCACCGTCATCACCACCGAATTCCGCCACGTCGCGGTCGAAACGGTCGGGCCGCTCACCATGGGCCGCACCGTGGTCGATACGAATTTCCGCGGCGAGAACCCGCCCAACTGCCACTTCGCCTTCCACGCAGACCGGCAGAAATTCGTCACCATGATGCTCGAAACCTTCGCCCGAACCGCCGCCTGACCCCATCTTGTTGCCCCCATCTTGTTGCTAGGTAAAGGAAACCCCGATGTTCCGCATCGCCGCCTGCACCCTGCTCGCCACCGCCCTTGCCCTGCCCGCTTTCGCCGGCGAACGCAGCGCGCCCACGGCGGACTGTCCAACCGGCGTGCTCACGCTCTCCGTCCTCAAACCGCTGAACAATCCCCCCACACCGGCAATGATCACGGCGTGGGAGGCTGCCAATAAATGCATGAGGATCGCATTGAACGAGGTGCCGTTCGCCCAGTTGGCCGAGAAAATCAGCATCCTCGCCGCCTCCGGCACGCCGCCGGACATCGTCATGTACGACGGCCCGTACACCCAGACCTACGCCGCCGCCGGCGTTCTCCTCCCCCTCGACAAATACCTCCCGGCCGGGGTGAAGGAGGACATGGTTCCCGCGACGCTGGCCGAGCACAGCTATGACGGCAAGATCTACTCGCCAGGAACGCAACAATCCTCGCTGGCCCTCTTCTACAACGTCGACATGCTCTCGGCCCTTGGCATCGAACCGCCGCGCGAACTCGACAAGGCCTGGACATGGACCCAGGCGATCGATGCGATGAAGAAATGCCAGAAGGGCGAAGGCGACAACGTCACCGTCTGGGGCCTCGCACCCAGCCGCTTCGGCGCCGGAACGCCCGGCTTCGTCTACCGCGATTTCCTCTTCGTCCGCAGCTTCGGCGACCCGAAGGCACCGCCCGAATCCTCCGCCTATAAAGCCTATTGGGGCATCTCGCGTGACGGCAAAGCCGCGCAAGGCTGGCTCAACGCGCCGGAAGCCATCGAGGGTGCGAAATTCTTCTCCGACCTCTTCAACGTCCACAAGATCACCCCCAAGGCCGGCATCCCCAACGCGTTCCAGGACCGCAAGGCCTGCTTCACCATCGATGTCTCCTACTTCGTCGCCGGCCTGGTGAACAACGACCCCGGCTTCAAATGGGGCGTCACTCCGCTGCCCTACACCCGCACCCCCGTCGTCCACACCGGCAGCCTCACCCTCGGCGTCATGGCGAAATCCACCAACCCCGACGAGGCCGCGAAGTTCGTCGTCGACGTCAGCACCGGCAAGATCGCCGAAGACTATAACCGCGCCGCCCGCGCCTTGCCGGCGATGACCTCCATTGCCGCCAAGATGACGGAGTTGCAGACCTATCCTCTCAACATATTCCTGCAGGAAGTCGAACGCTGGGGCCACCCGCGCCCGCCCTCGCCGCATTTCGCCCAGTACGACAAGATCGTCAGCGACGCACTGCGCGATATCGCTTACGGCGCCGATCCAAAAACCCGCCTCGATGCCGCGGCGCGTACCGTAACACCCATCCTCGCGCGTTGATCCATGACGGCTCGATGGGCCGGTAGCCGCATGCGCCGGCACCATCATCTTCGCCACTGGCATCTTCGCCACTGGCAGCTTCGCCACTGGGCGGCCGTGATTGCTTTTGTCGGGCCGTTCCTGGCGATGTTGCTGTTGTTCCAATACGTCCCCGTGGTCCACATGCTGTGGGACAGTTTGTGGGACTTCACCCTGCTCAATCCGGACAAGCGAAGTTTCGTCGGTCTCAACAACTACCTCGATCTTTTCGAAGACCCCGACCGCCGGCAAGCGTTCCTCGTCACCTTCGGCTTCGCCGTCGGCGTGGTCTGCTGCGTCATCCCGATCTCGTTCCTCGTTGCGGTTTATCTCAACGGCGTGCTGCCCGCGCGCGCCATCGTCCGCGCCGTCGTCTTCCTGCCCGTCGTGACATCGGCGGTGGTCATCGCGACGATGTGGACCTTCCTGCTCGACCCCAATTCAGGACTGATCAACAGCGCCCTATCCTCGCTCGGTTTCGCGAAACTCTCATTCCTCACCAGCAAGAGCCAGGCGCTGCCATCAATCATCGGCATGATGGTATGGCAACAAACAGGTTTTGCGACCGTGCTGTTCCTTGCCGGCCTGCAAGGCATTCCCGCCGAACTCGAAGACGCCGCGCGCGTCGATGGCTGTAGCGCACTGCAACGTTTGTGGCACGTGATGATCCCGCTGCTCGCCCGAACCACCGTTTTCGTGGTGGTCATCATGACCGTGTTTTCGTTGCAGGTCTTCGCCCCCGCCCTCATCATGACCTCTGGCGGGCCGGAGGGCACGACGAATTTCGTGGCCTACGACATCTACCAGCTCGCCTTCAGCCTGCAACAACCCGGCCTCGCCTCGGCCGTCAGCACGGTCTTCATGTTGATCGTCATGGGCATCAGCCTGCTCCAGATGCGGCTCCTGCGGACACGGTGGAGCTATTGAAACGCGCGCTCCCCTACGCCGCGGCTGCCCTCATTCTCGCGGTGATCCTGACCATCTTCCTCGGCCCCTACGCCTGGATCGTGGCCTCGTCGTTCAAGCCCCAGTTCGCTATCTTCCGAGATTTGAACCCGATCTCCTGGGGAACCTTCATCCCCGCCAACCCCACCTTTGATAATTTCATCCACCTCTTCGTCAACCGCGGCATCGGCCGCGCACTGATCAATTCCGCCATCGTCTCGTCGTGCCAGGTGCTCGGCACGCTGATGCTCTGCTCGATGGCCGCCTACGGATTGACCCGCATCCGTTTCCGCGGCGCCAACATCGTCTTCGGCATCGTCCTGATGACATTCCTGCTCCCGATCGAAAGCCTGATGGTGCCGCTCTACATGCACGTCACCAAACTCGGCATGAGCGACACGCTCATCGGCGTTTTCATTCCGTGGATCGCCAGCCCCTTCGGCCTCTTCATGCTGCGCCAAGCCTTTGAAGACCTGCCGCGCGAGCTTGATGAAGCCGCACGCATCGACGGCGCCGGCCATCTCCGCATCTTCTGGAGCGTGGTGCTGCCAAATGTCCGCACCACACTGGCCACCCTGGCGCTGGTGACGTTCCTGTTCTCCTGGAACGCCTTCCTCTGGCCACTCGTCATCATCCACTCCCCCCGCAACCAGGTGGTGCAGCTCGCGATCGCCCAATCCGTATCGATCGGGCAACTTCCTAACTGGGGAGAGACCTTCGCCGGCGCCACCATCGCCACGGTGCCGCTGATCATCCTGTTCCTGTTCCTGCAACGCTATTTCGTGCGCGGCATCGCCCTCACGGGGGTCAAGGGTTGAGCGGCCGCAACCGCGCAATCCGCTCGAACATGCGGCGATAGAGCTCGGCCGGATCGATACAATCGCGGACCCACAGGCAGTTCCGCGGACGGCTCGTCCGGTGCCACCAATCGACCACCGTCGCGCCCCGCGTCAGTTCCGAATTGGTCTCGATCTCCACGTTGCACTGCCGGCCCGAAAACAACTCCGGCCACAGCAGGTAGGCCATCGCCAACGCATCATGCAGCGGCCGCGTCGCCGTGCCGTATTTCCGGTTGCCCGCCATCTGGAAGAATTCCAGCATCCCCGCGCAGGCGTCGCCAACTTGCGTGTTCAGCGCACGGAAATCGGCGATCCACTCGGGTGGCGTCAGCGTCCGATTGGTGCAGTCGATGGGCATCGCCACAAGCTCGATACCGCTCGCGAAAACAATGGCGGCCGCCTCGGGATCAACGAGAATATTGAACTCGGCGGCAGGCGCGTAGTTGCCGCCCTCGAAGAACCCGCCGCCCATCACAACGATGCGGCGGATCCGCGCGGCGAGATGCGGTGCGCGCCGCAGCAACAGCGCGATGTTCGTTTGCGGCCCAAGCGGAACGAGCGTCACCGAACGCTCCGCCGCCGCCTCAAGAAGCTGAACCATCCAGTCCACCGCATGCGTCG
The DNA here is from genome assembly GCA_043744375.1 of Rhodospirillales bacterium. Classification (GTDB taxonomy): domain Bacteria; phylum Pseudomonadota; class Alphaproteobacteria; order Acetobacterales; family Acetobacteraceae; genus CAIYPH01. The sequence goes on along the minus strand of JAYTUU010000133.1, from coordinate 8,301 downwards.
CCTCGTGCGCGCGCATCGGAGCCGGCCAGTCATACCCGTCAATGCCGCTATCGCCATGGATATCCGCCGCATGCATCGGCGCCCGCAGCAAAGGGCGGTCCGCCCCCGCATAGATCGGCACCGCCGGGCGTCCCGCCAGTTCAACCACCCGGCGGGCATTCGCCGTCGTCACCGCCAGCGGAACATTGCCGGCGACGGTGGTCAGCCCGAGAACATCCAGCTCCGGCGAGGCCAGTGCAAGAAGGATCGCAAATGCGTCGTCATGGCCGGGGTCGGTGTCGATAATGATATGTTCTGGCATGTCCGTTTTCGTTGCAAAACTACAGAAGGTGGCAGGCCGCGCTGTGCCCGGCCTGGACTTCGCGTAGCGCCGGGGTTTCAGTCCGGCAGCGCGCGACCACGCGCGGGCACCGCGTGGAAAAAGCGCATCCGGCGGGCCGATTGATGATGCTCGGCACCTCGCCGGCGAGCGCGGGCCGGCGAACCCGGTCCGGATCGGGCCGCGGTACTACATCGAGCAGCGCCTGGGTATAGGGGTGCTGCGGTGCCGTATAGAGATCGCGCCGCCGGGCAACTTCCACGATGGCGCCTGCGTACATCACGGCAACCATGTGCGACATGTTGCGCACGACGGCAAGGTCGTGGGCGATGAACAGATAACCGAGTCCGAAACGTTCCTGCAGATCGAGCAGCAGATTGACCACCTGCGCCTGCATCGAGACGTCAAGCGCCGATACCGGCTCGTCGCAAACGATGAACTCCGGCCGCAAGGCCAGCGCCCGGGCAATGCCGATCCGCTGCCGCTGGCCACCCGAGAACTCATGCGGATAGCGATCCGCCGAGGCCGCGGGAAGCCCGACCATGTCGAGCAGTTCACCGACCCGATCGGCGCGCTCCCGCCGCGACGTCCCACCCTTGATATCGAGCGGCTCGGCGATGGCGTCGCGCACACGCATCCGCGGGTTCAACGATCCGTTGGGGTCCTGGAACACAAACTGCATCCGATGCCGCACCGAGGCAAGCCGCGCCTTGGCGCCCGGCCCGGTAACGTCCTCATCGAACAGGGTGATCCGCCCGGCGGTGACGGGGATCAGGCCGATCAGCATTCTCCCAGTCGTGGACTTGCCGGAACCGGACTCGCCGACAAGGCCAAGCGTCTCACCAGCGGCAATATCGAAGCTGACGCGATCGACGGCACGCAACGTCCGATGGCCGCCTCCGCCCAGCGGAAAATCCTTGATCAGATCGACCGCGGAGACGATCGGTCGGGTCATGGCGCCGATCTCTCCCGGGCCGCGCGCGGCGGGCAGCGGCTGAGATGCCCGTCGCCGACTGCGACAAGTGCGGGTGCCACCTCGCGGCAAGCCGGCAGAACCTCGGCGCAGCGCGGCGAGAACCGGCAGCCGGGAATGCGCTGCGAGGGGTCTGGAATATTGCCGGCAATCGTCGACAAGCGATGCACATCCGTATCCAGCGGCGGGATCGCGGACAACAGACCCGACGTATACGGGTGCATCGGCCGCCGATACAGCGCCCGCGCCGGCGCCTCCTCGACCACACGGCCGGCATACATCACCAGAACCCGGCGGGCGAATTCGGCAATCACGCCAAGATCATGCGAAATCAGAATGACCGACATATCCAGTTCCGCCTGCAAGTCACGCAACAGATCGAGAATCTGCGCCTGGATGGTCACGTCGAGCGCCGTCGTCGGTTCATCGGCAATCAGCAGCCGTGGCCGGCAGGCGATGGCAATCGCGATCATCACGCGCTGGCGCATGCCGCCGGAAAGCTGGTGAGGATACGCATCTATCCGCTGCGCCGCATCGGCAATCCTCACCATGTCCAGCAATACGATCGCCCGCTTGCGCGCCGCCCTGCGATCGAGCCCCTGATGCAGGATCAAGGTCTCGCCGATCTGGTCGGCAACGGTCAGCACCGGGTTCAGTGACGACATCGGGTCCTGGAAAATCATCGCGATCTCGCCGCCGCGGATGCGCCGCATCGCCCGCTCCGGGAGTTGACGAAGATCCTTGCCGTCGTAGAGGATTTGCCCGGAGGGCATGCGGGTCGTGCTCCGCGCGTGCAGTCCGAGCAACGAAAGTGCCGTGACACTCTTGCCGCTGCCACTCTCGCCGACGATGCCGAGGGTCTCCTTGGCCTGGAGGTCGAAGCCGACACCCTCGATGGCCGTCATCCATCCGGCGTCGGTACGAAACTGCACGGTCAGCTCGCGAACAGACAGCAGCGGTGCCGCGCTCATGTCTCGACCTTCAAGCGCGGATCAAGCACATCGCGCAATCCGTCGCCGAGCAGGTTCATCCCGAGCGTCGCCAGGCTGATCGCCATTCCCGGGAAGAACATGATCCACCACGCGTCCACCGCCATGTCGCGCCCCTCGGCGATGATGTTCCCCCAGCTCGGCGCCGGCGGCGGCGGCCCGATGCCGAGGAAGCTCAGCGCCGCTTCGGCAAGGATCGCGTAGGCAAAAACAAACGTCAGCTGGACCAGCAGCGGCCCCATGCAGTTCGGCAACAAATGACGCCAGATGATCCGCAGATTGCTCGCGCCCGCGACACGCGCGGCATCGACGAATTCCAGCTCGCGCACCACCAGGGCGGAGGCGCGGACGATCCGTGCCGTGCGCGGGATATAGGCGACGGACAGCGCGATGATCAGGCTCCCCACCTGCGGCCCCAGCACCGCGGCAAGCCCGATGGCGAGGATGATGGCGGGGAAAGCCATCAGCGCATCCATTACGCGCATCATGATCGCATCGATCCGGCGGAACTGCGCCGCCGCAATCCCGGCCGCAGCCCCGATGATGCCCGACAGCAGCGCCACACCGAGGCCGATGGTAAGGGAGAGCCGGGCGCCGTAGAGGCAGCGCGTGAAGATATCCCGGCCGAAATTATCCGTGCCGAAGAGATGCGCCGCCTGCGGTGGCCGGAAGCGCAAGCGGACCCGCATGGCCGTTGGCTCGAAGCTTGTCAGCATCGGCGCGAACACCGCGGCCAAGGTCAGAAGAACAACGACCACAAAGCCGATACGGAACGAACGATGGCTCGCCAGACGCCGGAGCACCTGCAATCGCCGCCGTGGCACAAGCGGCTCGCCGCCCACGCCCGTCATGCCGGCCGCCGTCGCGTCAATCATAGCGAACCCGCGGGTCAACCCAGGTGTAGATCACGTCGATCATCAGGTTGATGGCAACGAAAATGAACGCCAACGCAAGCAACGTGCCCTGCACGAGCGGATAGTCGCGCGTCAGGATCGCCTGCACGATCAGCCGCCCGACACCAGGTAGCGCGAATACTTGCTCGATCACCACCGACCCGCCGATCAACAGGCTCAGAATGATCCCGGTGACGGTGACGACGGGGATCAGCGTGTTGCGGAATGCATGCTTCGCGATCGTCCGCCATTCGCTGACACCCTTGGCCCGCGCCGTGCGGATGTAGTCCTGATCGAGCACGTCAAGCGTCGCTGATCGCGCCATGCGCGCGAGGAAGCCGATCTGGAACAGCGCCAGCATGGCGGCCGGCTGGATCAATCCGAGCAGCCACGGCCAGACACCGAGCGCGAGGGGCGAGTAGCCCGAGCTTGGCAACCACCCGAGGGTCACGCTGAACAGGAGCACCGAGAGGATCGAAATCCAGAATCCCGGCACCGAAACGCCAATGAGCGCCAGGAACATCACGCCCGAATCGATCCAGGTATTGCGGAACTTCGCCGCCAGCACACCGAGCACGATCCCGCTCGGCATGGTGATGATGAGGGAGACGAACGCGAGCGACAAAGTTACCGGCAGGCGCTCCGAGATGGCAACGAGAACGCTCTGGTTGAGGACAATCGACCGCCCGAAATCGCCGCGCGCGAGATTGGCGAGCCAGACCAGCAATTGCTCATGGATGGGACGGTCCAGCCCCAGGTCTCGGCGAATGCGTTCAACCGCTTCCGGCCCGGCTTCCGGCCCGGCAATCACCGAGGCCGGATCGCCGGGCAGGAGATGCATCAGCAGGAACGTCAGCACGGCCACGATCAGGATCACCGGCACGGCCTGGCCGAGGCGAAGACCGAGCCGGCGTATCATCGCAGCCTTCATGGGCGTCCGCGTCCGGTCGTTATTTCACCCACACATCCCAGAAGCGCTGCATGTAGTACGGCTTGATGTTGACGAACTTGTCGTTGTGGCCCCGTAATTCGGCATGGTCGGCCACCGGGATCATGAAAGCGTTGTCGAGCACGTAGGTCTCGATATCCAGCCACGCCGCCTTGCGCTGCGCCGGGTCGGTGCTGCCGAACATCTTGGTATAGCCATCGATGATCGTCTGATCGTCCTGGTTCTGCGAGAACGCCAGCAGCCCGCGCCACTGCTGCGGCCCGAGCAACGGGCCCGAGCAGAAACCGGTCGTCGTCACGTTCCAGCCGCCGGTGCCCTTCGACATATCAGCAACGTTGGTGGTCCAGTCGACCATCTTCAGCTCGATGTTCATCCCAGCCGCCTTCGCGGCTTCGGAGAGCACCAGCATGTAGTCGCGCATGTACGGGTAGTTCGCGTTGGTCTCCAGAACGATTTTCTGGCCGCCATATCCGGCCTCCTTCAGCAACGCCTTCGCCTTGGCAACGCTCTTGATGTCGTAGAACGGCAGGCCGACATCGGAGATATAGGCGCCGCCACGGAACATCAGCGAGTGGTTGCGATCGGCGATCTGGCCGGACGCCGCCACGAGTTCATCGACATCGACCAGCGCGCCGATCGCCTTGCGGATCAGCTTGTTGTCGGTCGGCGCGTTCTTGGCGTGGGTGATGAACGTCTGCTTGCAGAACGGCAACACCTTCAGGACCGAGAGCCCAGGCCGCCCGTCCAGCCGCTTGGCGATGTCCGGCGGAATGGCGGTGATGAAATCCGCCCCACCCGACTGCAACGCCGCGATCCGGGAATTCGCCTCGGGCACCGCGTTATAGCGGATGGTATCGAGATACGCCGTCCGCCTGCCGGCATAGCCATCCGGCCCCGCCGCACTCGTATTGGCGACGTAACCCTCATGGCGCTTCAGCACCAGGTGGCTGTCCCTCTGCCATTCGCTGACCTGATATGGCCCGGTGCCGACGATATCGAGCTCGCGCGCCGGCTTGTCCTTCAACTCTTCCGGAATGATCGAGACCGCGTAGCTGGGCGTCTTCAATATCTCGACGAAGAACGCGTTCGGCTTGTTCAGCTTGACGACGAAAGTGTACGGATCAGGCGTCTCCATGCTGGCGATGTCGCCCATGATCACCGAGTTCGGGCTCACCCGCTTATAGCGCTCGAACGTCGCCACCGCGTCGGCCGCCGTCATCTCCTTGCCGTTGGAGAACTTCACGCCCTTGCGCAGCGTGAAGGTGAACGTCCGCGCATCGCTGCTGATCTCCACCTTGGCGGCCAGCATCGGCACGGCACTGTAGTTCTCGCTCATCGCCACCAGGCCCTCGTAGACATGATGGATCGCCTCCAAGTCGACCACCGCGGCGGCCACATGCGGGTCCATCGTGCCGACCGCGGAGACGTTGGCGTAGACAAGCGCTCCACCCTTCTTCTGCGCCGCCGCGTCGTTGGCGGCGAACAGCAAGCCCACCGCACCAAGTGCGGCGCCGAGCAACAAATTTCTGTGTGTCCGCATGGTCATGTCGCGCGCCCTCCCGGGGTTGTCGTCGTTGACCGGGACCTCGCCGGAACGCCAAGCCGCGTCGGCTGCCCCTCGAACCACAAACACTGAAGAGCCCGGCTGGGCCTGTCAATTCCTGCGTGCGAGAATCACCGTCTGCACAATCGCCATCAGCAGCAACTGCGCCGCCACCGCCGCATACGGCCACTGCCAGCCGGCATACGGCACGGCAAAGGCGAACAGGCTCGGGCTGAAAACGTAGCCCAGGAAGGTGAACAGCGTGGACGCCGATGTCGCCTCCGCCACCTGGTCGGGCGGCGCGAGCCGCGCCACCTCCGCCATGTAGATGCCGTTCCACGAAGCGCAGAAAAACCCGCACAGCGTCGCGATCGCCATGGTCGCCGCAAGCGACAAATCGGCCGGCATGAACGCGTACAGCAGCATGCAGCCCGATGCGATGAAGGCCTGCGCCGTCAGGTTCGCCGCCGGCCGGCCCGTGCGGTCGGCGAGCCAGCCGAGGAACACCCGCGCGAACACCCCGGCCGCCTGCAGGCACGCATAGACGAGCCCGGCCTCGGGCAGCGCCAGGCCACGCTGCGTCAGGTAGGTCACCGAGAAACTGTAGAGCGTGCCTTGCGCCACCGAGAACGACAGCGCCAGCGCCGTCAGCGACATCATCAAAGGACTGGCCCGCAGCGTCATGATCGGCGCGAGCACGGCGCTCAGCCGGAATATCTGGCGCGGGTGGATCGAGCGCGTGCGGTCGCGCTCGGAGTCCAGCACCGCGCGCAGCGGCGAGACCGCCAGCATCGAGACCGCACTCACCGCAGCCGCCAGCAGCAACGCCCAGTTCCAACCGAACGCAACGGCGAACGGTGCGATGATCAGCCCGGCCATCGCGCCACCCGCGGGCGCGCCGGCCTGCTTGATCGAAAAAATCAGCGACCGATGCTGGATCGGCGCCGTCGCGGCCAGAATCCGGCTGCCCGCCGGCGGCATCGGTCCGTAGCCAATGCCAAGCAGCAGCGCCGACACCAGCAAGGCCGGCCACCAGCCGAGGGCCGCCACAGCCATCGCCAAAATCGCGATTGCCGAGCCTATCTGCAACGACCGCACCGGCCCGAGCCGCGCGAGAAACGGCGTCCCGAACGCCAGGAACAGCACCGAACCCAACGATGTCAACGACGAGATGTTGCCAATCCGCTCCGGCGCCACCCCCGCGCTCGCCGTCAGCAGCGGCGCCACCACGGGCAGGCACTGGCCCATGAAAGAGGACACCATCTGCATCATCATGGTGGCGCCGAGTGCCACCAGCCAGACGGGCGCCTTCATCGGCGCGCCACCGCCATCATGTGGTGGCCATGATCGAACACCAGCGGCCCGCCCGCCCCCTCCGCCGCAGCAACGCCGGATCGGTATCGCACAGACCCACCACCTCCGCGTCGTCATGGCCGACATAGCCGCGGCAGTCGAGATCGAAAATCCGGCCCAGCCCGGCAATGCCCACCCGCAATCTTCTGCTCATCGCGTTTCCCTCCAAACCACCTGGATGCTACGAGCACGCCAGCAGAGAACAAGGGGCCCGCTTTGGACAACTGGCCGGTTCACGACATCAACCCCGCCGCACGCTTCCAGATCGTGCGCGACATGCACCCGCTGCCGGCCACGCTGGAAACCGAGATCGACCGCATCTGGGACCTCGCGCAGCGCCGCATGCACGGCAAGCTGTTCAACGGCCGCGTCTTCAGCGCCGACGTCATCACCCCCCATCTGGTCTGCGGCCACTGGACCGAATTCCGCCGCATCGTCGCCCAGATGGAGCGCCATGACCTGTTCCGCCTGATCGGCGCCCGCCCGCTCGCCGTCGGCGGCGTGATCCTCGGCCCCGACGGCATCGTCTTCGGCCGCCGCCCCGCCGGCGCCGTCTACCAGGCCGGCGAATGGCAACTCCCCCCGGCCGGCAGCGTCGATCCGACGGCCGCGCGCGCCGAAGGCGCGGTCGACGTCGTGGCCCAGCTCCTCACCGAACTGACCGAGGAACTCGGCCTCCCCGCCGCCGCCGTCCACCACGCCCGCCCCCTCTGCATCGTCGAACACGCCGGCAGCCACGTGCTCGACCTCGGCATCGCCGTGCGCACCGATCTCGCCGCCGCCGCCATCCACGCCGCCCATGAAAGCGACGGCAACGGCGAATACGGCGCGCTGCACATCATCCCCCGCGCCGCCCTGCCAGCCTTCATCGCCGAAGCCGGCACAACCATGAACCGCCAGGCGCCGATCTTCCTGAGCCGGGCGCTATCAGGGCTTTCGGGTGAAGGCCAGGCTGTAGTCAAGCCTCCGCCGCCCAAGCAGTATTGACCTCACCCCGGGCAGGGAACAACACTGCCCCTCAGGCCGCATGAGGGTTCCGCCGTGAAGCGCCATCTCGCCATCGCCCCCCCGCCGCCACACCCGCCCCCATCGAACTCTCCCGCATCGCCGACACCTGGAACCGCGAAACCCAGGACCGCTTCCGCGCCGACCGCCCCGCCCTGCTCGAACGGCTCAACACCAGGCGCCTCGTCCACGCCATGACAACCGCTTGAAGCAAGGCCAGGGCTCGCCCCATAAGCGCGAAGATAAAGTAGGAAAGGCAAGGCCAGGGCTTTGCCCT
>JAYTUU010000132.1:0-51146 GCA_043744375.1 Rhodospirillales bacterium | reverse complement strand
TCGAACAGGGCCGCTTGATTCCCGACGACGAGATCAAGGCGTCGCTGGCCAAGAGCCATCCGTACCGCGAATGGCTCGGCCGCACCCAGATCCAGCTCGAGGAATTGCCTGACGCGGCCACCAAAGGCATGCGCTCGAACTTGCCGCTACTCGATCGGCAGCAGGCATTCGGCTATAGCCAGGAAGACGTCAGCATCCTGATGACGCCGATGGCCTCGACCGGCGAAGAGGCCTCGGGTTCGATGGGCAACGATACGCCGATTTCGGCGCTGTCGGACCGGCCGAAGCCGCTGTTCACCTACTTCAAGCAGAATTTCGCGCAGGTCACCAACCCGCCGATCGATCCGATCCGCGAAGAGCTGGTCATGAGCCTGGTCTCGATCATCGGACCGCGGCCGAACCTGTTCGACCTGCAGGGCCTCGCCTCGACCAAGCGTCTGGAAGTGCGCCAACCGATCCTGACCGACGCGGATCTGGAAAAGATCCGTTCGATCTCGGATGTCGCCGACAGCCATTTCAAGTCGCGCACGCTGGACACGACTTTCCATGCCGGCTTCGGCGCGGCGGGCCTCGAACAGGTGCTCGACGAACTCTGCGCGCGCGCCGAAGGCGCGGTGCGCGAAGGCGTCAACATCATCATCCTGTCCGATCGCATGGCGGGCTCGGACCGGATTCCGATTCCCTCGCTGTTGGCCTGCGCCGCCGTGCATCACCACTTGATCCGCACGGGACTGCGTACCTCGGTCGGCCTCGTCGTCGAATCCGGCGAACCGCGTGAAGTGCATCACTTCGCGTGTCTCGCCGGTTACGGCGCCGAAGCGATCAACCCCTATCTGGCGTTCGAAACCATCATCGCGATGAAGGACCGCCTGCCCGGTTCGCTCGACGATTACGAAATCGTCAAGCGCTACATCAAGTCGATCGGCAAGGGCCTGTTGAAGGTGATGTCCAAGATGGGCATCTCGACCTACCAATCCTATTGCGGCGCGCAGATCTTCGACGCTGTCGGCTTGAAGGCCGAGTTCGTCGCGAAGTATTTCGTCGGCACCCATACCCAGATCGAAGGCGTCGGCCTGCCCGAGATCGCCGAGGAAACCGTGCGGCGTCATGCGGATGCTTTCGGCGACTCGCCGCTCTACAAAAACTCGCTCGATGTCGGCGGCGAATACGCCTACCGCACCCGCGGCGAGGATCACGCCTGGACCGCGGAGTCGGTGTCGACCTTGCAGCATGCCGTGCGCGGCAATTCGCAGGAGCGCTATCAGGCCTTCGCACGCATTCTCAACGAGCAGTCCGAGCGGCTGCTGACGCTGCGCGGACTGTTCAAGCTCAAGACCGCCGAAAGCGAAAAGCGCAAGCCGGTGCCGATCGAAGAGGTCGAATCCGCAAAGGACATCGTCAAGCGTTTCGCGACGGGTGCGATGTCCTATGGCTCGATCTCGCGCGAGGCGCATACGACGCTGGCAATCGCGATGAACCGCATCGGCGGGAAGTCGAACACCGGCGAAGGCGGCGAGGAATCCGATCGCTACAAGCCGATGGCCAACGGCGATTCGATGCGCTCGGCGATCAAGCAGGTCGCGTCCGGCCGCTTCGGCGTCACGACGGAATATCTCGTCAATTCCGACATGATGCAGATCAAGATGGCGCAGGGGGCGAAGCCCGGCGAAGGCGGTCAGTTGCCCGGCCACAAGGTCGATGCGACGATCGCTAAGGTGCGCCACTCGACGCCCGGTGTAGGCCTTATCTCGCCGCCGCCGCATCACGACATTTATTCGATCGAGGATATCGCGCAGCTCATCTACGACCTCAAGAACGTCAATCCGACGGGACAGGTCTCAGTCAAGCTCGTGTCCGAAATCGGCGTCGGCACGGTCGCCGCCGGCGTCAGCAAGGCGCGGGCGGACCATGTCACCATCTCCGGCTTCGAGGGTGGCACCGGCGCTTCGCCGCTGACCTCGCTGACCCATGCAGGATCGCCGTGGGAAATCGGGCTGGCCGAGACGCAGCAGACGCTGGTGCTGAACGGCCTGCGCGGCCGCATCGCCGTGCAGGTGGATGGCGGGCTGCGCACGGGGCGCGACGTGGTGGTCGGCGCGCTGCTGGGCGCCGACGAATTCGGTTTCGCCACTGCCCCGCTGATCGCTGCCGGCTGCATCATGATGCGCAAATGCCACCTCAATACCTGCCCGGTCGGCATCGCCACGCAGGACCCCGTCCTGCGCCGGCGCTTCACCGGCACGCCTGAGCACGTGATCAACTACTTCTTCTTCGTCGCCGAGGAGGTGCGCGAGCTGATGGCCCGCCTCGGCTTCCGCAGCTTCAAGGAGATGATCGGCCGGGTCGATCGGCTGGATACCCGCCGCGCCATCGACCACTGGAAGGCCGGCGGGATCGATCTCAGCCGCATCCTGCACCAGATCCCGGCACGGCCAGGCGTCGCGATCTGGAACAGCGAGCGCCAGCAGCACCACCTCGAACGCGCGATGGACGTCGACCTGATCGCCGCCGCCCGGCCGGCGCTGGAACGCGGCGAGCGGGTGCGCATTGCCCGGGATATCCGCAACGTCCACCGCACCGTCGGAACCATGCTGTCAGGCGAGGTGGCGCTGCGCCGTGGCCATGCCGGACTGCCCGACGGCACCATCACGGTGGCGCTGCGGGGCACCGCCGGTGGCAGTTTCGCGGCCTTCCTGGCGCATGGCATCACGCTCGACCTGCTCGGCGACGCTAACGATTATGTCGGCAAGGGGCTGTCCGGCGGGCGCGTCGTGGTGCGGCAGCGGGCCGACATCCGTCGTGACCCGACCCAGAACATCATTGTCGGCAACACGGTTCTCTATGGCGCCATTGCCGGCCAGGCACATTTCCAGGGCGTCGCCGGTGAACGCTTCGCCGTGCGCAACTCGGGCGCCGTCGCCGTCGTGGAGGGCACCGGGGATCATGGCTGCGAATACATGACCGGCGGTGTGGTAGTGGTGCTCGGCGAGACCGGGCGCAACTTCGCCGCCGGCATGTCCGGCGGGCTTGCCTATGTCTACGACCCCCTGGGCAATTTCGCCACGCTCTACAACCCCGCCATGGTCGATCTCGAACCGATCGCGGCCGATGACGACGGCGCCGCTGATGACCCTGAACGGCCCCGCACCGAAGCGCCCTCGGTGGCCGACAATGGTATGGGCGATCCGCTGCGTTTCGATGCGGCCCGCCTGCGCATCCTCGTCGAACGCCATCATCGACTGACCGGCAGCGCGCGGGCCGCCGAACTGCTCGCCGACTGGCCGGCGGCACTGGCAAAATTCGTGAAGATCATGCCGCGCGATTACCGTCGCGCCATGCTGGACCTGCGCGCCGAACAGGCGGCGACCAGGGTGGCGGCAGAATGATCAGCACGGTTGGAGAGGAGCACGCCCATGGGTAAGCCGACCGGATTCCTGGAGATCGAGCGTCGCGATCGCGGCTATGTCAAAGCCGCCGAGCGCATCCAGACCTATGACGAATTCACCGTCCCGCTCGGCGATTCCAGCGTGGGCGCGCAGGCGGCGCGCTGCATGGATTGTGGCATTCCGTTCTGCCACAACGGCTGCCCGGTCAATAACCTGATCCCCGACTGGAACAACCTCGTCACCGATGGCCATTGGCAGGCGGCCCTGCGCATGTTGCATTCCACCAATAACTTCCCCGAATTTACCGGCCGCATCTGCCCCGCGCCCTGCGAGGCGGCCTGCACGCTGAACATCGACAACAACCCGGTGACCATCAAGACGGTGGAATGCGCGATCGTCGACAAGGGCTGGGAGGAAGGCTGGATCCTGCCGCTGCCGCCGACGCAGCGCACCGGCAAACGTGTGGCTGTCGTCGGCTCCGGCCCGGCGGGTCTGGCCTGCGCGCAGCAGCTCGCTCGCGTCGGCCACGCCGTCACCGTGTTCGAAAAGAGCGACCGCATCGGCGGATTGCTGCGCTACGGCATTCCCGATTTCAAGATGGCCAAGCCGCTGATCGACCGCCGGGTCGAGCAGATGACCACCGAGGGCGTCGATTTCCGCACCGGCGTGGACGTCGGCGTGGACGTCGATATGGCCTCGCTGCTCACCGGCTACGACGCCGTCGTGCTGGCCGGCGGCGCCGAACAGCCACGCGACCTCGACGTGCCCGGCCGGACCCTGGCCGGCATCCACTATGCGGTCGATTTCCTCACCCAGCAGAACAAGCGCGTCGCCGGCGACAGCGAAGCGGTGGCCACGGGCGGCGAGGCCACGATCACCGCGCGCGGCAAGCACGTCGTGGTCATCGGCGGCGGCGATACCGGCTCCGATTGCATCGGCACCTCGGTCCGCCAGGGGGCCGCCTCGGTGATCCAGCTCGAAATCATGGCGCGCCCGCCGGAGCAGGAGGACAAGGCGCTGACCTGGCCGAACTGGCCGCTGAAGCTGCGCAGCTCGCACGCCCATGAGGAGGGCACCGAGCGCGACTGGGCGGTGCTGACCAAACGCGCCGTCGGCGTGCATGGCCGGGTCGAAGCGATCGAGTGCGTGCGCGTGGAGTGGGTGAAGGAGACCGGCGGCCGGCGCATGCAAATGCAGGAGGTGCCCGGCAGCGCGTTCCAGATCACCGCCGATCTTGTACTGCTAGCCATGGGCTTCACCGGCCCGCGCATGGTCGGCCTCGTGCAACAATCCGGCGTGGCACTCGACCCGCGCGGCAACGTGCTCGCCAATGACAGCGACTATCTCACCTCGCACGCCCGGATCTTCACCGCTGGCGACATGCGGCGCGGGCAGTCGCTGGTGGTCTGGGCGATCCGCGAGGGCCGGCAATGCGCACGCGCGGTCGACGAGGCGCTGATGGGCCGGAGCACGTTGCCGCGCTGAGCGGGCGGATGTCCTGATGCATATGGTCCCGTTCGCGCAGATCATTTAGCCTGCGCCGAGGAAACGTACGGCGGAGACCACAACAATGACCGCACCCCGACGGCTGGCGCGCGCGGCGCTGTTCTGCCTCGGTGCGGCACTGCTGCCGGTTGCGGCGGGCGCGGCCGATATCCGCTTCGCCGTGCGCACCGGTGCCAGCTCGATCGACCCGCATTATCACGTCTACGTCCCCAACTGCGCCGTGCAGCGCCACATCTTCGATGCGCTGCTGAAGGCCGCCGTGCCCTGAGTGCGGCGATCAACCGGCAGGCCCTTGTGGAGCGCCTGCTGAGCGGCCAGGGCCGCCCGGGCGTCACACGTAAAACATAGATGACGCGCGCGCGTACCCTGGGCGAAGGTCCAAGACTCTGGAATCTTGGACCCACGAGGGCAAGCCGGCCGGGCAATATGTGCCTTCGGACGTGGCCGGCGTCAGCGCCAATCTCAAGCCCTATGATCCGGATATGGCCCGCCGCCTGCTGCGCGAGGCCGGCTGGGGGCGACGGTTTCAGCATCGTGCTCGCCTCGTCCAACGACCGTTTCCCCAACGACGCCCAGGTGGCACAGGCGGTTGGCCAGATGTTCGCCCGCGTCGGCATCAAGGCAGACGTGCAGACGATGCCGGCGGGCATGTTGTTCAGCCGGGGCAGCAAGCTCGAATTCAGCGTCATGCTCTCCGGCTGGGTCGGCTCGGGCGAGGCCTCCTCGCCGCTGACCGCCCTGCTGGCAACCTATGACCCCAAGACCGGCATGGGCCCGTCCAATCGCGGCCGCTGGTCCAACCCGGAATTCGACGCCGCCCTCGGCACCGCATTGCGCACGCTCGATACCGACAAGCGCAACGTCTTCTATGCCCGCGCCGCCGAAATCGCCGTCGCCGACATGGGCATGGCGCCGGTCTACTTCACCATCAACACCTGGGCGACCCGCAAGGGCCTCACCTACGCAGCCCGCGGTGATGAGGTCTCGATGGCCATGGGCATCCGTCCCGCACGGTAGATACGTCCGCCGCCGCGCGACGCGGTCGGCGCAACGTATTCTTTACCCTTCGGTGAATAGGTGGGGCACCGCGCTGCGGGTGCATACCCCCGTCTTGCCCGATCGGGGGGTTTGGGCTAGTGACCGGGCGCCTTTCGGGCGGCCGGGCGCTCGGCAGGCGCCGTTTACTCTGGAACGGACCCAGCTGACTGTTTTCATCCCCTGCCCTCGTTAAGGATCCTCCTGATGGCTCGCAGCAAGATCGCCCTCATCGGCGCCGGCAACATTGGCGGCACCCTCGCCCACCTGATCGGGTTGAAGGAACTCGGCGACGTCGTGATGTTTGACGTCTTCGGTGGCGTCGCCGCCGGCAAGGCGCTCGACCTCATGCAATCCGGCCCGGTCGACGGGTTCGACAGCATGATGACCGGCGGGTCCGACTATGCCGCCATCGCCGGCGCGGACGTGGTGATCGTCACCGCCGGCTTCCCGCGCATGCCCGGCATGAGCCGCGACGACCTGCTGACCAAGAATGCCGGCGTCATCGCCCAGGTCGCCGAGGGCATCAAGGCCCATTGCCCGGACGCCTTCGTCATCGTCATCACCAACCCGCTCGACGTGATGGTGTGGGTGATGCAGCAGAAATCCGGCCTGCCCGCCAACAAGGTCATCGGCATGGCCGGCGTGCTCGACAGCAGCCGCTTCCAGCTTTTCCTCGCCCATGAATTCAACGTCTCGGTCGAGGACGTCACCGCCTTCGTGCTCGGCGGCCACGGCGACACCATGGTGCCGCTGACCCGCTATTCGACGGTGGCCGGCATTCCCGTGCCCGACCTCATCAAACTGGGCTGGACCACGCAGGAAAAAATCGACGCCATCGTCGCCCGCACCGCCAATGGCGGCGGCGAGATCGTCAAGCTGCTGGAACGCGGCAGCGCCTTCTACGCCCCGGCCGCCAGCGCCATCGCGATTGCCGAGAGCTACCTGAAGGACAAGCGCCGGGTGCTCCCCTGCGCGGCCCTGCTGACCGGGCAGTACGGCGTCGATGGCCTCTACATCGGCGTGCCCGTCGTTATCGGCAAGAACGGTATCGAGAAGATCATCGAGATCGCGCTGGAGCCCGCCGAACAGGCCGCCTTCGACAAGTCCTGCAGTGCCGTCCGTGCGCTGATCGAAGACTTCAAGAAACTGGGGGTCTGACCGCATGAACATCCACGAGTACCAGGCCAAGGAACTTCTGAAGGGTTACGGCGTCCCGGTACTCGATGGACACGTTGCCTGGACTCCCGAAGAAGCCGTCGCGGCCGCCGGCAGACTGCCGGGGCCGGTCTACGTGGTGAAATCGCAGATCCACGCCGGCGGCCGGGGCGCCGGCCGCTTCGCCGATGATCCGAACGGCAAGGGCGGCGTCCGCATCGCCAAATCGATCGAGGACGTCCGCGCCGCCGCCGAGGCGATGATCGGCCATACGCTGATCACCAAGCAAACCGGCCCGACCGGCCGCCGCGTCAACCGCGTGTATATCGAAGCGGGCTGCGACATCGCCCGCGAGCTTTATCTCTCCCTGCTGATCGACCGTGACACCGCCCGCGTCACCATCATGGCCTCAACCGAGGGCGGCATGGAGATCGAGGAAGTCGCCGAACACCATCCCGAGAAGATCATCCGCGTCGCCATCGACCCGGCGGCGGGCATCTGGAGCTTTCACGGCCGCCGCCTCGCCTACGCCCTCGGCCTGACGGGCAAGCAGGTGGCCGCGTTCGGCAAGTTCGTCACCGCCCTATACGAGGCCTTCGTCGCCCTCGATTGCGCCATAGTCGAGATCAACCCGCTCGTCGTCACCGGCGCCGGCGAGATTGTCGCCCTCGATGCCAAGGTGAGCTTCGACGACAACGCACTCTATCGGCACCCGGACATCGAGAAGCTGCGCGACGAGGCCGAGGAGGACCCGAAGGAACTCGAAGCCGCCAAGCACAACCTCAACTACGTGGCGCTGGACGGCCAGATCGGATGCATGGTCAACGGCGCCGGCTTGGCCATGGCAACGATGGACATCATCAAGCTCTACGGCTCCTCGCCCGCCAACTTCCTCGACGTCGGTGGCGGCGCGACCAAGGAGCGAGTGACGGCGGCGTTCAAGATCATCCTGTCCGACCCCAACGTCGAAGGCATCCTGGTCAACATCTTCGGCGGCATCATGCGCTGCGACGTGATTGCTGAAGGCGTGGTCGCGGCGGCGCGGGAGGTCTCGCTCAGCGTGCCCCTGGTCGTTCGCCTCGAAGGCACCAACGTCGCCCTCGGCAAGGAGATCATGGCTAAGTCCGGCCTGCCGATCATCTCCGCCGATAACCTCGCCGACGCCGCCGAAAAAGTGGTCAAGGCCGTGAAGGATGCCGCCTGATGGCCGTTCTCGTCGATGCCAACACCACCGTCATCTGCCAGGGATTCACCGGCGCCCAGGGCACCTTCCACTCCGAACAGGCAATCGCCTACGGCACCAAGATGGTCGGCGGCGTGACGCCCGGGAAGGGCGGGTCCATCCATCTTGGCCTGCCCGTCTATGACACCGTGGCCCAAGCGGTGTCGGCCTCGCGGGTCAGCGCAACCGCCATCTACGTCCCCCCAGCCTATGCGGCGGACGCCATTCTCGAAGCCATCGACGCCGAAATCGCGCTGATCATCTGCATCACCGAGGGGATCCCGGTGCTCGACATGGTGCGCGTCAAGCGGGCGCTCTCCGGCAGCCGCTCGCGCCTGATCGGGCCGAACTGCCCGGGCGTTATCACGCCCGACGCCTGCAAGATCGGCATCATGCCCGGCCATATCCATCGCCGCGGCAAGGTCGGCATTGTATCGCGTTCGGGCACCCTCACCTATGAGGCGGTGGCACAAACCACCGCCGCTGGTCTCGGCCAAAGCTCCTGCGTCGGCATCGGCGGCGATCCGGTGAAGGGGACAGATTTCATTGAGATACTGGAAATGTTTCTCGCCGACCCTGAGACCGAGGCGGTCATCATGATCGGGGAGATCGGCGGACAAAGCGAAATCGATGCGGCAGAATTCCTTGCCGCCAACAAGGTGAAGAAGCCGACCGTCGGCTTCATCGCCGGCGCCACCGCCCCCCCGGGCCGGCGCATGGGCCACGCAGGCGCCGTCATCAGCGGGGGGCGCGACACCGCGGCGGCAAAGTTCGAGGCGATGCGCCAGGCGGGCATCCACGTTGCCGAAAGCCCGGCGGCGCTGGGGAGCACGATGTTGAAGGCATTGCGAGGCTAAGCAAGCCTCCGGCGGCAAAGGGCCGGAGGCCCTTTGAACCCGCTACTGCTGGCGGCTGGATCACCAGCCTTCGGTTGATATCTGCGTTCTCGCTTGCGCCGCAGGCGAGGACTATTGCGGCTCACCAGAACGACCACGAGGTCGCACAGGCCTCGCCAGGCGCCAGCAACCCCGGCCCGTCACGCGAAAGCGTGCTGCGCACGACACCGGCGGAACCTACTGCCTTGCCTTCGCATCTAAATCCTCTCGTCAAGGACACGAAAAATGGCCGGCGTCGACATTCTTGCCACAGCCTTTAGCGGTGCCAACGCAACCTTTATCGCCGAGATGTACGTCCGCTGGGTCGCCAATCCCGGCTCGGTCGATGCCGGTTTCGCCGAGGTGTTCGCCTCAATGGACGACGAGGCGCGCGCCGTGCTGGCGGATGTTTCCGGCGCCTCCTGGGCACCAAACGAACCGGTCATCGCCGCCGAGCCGGAAGCCGAACGCCGCGCGAACGAGCACCGCGCCCCCCCGCCACCGCCGGTCAGCACGGACGCCGTCCGCACCGCCACCAAGGACAGCCTGCGGGCGTTGATGATGATCCGCACCTTCCGCGTGCGCGGCCACCTGGAAGCCAAGCTCGATCCACTCGGACTACAGGTGCCGCAGAAACACGCCGAGCTTGACCCAGCGACCTACGGCTTCGGTGCCGCCGACATGGATCGCCCGATCTTCATCGACAATGTGCTCGGCCTGGAAACCGCGACGCCGCGGCAGATCCTGCATGTTCTGCGCGAAACCTATTGCGGCCCGATCGGCGTCGAGTTCATGCATATCCAGGACCCCGACCAGAAGGCCTGGATCCAGCGCCGCGTCGAGGGCGCGCCCTGGCGCACCGCCTTTGGACGCACCGCCAAGAAAACGATTTTGCAACAGCTCACCGAGGCCGAGGGCCTGGAAACCTTCTGCCAGAAGCGCTTCGTCGGCACCAAGCGCTTCGGCCTGGAGGGCGGCGAGGTCACGATCCCCGCACTGCACGCCATCATCGAGACGGCGGCCAAATCCGGTGTGCGCGAAATCGCCATCGGCATGCCGCATCGCGGGCGCCTGAACACGCTGGTGAACATCGTCAAGAAGCCCTACGCGGCCCTATTCAGCGAGTTCGGCGGCGCGTCCTTCAAGCCTGATGACGTGCAGGGCTCGGGCGACGTGAAATACCATCTGGGCACCTCGACAGACATCGAGATCGCCGGGCACATGGTGCATCTTTCGCTGCAACCGAACCCCTCGCATCTCGAAGCGGTTGACCCCGTCGTGGTCGGCAAGGTGCGGGCCCGCCAGGACATGGCCGGCGACACCCGCGCGCGGCGCTCGGTCATGGGCATCCTGATGCACGGCGACGCCGCTTTCGCCGGCCAGGGCCTGGTCTACGAGACCCTCGCAATGAGCCAGCTCATCGGCTACCGCACCGGCGGCACCGTCCACGTCATCGTCAACAACCAGATCGGCTTCACCACCGTCCCCGCGCACGCCTATTCCGGCATGTACTGCACCGACGTCGCCAAATCGATCCAGTCGCCGATCCTGCACGTGAACGGGGACAACCCCGAGGCGGTGGTGTGGTGCGCGCAGATGGCGGCCGAGTTCCGGATGGAATTCGCCACCGATTTCGTGCTCGACATCGTCTGCTATCGCCGCCACGGCCACAACGAGGCCGACGAGCCGGCCTTCACCCAGCCGATCATGTATCGCGCCATCAAGGACATGAAGACCACTCGGACGCTCTACGCCGAGCGCCTCGCCGCCGAAGGCGCGCTGAGTGCCGAGGACGCCCAGTCGATGTGGGACAGCTTCACCAATGGCCTCGACCAGGCCTACCAGGCCGCCCAGGCCTACAAGCCGAACAAGGCCGACTGGCTCGAAGGCCACTGGACCGGCTTTACCGTCCCCGGCGACGAAGCCGAGGGCACTGAGGGCGAAACCGCGGCGCCGCTCGACCAGCTCAAGCGCGTGGGCACCGCGATCTCGCGCGTGCCGGCGAATTTCGACGTCAATTCAAAGATCATCCGCCAGCTCGAAGCCAAGCGCACGATGATCGACACCGGCGAGGGTGTGGACTGGTCGACCGGCGAGGCCCTGGCATTCGGCACCCTGCTGCTCGACGGACACCGCGTTCGCCTCTCCGGCGAGGACGTGCAGCGCGGCACCTTCAGCCAGCGCCACGCCATGCTGATCGACCAGCAGAACCAGAACGAATATGTGCCGCTGAACAATATCGACACGGCGCAATCCAAAATCGAGATCTACAATTCGCTGCTGTCCGAAGTCGGTGTGCTCGGCTTCGAATACGGCTACACCCTCGCCGACCCGCGGACCCTGGTGCTGTGGGAAGCGCAATTCGGCGATTTCGCCAACGGTGCGCAAGTGATCATCGACCAGTTCCTGGCCAGCGGCGAAAGCAAATGGCTGCGCATGTCCGGCCTGGTGATGCTGCTGCCACACGGCTACGAAGGGCAGGGGCCGGAGCACTCCTCGGCCCGCCTGGAACGCTACTTGCAGCTTTGCGCCGAGCGGAATATGGCGGTGGGCAACCTCACGACGCCCGCCAACTACTTCCACGCGCTGCGCCGCCAGCTGAAGCGCAACTTCCGCAAGCCGCTGGTGCTGATGACGCCGAAATCCCTGCTGCGCCACAAGCTTGCCGTCTCCCCGCTGGCCGATTTCGGACCTGGCAGCCGCTTCCAGCCGGTCATTCCCGAGACCGACAAAATCGCTGCGGGCGCCGAGGTGAAGCGCGTCGTGCTCTGCACCGGCAAGGTCTATTACGACCTCCTCGCCGAACGCCGCGCGCGCGGCATCACCGATGTCGCCCTGGTCCGCGTGGAACAGCTCTACCCGTTCCCGATCGTCTCCCTGCCACGCGAATTGCAGAAATACCCGGAGGCGCAGGTGGTCTGGTGCCAGGAAGAGCCGGAGAACATGGGCGCTTGGACATTCGTCGATCGCCGCATCGAGAAAGTGCTCGGCGGCCTCGATATCCTCGCCAAGCGCCCCGCCTATGTCGGCCGGCCCGAGGCGGCGAGTCCCGCCACCGGCCTGGCGAAAACCCACGCCGCCGAACAGGCCGCCCTCGTCGCCGCCGCGCTGGCGCTCGACTGACCCCTGTGTTCACGATGACCCAGAACGGGAATTGCCGCCATGGCGACTGAGATCAAAGTGCCGAGTCTCGGCGAAAGCGTCACCACCGCCACCATAGCGCGCTGGCTGAAACAGGCCGGCGACATGGTCGCCGCCGACGAGCCGGTGGTCGAACTGGAGACCGACAAGGTGACGGTCGAGGTGCCCGCCCCCGCCGCCGGTCGGCTTACCGATATCCTGGTCGCCGAAGGCGCCGAGGTTTCCGTCGGCGCCGTTCTGGCAACCATCGCCGAGGGCGGCGCGGCATCGCGACCGGTAGAGCGCGCCCACCCGGCCGCCAACCCGCCGGCGGGGATCAATCCGCCGCCCACGCCGACCGGCCCGGTCGCCCGCCCCGCCACCCCACCCGCCGATCTCGTCGCTCACGCGCCGCTGCCCGCTGCGGCGAAGCTGATCGAGGAGAGCGGCGTTGCCGCCGCCGCGATCGGTGCCGGCTCCGGCAAGGACGGCCGGATCACCAAGGGCGACGTGCTCGCTTTCCTCAACCGCCCCGTGCCCGTGGCAACCGCAGCCCCCGCCGCGGCAAGGCCCGCCCGCGCCCCCGAAGCCGGTGAGGAGCGGGTAAAAATGACCCGCCTGCGCCGCACCATCGCGGCGCGGCTGAAGGAGGCGCAGAACACCGCGGCCATGCTGACAACCTTCAACGAGGTGGACATGTCGGCCGTCATGGCGCTGCGCAGCGAATACAAGGACGCCTTCGAGAAGAAGCATGGCGGCGTCCGCCTCGGCTTCATGTCCTTCTTCGTGCGCGCCTGCGTCTCCGCGCTGAAGGAGTTCCCCGCCGTCAACGCCGAAATCGACGGCGACGAGATCGTCTACAAGCATTTCGTCCATATGGGCATCGCGGTCGGCGGCCCCACCGGCCTAGTGGTGCCCGTCCTGCGCAATGCCGATCAGATGGGTTTCGCTCAGATCGAGAAGGGCATCTCCGACCTCGGCAAGCGCGTCCGCGACGGCCAGTTGAAGCTGGAGGACCTTACCGGCGGCACCTTCAGCATCACCAACGGCGGCGTCTATGGCAGCCTGATGTCCACCCCCATCCTCAACCCACCGCAATCGGCCATCCTCGGCATGCACAAAATCCAGGACCGCCCGATGGCCATCGCCGGCCGGGTGGAAATTCGCCCGATGATGTACCTCGCCATGTCCTACGATCACCGCATCATCGACGGCAAGGAAGCGGTCACCTTCCTGGTTCGCGTCAAGGAAAGCATCGAAGACCCGCGCCGCCTGCTGCTGGAGATCTAGGCGATGACCGACGCATTCGACCTCATCATCATCGGCAGCGGCCCCGCCGGCTATGTCTGCGCCATCCGCGCGGCTCAACTCGGCATGACCGTCGCCTGCGTCGAACGGGGCGATACCCTCGGCGGCACCTGCCTCAATATCGGCTGCATCCCGAGCAAGGCGCTGCTGCAATCCTCGGAAAATTTCCACAAAACGACGCATGCCTGGAAAGACCACGGCATCATCGTCGAAGGGGTCACGCTGGACCTCGCCCGCATGCAGGCACGCAAGGGCGAAGTCGTCGGCGCCAACGTCAAGGGCGTCGAATTTCTGTTCAAGAAGAACAAGATCACCTGGCTCAAGGGCACCGGCAAAATCCTCGCCGCCGGCCGCGTCGCGGTTGACGGCACAGACTACACCGCCAAACACATCGTCATCGCCACCGGCAGCGAGAGCATGCCGCTCGCCGGCGTCGCCGTTGACGAGAAGCGGATCGTCACCTCCACCGGCGCGCTGGAGTTGGACAAGGTGCCCGGCCATCTCGTGGTGATCGGCGGCGGCGTCATCGGCCTCGAACTCGGCAGCGTCTGGCGCCGATTGGGCGCGCAGGTGACGGTGGTGGAATTCCTCGACCGCCTGATCCCCGGCAATGACGGCGAGGTGGCGAAGCAGTTCGAGCGCGTCTTGTCACGCCAGGGCATGAAATTCCGACTGGGCACCAAGGTGACCGGCGCCGTGGCCGCCGCCGATGGCGTCACGCTGACCGTCGAGACGATGAAGTCCGGCAAAACCGAGGAACTGCAAGCCGACGTCGTCCTGCTCGCCATCGGCCGCCGCGCCTACACGGCTGGCCTCGGCCTGGCCGAGATCGGCGTCGCCACCGATGCGCGGGGCCGCGTGGAAACCGATGGCCACTACGCCACCTCCGTGCCCGGCATCTACGCCATCGGCGACGTGATCGCCGGCCCGATGCTGGCCCACAAGGCCGAGGACGAAGGCGTGGCTCTCGCCGAACGCCTCGCCGGGCAGGCCGGGCATGTGAACTACGCGGTCATCCCCGGCGTCATCTACACCGCCCCGGAAGTGGCCTCGGTGGGACAGACCGAGGAGGAACTGAAAGCCGCCGGTGTCGCCTACAACGTGGGAAAATTCCCCTTCACCGCCAACGGCCGCGCCCGCGCCATGGGCAGCATGGACGGCTTCGTAAAACTCCTCGCCGACAAATCCACCGACCGCCTGCTCGGAGCCCACATCCTTGGCCCCGACGCCGGCACCCTGATCGCCGAAATCGCACTCGCCATGGAATTCGGCGCCTCCGCCGAGGATGTGGCACGCACGTGCCACGCGCATCCCAGCCTCAACGAAGCGGTGAAGGAAGCAGCCCTGGCGGTCGGGGGCCGGGCGTTGCACATTTAGCGGATGCAAACGCACCCCCTTGCCCTCACCATGGGTGACCCCGCCGGCATCGGCGGCGAGCTTTCCCTGAAAGCCTGGCTCGCCCGTCGGGGCGGCCGGCCCTTCGTCACGCTCGATGACCCCGACCGCCTGGCCGGCATCGCCGCCGCCTTGGGCCTCGACGTCCCCGTCCGCGTCGTCAACGCTGCCGGCGCCGCGGCCGCCGTCTTCCGCGACGCCCTGCCGGTGCTGCCGATCAAACTCGGCGCCCGACCAACCCCCGGCCATGCCGATCCAGCCAATGCCGCCGCCGTCATCGCCTCCATCGAACAGGCGACCAAACTCACAATGGCCGGCGAAACCGCCGCCGTAGTGACCAACCCGATCCACAAATCCACCCTCTACGGCACCGGCTTCGCCTATCCCGGCCACACCGAATTCCTCGCCGCCCTCACCGGCGCGAAATTCCCCGTCATGATGCTCGCCAGCCCCGATCTGCGCGTCGTGCCGATCACCGTGCACGCCTCGCTGCGCCGGATGCTCGACATGATCACCACAGACCGCATCGTCGCCGTCTGCCGCGTCACCGCCGCCGCCCTGCGCGAACACTGGGGCATCGCCCATCCGCGCCTCGCCATCGCCGGCCTGAACCCGCATGCCGGCGAGGACGGCACCATGGGCGAGGAGGAAATCACCATCATCGCCCCCGCCATCGCCCAGCTCCGCGCCGAGGGTTTCGCCGTCACCGGCCCCTGGGCCGCCGACAGCATGTTCACGCCCGAAGCCCGGAAAAACTACGACGTCGCCATGGGCATGTATCACGACCAGGCGCTCATCCCGCTGAAAACGCTAGACATGCACCACGGCGTCAACACCACGCTCGGCCTGCCGATCATCCGCACCTCGCCCGACCACGGCACCGCCTTCGCCATTGCCGGCCAGGGCATCGCCGACGCCACCAGCCTGATCGCCGCCATCGACCTCGCCGCCCTACTCGCCACCCGTCGGGAAGCCCGCACATGATCGCTCAAAGACTCGGCATCAACGTCGACCACGTCGCCACCCTGCGCAACGCCCGCGGCGAACACTATCCAGACCCGCTGGAGGCCGCCCGCATCGCCATCGCCGCCGGCGCCGACGGCATCACCATCCATCTGCGCGAAGACCGCCGCCATATCCGCGACGCCGACGTCTCCGCCATTCGCGCCGGCATCGGCAAGCCGTTGAACTTCGAAATGGCCGCCACCGAGGAGATGGTCCGCATCGCGCTGACTGCCCTGCCGAACGCCTGCTGCATCGTTCCGGAAAAACGCACGGAAGTGACCACCGAAGGCGGTCTCGACGTCGCCGGCCACGCCGCCACCCTGCGCCCGCTGGTGCAGCGCCTGTCCGCGGCGGGCATCCGCATTTCCATGTTCGTCGACCCCGACCCAGCCCAGCTCGAAGCCAGTGCGGCGATTGGAGCGCATATCGTCGAACTGCACACCGGCAGCTACGCCCATGGCGCCGCCGGCGAACTCGCCCGCCTGCAATCCGCCGCCGCGTTCACCGCCAAACTCGGCCTCGAATGCCACGCCGGCCACGGCCTCACGTTCGACAATGTCGCGCCCGTCGCCGCGATCCCCGAGGTGGTGGAACTCAACATTGGCCATTTCATCATCGGCCAGGCGATCTTCGACGGCCTGCCCGCGGTGGTGCGCCGGATGAAGGCGCTGATGCAGGCGGCGCGCGGATAGACTCTACCAGACGACCGGATGCGTCTCCCCGGTTTGCACATCGACAAAACCCTGCGGCGCCTGCTCGCACGGCGCCACCAGCACCCAGCGCCAGGGCGCGCAGGTCAACGTCGCGAAGATCAGCCGCTCCGGAAAGCCTGGGAACCAGCGCGGATGGAAGGTCGGCTCGAACATCCAATCCACGTGCGCGGCCTCGGCGTAGAGATGCTGCATCTCCGCATCAAGCGCGTCATGCGGCCGGCACGTCATCAGCCCGCCGACCTCGTAGTGCACCCGCGCCACCACCACCCCGCCGCGCACGAGCACCCAGCCACCCTGCATTTCCGCGATCGTATTGACCACCAGCGCCATCGCTTCGTCCGACGAGCCGCACACCCAGATGTTGTGCTTGTCATGCATCACCGAACAGCCCAGCGCGGTATCGGCCGTGCGCGGCCCGCAGCCGAGCCAGAACATTTTTGACACTTTGCCCTCGCCGGAAAACCGGTCGACGATGGCGAACTTGGTCAGGTTGCGGTCGGGATCGCGCTGCACTTCGCCATCGACCACCGGCAGATCCATGGTGATGAACCCGTCCGCCCAGTGGAACGGCCGCAGCACGGCGGCATGCATGGTGTTCCGCCCGGCCCCGGCGGGCAGCGCGAAGTCGGCGGGCATGATGGTGCGCTGGATGTTCACCGTCCGCGTCGCCCAGTCCGGCCAGTCGATCTTCGGCACCAGCCCGGTGAACGTCTTCCCTTCCGAAACCGGCGCTCCGTCGGCCCACACCTTGGCGATTTCCAGCGACGCCACGTCCGACAGCAGCACCACGTCGGCAAACCGCCCCGGCGCGATACTGCCGACGAACGGTGTCAGCCGCATATGGCGCGCCGGGTTCAGGGTGATGCACTGGATCGCGATCTCCGGCGCCAGGCCGAGGCCGATCGCGGTGCGCGCATTGTAGTCGCTGGCGCCCAGCTTCACCGTGTCCGACGCCGAGCGATCATCCGTGGTGAACGCGATCTGCGACCAGTCGGCGAGGCCTTTTTCCAGCAGGAACGGAATGATCGCGTCCATCGAATGCGGCCGCAGCTCCATGAAGATGCCGCGCGAAAGCTTCTCCCACACCTCCTCGGGCGTCCACGCCTCGTGGTCCGAGGACAGGCCGGCGGCGGCGAAGGCGCTGATCGTGTCGATGTCGCGCAACCCCGCGCCATGCCCCTCGATCACCGCGCGTCGCTCGAAGGTGGCGCGGATCATGCCCCAAAGCCGCACATAGGACGGGCTCTCCGGGTTCCACACCGCCGGCCAGTCCATCACCTCGTCCAGCCCCGGCACCATCGGGCTGGTATCGAGG
The DNA here is from genome assembly GCA_043744375.1 of Rhodospirillales bacterium. Taxonomy (GTDB): domain Bacteria; phylum Pseudomonadota; class Alphaproteobacteria; order Acetobacterales; family Acetobacteraceae; genus CAIYPH01. The sequence continues at coordinate 33,108 of JAYTUU010000132.1, read as the reverse complement.
AACGCCTTTTGCTCCTCGTAGCCATACCAGCCGCCGCCCCATTCATAGGCGGTCGGCGGCACGGCGGAGCCGGGCAGCGGGAAAATCTTCAGCGGCGAGCCGCGCTTGCGCGCTTCCAGCCAGAATTCCAGGTTGCGCGGCCCGTTCACGTTGGAGAACTCGTGGCTCGCCTCGCAGGTCCAGGTATTGCCGCGCGGCAGCACCAGGGCGGCCTCCCATTCCGGCGTCAGATGCGAGCTTTCGATGTGCTTGTGCACCTCGCCGAACCCCGGCACCGCCGCCAGCGCCGGCTCATGCACGCGCGCGCGAACCTCGCCGGGATAGGCGCCGGCCGGCCCGACCCACGCTATACGGCGGCCGGTCATGACGATCTCCTGATCCTCCCGCCAGGTCCGCGTATGCACGTCGAGCAGCCGCCCCACCCGCAACGCCCGATCCGCCGGCCGCTTGCCGAGGGCGACGAGGACGAGATTCTGACGGATGCGGGTTTCGCTTTCCGCGGTGATCAACAAGTCATCGGGCAGACCGGCATCATCGGGCATCGTTTCATCCTCGCGGGTGGGTGCGATGCCAGACCTCAAGCAGTTGGGCGGCATCGACGGAGGTGTAGCGCTGGGTGGTCGACAGGCTCGCATGGCCCAGCAGCTCCTGGATGGAGCGCAGATCGGCCCCGCCGGCAAGCAGATGGGTGGCGAAGGAATGCCGCAGCGCATGCGGCGTGGCATGCTCGGGCAGGCCGTGCAGGCGGCGGAAGTTGCGCAGAGTGCGCTGGGCAACACCGGGGTTGAGCCGCTCTCCCCGCACGCCCAGGAACAGCGGTGCATCCGAACGACGATCGGGGTGCAGGCGCAACCAGGCCGCAATGGCGTCGCGCACCACCGGCAGCACGGGCACGATCCGCGTTTTCGCGCCCTTGCCGGTCACCCGCAGCGCACCCTCCACCCCCGGGGCATCCGCCACGTTCAGCGCCAGTGCCTCGGCGATCCGCAGCCCGCTGCCGTAGAGCAGGCTGAACAACGCGGTATCCCGCGCCTGCATCGCCGCTGTGTCGGACATTTCCCCGATATCGGCGCTGATCTCCCTGGCCTGCCCGACCGTCAGCGCCTTTGGCAAAGGCTTGCGCGCCCGTGGCGAGGTCAGCAGGCCCACCTGTGCGTTGTTCAGCCCGTGCCGCCGCGCCGCCCAGCGAAAGAAACTCCGGACCGCCGAGAGATGCCGGCTACGGGTCGCATTGCCAGCACCCTCTTTCGCCTCCCAGGCCAGCCAGGCCCGCAGATCGGCGGCACGCAGCGCGGCGAGCGCGGCCATGTCCGGCTCGGCCGCCTGATGGCGGGTGATGAAGCCCAGAAAGGCGCCGACGTCGCGCCCGTAGGCCTCAACCGTCAGCGGCGAGGCGCGGCGTTCATGGATGAGCCAGCGAAGAAATTCCTGCCGTGCCTCCTCGGCCAGCATCAGCGCCCGAGCGCCGCGGCCACGGCGCGGCCGAGAAAACCGAGCGCGCCGGTGCCCTGGGATGGATCGAGCATCGCCGCGTCACGTGCCGCCAAGGCAAGCATCGCCGGCGGGTCGGCTCCGGGGATGCGAACGAGCGCCTCATGCACGGCAAGCCGTGCCGCCGCGCCATGCAGCATCGCATCGGGCGCCGCATCGGCGCGGAACACCACCGACCGCCCTTCAAACAACTCCGCGATCCTGCCGCACGGCAACCCCTGCGCGCCCGCCGCCTCCACACATAAAGCCGCCGCGTCGATCGCCAGTGCCATCGGAAACTCAGCGGCCACGCATTCGGTCACATCGCGAGCGGCGATCAGCAACAATACGGCCTCCTGCACCCGATGCGCCAACCCCGCCGCAGCCCGCCCCGCTGCCAGCACATCGTCGGCGCGCGCGGCCATGGTGCGCGCATGGGCCCGTTCGGCGGCCAGCAATGCCGCCATATGATCGGCCAGAATGGTGCCATGCACCCGAACCGGCGGCTCCAGGAGGCGATACAGCTCCGGGTTCTCCGCCAGAAACCGCGGATGCGCGCGCAGGAACCCGACGACATCCTCGGCCGTGGTCATGGTAGTGCCCCCCTCAGGCAATCGTCTGCCCGGTCTTGGCCCAGTCCGCGAGGAACCCGGCCAGCCCCTTGTCGGTCAACGGATGCCCATACAACTGCCGCAGCACCGCCGGCGGCAAAGTGGACACATGAACGCCGAGCTTGGCGACCGCCAGCAGATGCACGGGGTGGCGCACGCTCGCCGCCAGCACCTCGGTCTTTAGCGTGGGATAGTTGCGATAGATCGTCATGATGTCGGCCATCAACACCAGCCCGTCCTGGCCGATATCGTCGAGCCGGCCGATGAACGGGCTGACGAAGCTCGCCCCCGCCTTGGCCGCCAGCAACGCCTGCGGGGCGGAGAAGCACAGCGTGACATTGGTCATCACCCCTTCGCCCGAAAGGGTCTTGCAGGCGCGCAGGCCGTCCGGTGTCAGCGGCAGTTTCACGCACACGTTGGCGGCGATGGCCCTGAGCACCTTGGCCTCGCGCAGCATCCCCTCGTAGTCCGTCGCCGCCACTTCCGCGCTCACCGGCCCCTCGACGATCGCGCAGATCTCGGCGATCACCTCAAGGATCTTGCGGCCCGACTTGGCGATCAGCGAGGGGTTCGTGGTCACCCCATCCAACAGGCCGGAGGCGGCGAGGGTCTTGATCTCCGCGGTGTCAGCGGTGTCGACGAAGAATTTCATGGCGTGAGTCCCGTGATGAGGGTCTGTTGCGGCGGCGCGAGTTCAGGCAGAGCTTACAGATGGCGCCGGTTCACAGGAAGCACGACGACACGACGGACCTGCTCGGCCCCGCCCCCTCGCGCGGCCGGCGGGTGGCCGTGCTGCTGCCCTACCCCTTCGCCGGCCCGTTCGACTACCGCGTGCCCGCCGATCTCGACCCCCAGCCTGGCGATCTCGTGATGGTGCCGCTTAACCGGCGCGAGGAGGTCGGCGTCGTGTGGGACGGGCCGCCCGACCACAGCGTCGGCGACAACCGGCTGCGCCCGCTGATCGCCGTGCTCGACGCCCCCCCGATGGGCGCCGATATCCGCCACCTCGTGGACTGGATTGCCGCGTATACGCTCAGCCCGCCTGGCGCCGTGCTGGCGATGGCGCTGCGCACGAACACCCTGCGCGCCGAGCCGACGCCGGTGGGCTGGCTGCGGGCCGCGCCACCCCCTGAATTCCGCATGACCGAGGCGCGCCGGCAGGTCCTCGACGCCCTCGCCGTACGAGAACCGCAAGCCGGCGCGGCCTTGATGCAGAGCGCCCAGGTCTCCGCCGCGGTGATCCGTGGCCTCGCCGACGCCGGCGCCCTGATCCCCGTGACCATGCCGGCCCCCGCCCCCTTCGCGCTGCCCGACCCGGACCACCCAGGACCGACCCTGTCGGCCGACCAGCAGGACGCCGCCAAGGAGCTACGCACCGCCGTGGTCGACCGCGCATTCTCGGTCACCCTGCTCGATGGCGTGACCGGGTCGGGCAAGACCGAAGTCTATTTCGAGGCCATCGCCGAATGCCTGCGCCTCGGACGGCAGGCGCTGGTGCTGCTGCCGGAGATCGCGCTCTCGTCGCAATGGCTCGACCGCTTCGCCCGCCGCTTCGGCGTCGCCCCGGCGGTCTGGCACTCGGACCTGTCCTCGCGCGTGCGGCGAATGACCTGGCGCGCCGTCGCCGTCGGTCAGGCGCCCGTCGTCGTCGGCGCCCGCTCGGCGCTGTTCCTGCCGTTCCCCGATCTCGGCCTCGTCGTCATCGACGAGGAGCACGAGACCGCCTTCAAGCAGGAGGACGGCATCATCTACCACGCCCGCGACATGGCCGTGGTGCGCGCCCGGCTCTGCGCCGCACCCGCCGTGCTTGTCTCCGCCACCCCCAGCCTGGAAAGCATCGCCAACGTCGAGGCCGGGCGCTACCACCGCCTGCTGCTGCCCGACCGCCACGGCGGCGCCACCATGCCCGAGATCGGCCTGATCGACCTGCGCGAAGCACCCCCGGAACGCGGCAAGTTCATCGCCCCGCCGCTGGTCGCCGACATCCATGCCACCCTGGCGCGCGGCGAGCAGGCGATGCTGTTCCTCAACCGCCGCGGCTACGCCCCGCTCACCTTGTGCCGCGCCTGCGGGCACCGCATTCAGTGCCCGAACTGCACGGCCTGGCTGGTCGAACACCGCGCCCGCCAGCAGTTGCAGTGCCACCACTGTGGCCACACCGTGCCGATCCCGCCGGCCTGCCCGGAATGCGGCGCCGAGCACAGCCTGACCGCCATCGGCCCGGGCGTGGAGCGCATCACCGAGGAATGCCGCGCGCTCTTCCCCGATGCCCGGGTGCTGGTGATGGCCAGTGACACGCTGCCCGGCCCGCACGCCGCCGCCGAGGCCGCCCGCTCGATCGAGGCGCGCGAGGTCGATCTGATCATCGGCACGCAGATCGTCGCCAAGGGTTGGCATTTTCCGCATCTGACCCTGGTCGGCGTCGTCGATGCCGATCTCGGCCTCGCCGGCGGCGACTTGCGGGCGGCGGAACGAACGGTGCAGCTCCTCCACCAGGTTGCCGGCCGCGCCGGCCGTGCCGAGGCGCCGGGGCGCGTGCTGCTGCAAACCTTCTCGCCCGAGCATCCAGTGATGCAGGCCCTTCTGCATGGCGACCTCGACAGCTTCATGGCGCGCGAGGCCGCCCAGCGAAAGCCCGGCAACTGGCCGCCCTATGGCCGCCTCGCCGCCCTCATCGTCTCCGCCGACACCGCCGAAGCCGCCGACATCGCGGCCCGCGACCTCGGCCGCGCCGCCCCCCATGGCGAGGGTTTTTCGACCCTCGGCCCCGCGCCGGCCCCGCTCGCCATTCTGCGTGGCCGCCACCGGCGACGGCTGCTGCTCAAGACGCGCCGCGACATTGCCGTGCAGCCGCTGCTGCGGCACTGGCTCGCGCAGGTTCCGATCTCCGGCTCGGTGCGCGTCGATGTCGATGTCGACCCGATCAGCTTTCTGTAGGCAACAATCCCCCTGGCAACAAAAGCACACCGCCCGACGGTAATGGGCGTCATCGCCTTTCGGGATCGCCAATTCGCTTGACTTTTCGGCAAGGTTTCCAGATATGGCTCCGCATGCGCGCCTTCGTGTGCGCTTGCTGCTGCGCGCCGGTGACCGGCGCGATTGAAGAGGCAGCCGCCATGAAAGCACAGGCAGTTTGACTGACACCACAAAGTTGACCGACACGACCGTTATTCCGGCTGGGGATCACCCATTGCCTGAACCCACCGACCATCCGGCCGTCGAGGCCGCAACTCCGGCCGAAGCACCGCAAGCGGAAGCACTCGAACCGGACGAGCCGGCCACCTCCGGGTTCGAGGAACTCGGCCTGTCCGAGCCGATCCTGCGCGCCGTCGCCGAGAAGGGCTACCTGATCCCCACGCCGATCCAGACGGCCGCCATCCCCGCCGTGCTGGCCGGGCGCGACGTGCTCGGCTGCGCCCAGACCGGCACCGGCAAAACCGCCGGCTTCACCCTGCCGATGCTCGACATCCTCTCCGGCAGCCGCGCCCGCGCCCGCATGCCGCGCAGCCTGATCCTTGAGCCCACTCGCGAACTGGCCCTCCAGGTTGCCGAGAATTTCATCGAATACGGCAAATACCTGAAGCTGACCCACGCGCTGATCATCGGCGGCGAGAGTATGTCCGACCAGAAGGAGGTGCTGATGCGCGGCGTGGACGTGCTGATCGCCACGCCCGGACGCCTGATGGACATGTTCGAGCGCGGCTCGATCCTGCTCTCCGACTGCAAGGTGCTCGTCATCGACGAGGCCGACCGCATGCTCGACATGGGGTTCATCCCCGACGTCGAGAAAATCGTCTCCCTGTTGCCAGCCAACCGGCAGACGCTGTTCTTCAGCGCCACCATGGCGCCGGAAATCCGCAAACTCGCTGACGCCTTCCTACAGAATCCCAAGGAGATCACCGTCTCCAAGCCGGCCTCGGTCGCTCCCACGATCACCGAGGGCATGCTGCTGGTCGCAGAACTCGACAAGCGCGAAGCCCTGCGCCGGCTAATCCGCAGCGAGGACGTGCAGAACGCGCTGATCTTCTGCAACCGCAAGACCGAAGTGGACATCCTCTACAAATCGCTCAAGCGGCATAATTTCAGCGTCGGCGCGCTGCATGGCGACATGACGCAGCCGGTGCGCTTCGCCACGCTGGAGAAGTTCAAGGCCGGCGAACTGCGCCTGCTCTGCTGCAGCGACGTCGCGGCCCGCGGCCTCGATATCGGCGGGCTGAGCCATGTGTTCAACTTCGACGTGCCGCATCATGCCGAGGACTACGTGCATCGGATCGGCCGCACGGGACGCGCGGGACGCGAAGGCCGCGCCTTCACGCTCGCAACCCCCGATGACCGCCTGGCCGTCGAGGCGATCGAGAAGCTGACCGGACACCCGATCCCGCGCATCGTCGTCGACGGGCTCGACGTGGTCGCATGGTCCGAAGGCGACAGCCGCCGCCGTGGCCGTGGCAAGCCGGTGGCGAAGCGCGGCACGGCCAAGCCCGAGCGCGAGAAATCGACCCGCGAAAAGCCGATCCGGACCGAGGCGGCGACCGTCGAGACCTCCGCGATCGAGCCCACACAGATCGAACCGACACAGGCCGGCGACGCGCCGGTGGAAACCGCTTCGGCCAAGCCGCCGCGCACAAGATCTCCGCGCAGCCGTTCCGACCGGACCAAACGCGAAGCCACCCCGCCGGTGCCGATCGACGCCGAGCAACCCGAACTCGTACTCGCCTCCCCCATCCCCGCGCCGATCCCCGAACCCATCATCGCCACGCGCCCCGATCGTGCGCCCCGCCGTGATGATCGCCGAGACGACCGGCGCGGTGGTAGCGGTAGCGGTAGCGGTAGCGGCCGCGATCGCGACAGGGATCGGGATCGCCAACGCGACAACGAGCCCGGCGCCCGCGTTCTCGGCTTCGGCGACGACGTGCCCGCCTTCATGCTGGTCGCGGCCCGGCCCCGTCGGGCGGCAGCGCAAGACACTGTTGCAGCGCAAGACAGTGTTGAGGACACGGAGAGCTGACGATGAACGCCATCCCGCCCCCCGCCGGAACCAAGGGTAAGCTCGGACCGTTCAAATGGGACGACGCGCTGCTGCTGGACGGCCAGCTCAGCGAGGACGAACGCGCTATCCGCGACGCCGCCCATGAGTATTGCCAGGAGAAGCTGTTCCCGCGCGTGCTGCTCGCCAATCGGAACGAGCATTTCGACCGCGAGATCATGAACGAGATGGGCGCCATGGGCTTTCTCGGCGCCACCATCCACGGCTATGGCTGCGCCGACGTCAGCTACGTCGCCTATGGCCTGATCTCCCGCGAGGTTGAGCGCGTCGACAGCGGCTATCGCAGCGCCTTCTCCGTGCAGTCCTCGCTGGTGATGTATCCGATCTACGCCCACGGGTCGGACGCCCAAAAGGACAAGTACCTGCCCAAACTCGCCACCGGCGAATGGGTCGGCTGCTTCGGCCTGACCGAACCCGATGCCGGGTCCGACCCCGCCGCCATGCGCACCCGTGCCAAGGCGGTCGATGGCGGCTACGTCATGAACGGCTCGAAAACCTGGATCACCAACTCGCCCATCGCCGACGTGCTGATGGTCTGGGCCAAGGACGACGCCGACGACATCCGCGGCTTCATCCTCGAACGCGGCATGAAGGGGCTGACGACGCCGGCCATCGAGGGCAAGTTCAGCCTGCGCGCGTCGAAAACCGGCATGATCATGATGCAGGACGTCTTCGTCCCCGCCGAGAACATGCTGCCCAAGGTCAAAGGCCTGCGCGGACCGTTCTCCTGCCTCAACAACGCGCGCTACGGTATCTCATGGGGCGCGCTCGGGGCCGCCGAATTCTGCTGGCACGCGGCGCGCGACTACACGCTGCAACGCCAGATGTTCGGCCGCCCGCTGGCCGCGACCCAGCTGATCCAGAAGAAGCTGGCGGACATGCAGACGGAAATCACCATCGCCCTGCAATCCGTCCTGCGCTTGGGGCGCCTGATCGACGAAGGCCAGGCCGCGCCCGAAATGATCTCGCTGTGCAAACGCAATTCCTGCGGCAAGGCGCTCGCCATCGCCCGCGAGGCGCGCGACATGCACGGCGGCAACGGCATCGCCGACGAATACCATGTCATCCGCCACATGATGAACCTGGAAGCCGTGAACACCTACGAGGGCACGCATGACGTGCACGCCCTCATCCTCGGCCGCGCGCAAACGGGGCTGGCCGCGTTCGGCCTCTGATGGCGGCACAGGACGTCACCATCGCGCGCATGGGCGCGGATGGCGACGGCGTGGCCGAACTCGCGGACGGCGGCCGGTTGTTTCTCCCTGGCACGCTGCCCGGCGAGACGGTCCGTGCGACCCGCGGCGGCAAACGTGGCGAGGGCCACACCGGCACCGCCGAAATCCTTACGCCAAGCCCGGACCGGATCGCCCCCGCCTGCGTGCATTTTTCCGAGTGCGGCGGTTGTTCGTTGCAGCATTGGTCCGAAGACGCCTACGGCACGTGGAAAGCCGGGCTCCTTTCGGCCGCCCTCACCCGCGCCGGCTTTGCCGACGTGCCCATCGCCCCGCTGCATCGCACCGCCCCCTTCACGCGCCGACGCATCGACCTCGCCATCCGCCGCCATGGCGCCACGCTGACGATCGGCCTGCACGCCCCGCGCAGCGCCGACATCATCGACCTCGCCGCCTGCCCGGTGCTGCACCCCGCCCTGTTCGCCCTCATCGCGCCGCTGCGCACGCTGCTGCGCAGCCTCGCGGCCCTCAAACGCGAAGGCTCGGCTGTACTGAACCTGCTCGACGCCGGCCCCGATCTGCTCCTGCGGATGGACGCCGCCCTGACCTCTGGCGATCGCACCCGCCTCGCCGATTTCGCCCGGCTGCATGGCATGCCCCGCATCGCGACCAGCGAGGGCAACCACGCCGTCGAGACCGCGTGCCTGCTGCGCCCGCCGGAAATCCGCTTCGCCGGCACCCCAGTGCTGCCGCCGCCCGGCGCCTTCCTGCAAGCCTCGGCCGACGGCGAGGCCGCCATCATCGCCGCCGTCCTCGCCGGCATTCCCGAAAAACTACCGGCCAAGGCGCGCATCGCCGACCTCTATGCCGGGGCGGGGACCCTGACCTTCCCCCTCGCCAAGCTTGCGCGCGTCAGTGCCTACGAAGGCGATACCGCGACCGCCGGCGCCTTGCGCCAGGCCGTCAACACCGGCGCCCTGGCCGGGCGCATCGAGGTCAACCAGCGCGATCTCGCCCGCCAACCGTTGACCACCAAGGAACTTTCGGTGTTCTCAGCCGTCGTGCTCGACCCGCCCTATGGCGGCGCCGCAGCCCAGATCGCCCTCATCGCCACTTCCGGTGTGAAGCGGGTGATTTATGTGAGCTGCAACCCCGGCGCTCTCGCCCGCGATGCCCGCATGCTGCAAATCGCTGGCTACCGCGCGCTCTCCGCGGCCCCTGTCGACCAATTCCTATGGTCGGCCCGCCTCGAAAGCGTCATCGTTTTCACCCGCTGATGGACTCGATTTTTCGCGGCGATCTGCATGCGCGCTGGGGCCGGGTGACCGCCTGGCTCGACAGCCTGCTGATCGACCACGGCGCACTCCGCCTGCTCTGGCGCAACTGGGGCGAGGTGATCCCCGGCCAACTCTACCGCAGCAACCACCCGCCGCCCTGGCAGTTGGCCCGTGCCAAGCGGACCGGTCTGCGCAGCGTCATCAACCTGCGCGGCGCCACGCGCAGCGGTTCGGACGCGCTGTCCCGCGAGGCCTCCGCCCGTCTCGGCCTCGCCTTCTTCGACATGCCGATGTCGAGCGGGCGCGCGCCCCCACGCGACACCCTGCTCACACTCATCGAAACGCTGCGTGCCGCCCCCCGACCCGCACTGCTGCACTGCAAATCCGGTGCCGACCGTTCCGGCTTCGCCGCGGCGGTGGCCATCCTGCTGGCGGACGGATCGGCCGACGCAGCGCTGCGCCAGTTGTCGTGGCGCTTCGGCCATCTCCGCTGCTCGCGCACCGGCGTGCTCGACGCGGTGCTCCTGCGCTACAAATCCGACGCCGAGGGCCGCCTGAGCTTCCCCGACTGGGTCGCTTTGGAGTACGACGCCGACGCGACAACGCGGGATTTCAAGGCCAACGGCCTGGCAAACTTTCTCAACACCCGCGTGCTTGCCCGCGAATAGCGCCAGAACCGGTCAGTTGACCGCCTCGTTCGGGTAGATCCCCCACACCTCGTCGCGCCGGAGCCACCCACGGTGCTCGCCCACCTGCATCTCGCACCACGTCTTGGTAGCCTCGCAGGAGCGGATGCGGCCGACCACACCGGCCCTGAGGATCGCCACCGCAGTTGCGTCATCGGCCGCTGATTTGCGCAACGTCCGGTCCTTGCCCTTCACCACGAAGTTGCGCCGCCCGACCAGCAGGGCCGCATCGACCCAGCCTTTCACCCCGTCCTGGTCCGCCACCAGCCGCCACGTGCCGAACTCACGCTCGATCTCCACCGGCAGGTCACGCCGACGATAGACCCATTCGACGGGATAGCGTGAACCCGGGCCGGCCCGCAGATTGACCTCCTCGGACCGCAGCGATGCCCAGCGCGGCACTGGCTGCCCCGTCGCGGTGCCCTTGCCGGGTTCAGCTGGCTTGTCCGGCGCCAAGGCAGGCGGCGCCAAAGCAGGCGGGGGCACGGCCGGTTTCGCCGCCGCTGTCGCCGCAGCAGCGGCAGCGGTGGTTGCCGCCACCGGCTTTTGAGGCGGTTTAGGTGCCACCGGGGAAACCTTGGCGGCCGCGGGCTTTTGCGCATGCATGTTCGTCGGTGGCTGCACCACCGGTGTCGGCTTTCCAGGCGCGGATTGACCGAGCAGCGACGGCGAGGCCATCGGCGCCACCTGCTGCACGGAGGTACGCGGCGCCGGGGACGGTGGGGTGCTGGTCGGCGTCGGGCCAGGCGGCGCGGCCGGCTGGTTCTTTGGCGGCGCTTGCAGCACACCGCTGGGCGATTGCGGTTGCGCGATCGCCGGTGAGGCCGCCAGAAAAAATCCAAGAACGAGAATGACACGGCGATACATCGCACATGCCTGCCAAGTTCCACCGTATCGGGTCAAGCGTCGCTTGCTACAAAGAGAGCAATTGTCCGCCACGCGCCGCCTCCAGGAAAGTCGCCACCCCCGCACGCTCCACCCCCTCGGCGAGGGTTCTGTCATCAAGTCCGGCCATGCGCAGCCCCGCCTCGCAGGCGATCATGCGAACCCCGAGCTCCAGGGCCGCCATGCGCAACTCCTCGATCCCGGCGATGCCGCGCCCCTGGATCGCGGCATCGCGCGCCGGATCGAGTACCGCCGCCGGCCCGGCCAGCAGCGCCCGGCATCCCTCGTTGGTCGCGAACACCACTACGAACCGCCCGATCGCGGCCGCCCCGGCGGCCAAAACGAACGCGTAATGGGCGCGCTCATGGCCCCCGGAAATCAGCAGCAACCCGAGCGGTTCAGACGGCACAGATCGGCGCCGCGGCTGCCGCATGGCCGGAAAGGTCATGCAACGTCGCCGCCGGACCGCACGCGGTGCAATGCGGATCGGCCCGCAGCCGGACCGTGCGGAACCGCGTCGCCAGCGCGTCCCAGATCAGCAAGCGCCCCGCCAGCGTGTCGCCAATGCCGAGGATTTCCTTCAGCACCTCGGTCGCCTGCAACGTCCCCATCACGCCGGTTACCGCGCCGAGCACGCCGGCCTCGCTGCATGTGGGCACCAACCCATCCGGCGGCGGTTCGGGATAGAGGCACCGATAGCACGGCCAATGGCCGCCCTCGGGCAGCGCGACATGTGGCTTGAACACCGACAGCTGCCCCTCAAACCGCAGCACCGCAGCGGAAACCAGCGTGCGTTTCGCCAGCACGCAGGCATCGGCGATCAGGAACCGCGTCGAGAAATTATCGGTGCCGTCGCAAACGATGTCGTAACAACGGATGATATCCAGAATATTGTCCGGCCCGAGGCGCAGATGATGCGGCTCGATCACCACGTTCGGATTGATCGCCCGTGCCGCCGCGCCGGCCGTCTCCACCTTCGGCCGCCCGATCCCGGCGGTCGTATGCGCGATCTGGCGCTGGAGGTTCGACAGATCGACCTCGTCATCATCCACCAGACCGATGCGCCCGATCCCGGAGGCCGCGAGATAAAGCAGCAGCGGGCTGCCCAATCCGCCGGCGCCGACGATCAGCACGCTGGCATCGCGCAGCCGCGCCTGCCCGGTTCCGCCGACATCCTGCAACAGGATATGGCGCGAATACCGGCGGATTTCGTCGTCGCTGAAATCGAGGTTCATGTGCCGCTGGGCGCTACCCAAGCCCCCCTAGCGCCCAGGCCAGCACGCCCTTCTGCGCATGCAGCCGGTTTTCCGCCTCGTCGAACACCACCGATTGCGGTCCATCGATGACCTCTGCCGTCATCTCCTCGCCGCGATGGGCGGGCAGGCAGTGCATGAAGATCGCATCCGACGCCGCCTTGGCCATCAGTGCCGCATCCACCTGGTAGGGTTGCAGCAGATTGTGCCGGTTCGCCCGGGGATCATCGGCCATGCTGACCCAGGTGTCGGTGACCACGCAGCGGGCGCCGGCGACGGCGGCGGCGGGGTCGGTCGTCAATTCGATCTTTGCCCCCTGCGCGCGCGCCCAGGCGATCAGCTCGGCGGCTGGCGCCAGCTCCCCCGGCGTCGCCAGCCGGAGCGTGAAGCCGAACCGCACCGCGCTCTCGATCCAGGAACGCGCGACGTTGTTGCCATCGCCCACCCAGGCCACAATCTGCCCGGCGATCGGGCCGCGATGCTCCTCGAACGTCATCACATCGGCCATTAATTGGCACGGGTGGGAGGCTGCCGTCAGGCCGTTGATCACGGGAATGGTCGCATGCGCCGCCATCTCGTAGAGCTTCGAGGGGTCATCCGTCCGCAACATGATCGCGTCCACATAGCGCGACAGCACCCGCGCCGTGTCGGCCACCGTCTCGCCGCGGTCAAGCTGCGTCTGATTGCCCGGCAGCATGATCACGTCACCGCCAAGCTGGCGCATTCCCACCTCGAAACTGACGCGGGTCCGCGTGCTCGGCTTCTCGAAAATCAGCGCAATCGTCTTGCCGGCCAGTGGACGCGCGCCAGCGGCCCCGGCCTTCTTGAAGGCCGTGGCGACATCGAGCATCTGCCGCAAGGTCGCCGTGTCATGGTCGCGGATGTCGAGGAAGTGGCGGGGTGTTGTGTCCACCCCGCCGGCCGGCACGCTCCGAAGCGAGGCAGCCTTCACTTCGCCGCCACCTTGCTGCTCCCTGGCATCGCACGCTGCGCCGCACGGCGCAGCATGGTCAGCGCCTCGGCGATATCGGCATCGGTCACCACCAGCGGCGGCGCGATGCGCAGCGTGTTCTCGCCCGCCGTGATCGTCATCAGCCCCTCGGCCGTGGCCGCTTCCTGCACTTCGCCCACGGGAATGACGCATTTCAGGCCCTGCAACAGGCCAGACCCACGATGATCCTCGAACACGGTGGGGAAATCGCGCGCAATCGCCGCCAGCCCGTTCCACAACACGTTGCCCTTGCGGGTCACCTCGGCAAGGAAGCCAGGCGCCAGGATGATATCGAGCACCGCGTTGCCCGCCGTGCAGGCCAGCGGATTGCCGCCATAGGTGGTGCCGTGCGTGCCCGGCACCATCCACTTGGCCGCGGCCTCGGTCGCCAGCACGGCGCCGAGCGGAAAGCCGCCGCCGATGCCCTTGGCCGCGGCCAGAACGTCCGGCGTGATGCCGGCCCACTCATGGGCAAACAGCTTCCCCGTTCGCCCCATGCCGGACTGCACCTCGTCCATCCCGAGCAGGATGCCGAACTCGTCGCAGGTGGCCCGCAGATCGCGCAGGAATTGCAGCTGTGCCGGACGTACGCCGCCTTCGCCTTGCAACGGCTCGATAATGATGCCGGCCGTTCCCGGCCCGATCGCGGCACGTACCGCATTGAGGTTGTTGAACGGAACATGATCGAACCCCTCGGCCGGCGGGCCGAAGCCTTCGAGGTATTTCGCGTTCCCGGTCGCTGCCAGCGCGCCCAGCGTGCGGCCGTGGAAGGCGCCCTCGAAGCAGATCAGCCGATAGCGCTCCGGCTTGCCGGTGGCGAACATCGCCTTGCGCATCATCTTGATCATGCCCTCGTTCGCTTCCGCGCCCGAATTGCAGAAGAACACGCTGTCCGCAAAGGAATTCGCGACCAGCCGCTCGGCCAGCTGCTCGGCCTGCGGAATGCGGTAGAGGTTCGAGACATGCATCACCTTGGCCGCCTGCGCGGCAATCGCGTCGGTCAGATGCTTGTTGCCGTGACCGACCGAGGCAGTGGCGATGCCGCTGCCGAAATCGAGGAATCGTCGCCCGTCTGTCGTCCACAGCCATGCGCCTTCGCCCCGCTCGAAAGCGAGATTGGCGCGGTTGTAGTTCGGCAAAAGGGCGGGGATCATTGCATGGTCCTCAAATTGTCCCGTCGTTGGGGACGCTTGCCCGGGGCTCACCCGCCAGCACACCCATGTGCGGACGGTTCCGGGTAAGCGCAAAGAATGATCCGGGCCGACGCACGGAGTCAAACCCGCAGGCGCGGCGCATGACCGGATTGCGCGCAGGGCATGTAGGCGCGGCGCGCAATCAAGTCATCGGCCAAGGCATCGCCGGTGTTGCTTATCGCCCGCCGGAAATCGCTCTAAGGTCCTGCGGGAACGGGGAGTGGGGCGCGATGTACAGCGAGGCGGATCTGGAGGCCGCGGTTGGCGACGGGGCAATCAGTGCCGGCGCGGCGCTGGCCGTGGTGCCGGCGGCGGTGCTGGCCGTGGTGCGGGCGGCGGTGCGGGCGCGCGTGCCGGTTCTCTAGGCCGACATGGTCGACAACCCCCCTGGCGAAGCGGCGCTGCGTGAGGCGGCGCTGACGCATCTGAGCCGCTATGCGACCACGCGCGCCGGGCTGGTTCGGGTGCTTGACCGGCGCGTCGATCGCTGGGCCCGCACGACGGAGGACGTGGAAGCGGAGACGGTTCGTGCGGTCAAGGTGCTGGTCCGCAGTGTTGCCAACAAACTTGCCGAGCAAGGCGCCATCGATGACGGTGCCTTCGCCGAATCCCGCGCCCGTAAGCTCGCCCGCTCCGGCCATTCCCGCCGCGCCATCGCCGCCCATCTGGCCGCCCGTGGCGTCGCGGCCGAAACCGTTGCGACCCGAGCGCCCGCCACGGCGGAGGACGAATTCGCCGCCGCGATCGCCTGCGCGCTGCGTCGCCGGATCGGACCCTTCCGCCGCAAACCGGTCGACACCGAGGGAGAGCGGCGCGAACTCGGCATCCTCGCCCGCGCCGGCTTTGGCCACGACATCGCCGTTCGTGCGCTCGCGCTTCCGCCTGACGAAGCCGAAGACCTCATCATAAAACTGCGACAAACCTGATGCCGGCCGCTACTCACGCCGCCTTCGCGTGCGGGACCAACGCGGCAACCGCGCGATCAATCCGCTCCCGTTCGGCCGTATCGACCGACAGGAAGGCAAAGCTGATCCGCCCGGCCGCGCAGGCGACGACACGCGCGCCCAGCTCCGGCAATCCATCGATCGCCGCATCGATGCTGCGCAGGCTTTGCCCGGCATCCTCAGCCGCAGCGCCAGCACCCTGCGCCCTCAATTGAGGGCCGGGTGCATCCCCTCCGTACCAGCCACCCGCTCCCAGGCCCGCGCCACGCGCAGCACCGTCGCCTCGTCGAAATAGCGGCCGGCGAACTGCACGGACAGCGGCAAGCCGCCGGCTGACACCCCGGCCATCATCGCCAGCGCCGGATGCCCGGTCACGTTGAAGGGCGTGCGCGCCTGCCGCGGATAGGTGCGCGACGTCGCCTCCTCGTCCTCGATCCGGCTGGCGGGGTCCATCGAACTGGCGCACAGCAGCACATCGACCTCGCGCAATGCCGCCTCCACGGCCGCGATCATCTGCGCCCGCCGGCGCTGCGCCTGCACGTAGTCGCCGGCTTGCAGGAACGCGCCCGCCATCAACCGGGTTCGTCCGAGGCGGCCATAATCACCGGGCCGTTCGCGTAACCAGGGCGCATGGATCGCCCACGCCTCGCTGTTGAGAATGATCCGGTTGACGGCGGCAAACTCCGCCAGACTCGGCAGCGTGATCGTGCGGATGTCGGCGCCCTCGGCGGCGAGGCTCGCAGCCACACCTTCGAGCGCCGCCGCGACCTCGGCGTCGGCCACCAGATCCGCCTCGTGGAACTGCCGGACGAACCCGATGCGCAGCCCGCGCACGCCGCGCTCCAATTGGGCCGCATAGTGCCCGCGCGGCGCCACGGCACTGCCAGGGTCGGCCGCGTCATGCCCGGCGAGGCAATCGAGCAGCAGCGCATTATCCGCGACATTGCGGGTCATCGGCCCGACATGGTCGAGCGTGAATGCCAACGGAAACACCCCACGCCGCGACACCAGACCGTAGGTCGGCTTCAACCCGACGATGCCGCAGGCGCTGGCGGGATTGCGGATCGACCCGCCGGTATCCGTGCCCAGGGCCAGCGGGAAGAAACCCGCCGCCAGCCCCGCCCCGGAGCCGGAGGAGGAGCCGCCCGGATGATGGTCGCGGTTCCATGGGTTGCGCGCCGGCGGAAATGGCAGATCGAAACTCGGCCCGCCGATGGCGAACTCATGCGTCGACAGCTTGCCCAGCACGATCGCCCCGGCCTGCCGCAGTCTGGCCACGCAGGCGGCATCCGCCGTCGCGACATTGCCCAGCAGAACGCGGGAATGACAGGTCGTCGGCAAACCGGCGACGTCGATGATATCCTTGATCCCAACGGGAACTCCGTGCAGCGGTCCACGAATGCGCCGCGCCGCGATCTCCGTCTCCGCCACCCGCGCCGCAGCGAGCGCCGCCTCCGCATCGAGCCGGATGAACGCGTTGATCTTCGGATCGAGCGCCGCAATACGGTCAAGCAGCGTACGGGTGAGTTCCACCGGCGACAGTCGCCCCGCGGCAAAGGCGCGCGATGCCTCGGTCGCGCTCAGCCAGTGCAGGTCGGTCACAACCCAACCCCGGCACGCATCGGCGGCCAGGGTTCGGCAGCGGGGTCCTCCGGGGCCTTCATGATGCCACGATGCAGGCTGGCCTGGGCGGCGGCGGCGGCGACATCCTGGGGATGCTCGGCCAGCGCCTTGTCGAGCCCGGCACGCCGTGCCAGCGCGATCACCATTTCCTTGTCCATAGCGCACCCCCGGTTGCCGCCACCCCACATCGGGGCGCTTGTCTTCGCCGGATGCATCGTGCAATGGCCGCAGCGCCGATAGAAGCCCCATGAAGCTGGCGATCGGATAAAAAAAGGGCGGCGCAGGATACCCGCGCCGCCCATGAGTTACCGCGTGCGGCCGCAAAGGCCTGAACGCGATTAAGGAGGGAGCTCGAAGCCAGCCAAATGGCCTCGACGCAGAGGATGCCACCGAGAAGGTCAACGGAAGGTTAACGGGACTGGTATTTTCGCACCCTGGCAAAAAATCTTTCCCGTCCTCCCGCATGTCTCGAAAAACAGGACAATTCCCGATGATCTCCACAGCTCCCCGCCATGGCCCTCTCGCCGGACTCAAAGTGCTCGAACTCGGCCACTACATCGCCGGCCCCTTCTGCACCCGCATCCTCGCCGATCTCGGCGCCGAGGTGATCAAGGTCGAACCGCCGGAGGGCGACCCGATGCGCGGCTGGGGCGCGCGCGCCAATGGCCACCCGGTGTGGTTCAGCATCCATGGCCGTAACAAGCTCTCCGTCGTGCTCGACCTCAAGCGCGAACGCGACAAGGCGATTGCCCTCGCCCAACGCGCCGACGTGCTGGTCGAGAATTTTCGCCCCGGCCAGCTCGAACGCCTCGGCCTCGGCCCGGACGCGCTGCACGCGATCAACCCGCGCCTGGTGATCGCCCGCATCTCCGGCTACGGCCAGGACGGCCCGTATCGCGACAAACCCGCCTTCGGCGCCATCGGCGAGGCGATGGGCGGCATCCGCCATCTCACCGGCCACCCCGCCGGCAGCTCCGACCTGCCGCCGCCACGCTGCGGCATCTCCATCAGCGACGACCTCGCCGGGATGTACGCCGCCATCGGCCTGCTCTCCGCCGTCTATGAGCGCGACGTCACCGGCACCGGGCGCGGCCGCATCATCGACATCTCGCTGGTCGATTCCGTGCTCAGCCTGATGGAAGGCATGCTGCCCGAATACGCCCTCGACGGCCGCATCCGCCAACCCGCCGGCGCCGGCATCCCAACCGCGGCACCAACCAACACATACCCCTGCGCCGACGGCAAATGGCTCTGCATCGCCGGCAACTCCGACCTCATCTTCCGCCGGCTGATGGAAACCATCGGCCAAGCCGATCTCGCCACCGCCCCCCGCTTCGCCACCAATGCCGACCGCTGCGCCAATGTCGCCGAACTTGACCGCGTCATCGCCGCCTGGTCCCGCACCCTACCTGCCGCCGAAGCCGAAGCCCGCCTGGAAGCCGCCGATGTGCCCTGCTCCCGGCTGTTCGACATCGCCGACATCGCCGCCGATCCGCACCTCCTGGCACGCAAATCCGTGCAGACCGTGCATGACCCATTGATCGGAAACACCCTGCATTTCGGCCCGACCATCCGCTTCGATGGCACCCCGCCAGACGACACCATCGCCTGGACCGGACCTGCCGTCGGTGCCCACAACCACTACGTGTTTGGCACGCTGCTCGCTGGATAGACACTGATCCAGGACGCAAGGCTCCGCCGGCCAAGGGCCCTCGGCCCCCAACCGCTTTCGGCCGGAGGCTTCGTTTCCTCCGACTATCCAAATTTTCCTGCTGCTTATCCTGTCGTACTGAGATATGATGGGACTTATGCTCCGCAATGCACTGATTTTCGCTCGGATTGCTCCGCTGTTGATCGCAGCCAGCCTGGCGGCTTGCGGTTCGCCAACACCCGGGCAATCAAGTGCCGGCACGGCGACGACGCATCCCGGCCTCACCTGCGCGCCCTTCGCGCGCGAGCTCTCAGGGATCGCACTCTATGGCGATGCGGCGACCTGGTGGGATGGCGCGGCAGGCCGCTATGGCCGTGGCAGCAAGCCGGTGGTGGGGAGTGTGCTGGTATTCCGCCGGTCCGGCCGTCTTGCGTCGGGGCATGTCGCGGTGGTGTCACGCATTCTCACCCCGCGGCAGGTTCAGGTGATCCAGGCCAACTGGGTTCCCAACGCGCTCGACCGCGATCAACTGGTCGTCGACGTCTCGGAGCGCAATGACTGGACCGAGGTCCGCGTCTGGTATCCGCCGACCAATCAACTGGGCACCAGCGCCTATCCGACCTATGGCTTCGTGCTGCCGCCGCGCCCGGCAACCCACGAGGAATTGGCGCAGGCCACCCAACCAGCCGCCCTGTACGCGATCAATTCACGCGGCCGCCAGCCGCCGCGCGCACGCACCTACGGCGGTTGATCGCCAATTCTCGGCATTGCCTGCGCGTGACGCTGGCATTCCGGCAAAATCCGGGTTAGGGATCGGCCCAGCGGATGATCCGCGGATCGCTTGCATTGGACGGGGTGGCACGCCATCTGTTCGGGGCAGCGATGCGCAATTGGAGGGTAGGATGGGTAGCTTCAGCATTTGGCATTGGCTTGTTGTGCTCCTGGTCGTGTTGCTGCTGTTCGGAAGCGGCAAGGTGAGCAGCCTGATGGGCGACTTCGCCAAGGGCATCAAGTCGTTCAAGAAGAACATGGCGGACGAGAACGACGCCTCGATGGAAGCGACCGGGGAAAAGCCCTCCGGCACGATCAGCGGGCCTGGCACCACCTCCGGCACCGCATCGAACACGACACAGCCGACGTCCGCTCGCCCAAGCTGAGCGAGCCCGCAGGCTGAGCAAGGCCGCTAGGCCGCTAGGCCACTAGGCCGCCAGGGCGAGACAAGCCCTGGCGCGTTCCGCCGACCCGACACTCTCACGCTCCGGAGCGCGCCATGGCCACGCACAGCATTGCCGCCACGCCCGAAACCGTCCGGTGGGGCGTGTTCGATGCGACGATTCCCCCAGTGATCACGATCGCCTCCGGAGATACCGTGGTTCTCGAATGCGTCTCCGGCGGGCCGGATACGCTGCCGCCCGCCGGGTCGAACATGGTGGTGCCGCCGGCGCTGCATGCGATCCATGCCCGCGTCCCACGCGGC
This sequence comes from Rhodospirillales bacterium, assembly GCA_043744375.1. GTDB lineage: Bacteria > Pseudomonadota > Alphaproteobacteria > Acetobacterales > Acetobacteraceae > CAIYPH01. The sequence goes on along the minus strand of JAYTUU010000132.1, from coordinate 12,828 downwards.
CCGGGCCATATCATCACCGGCCCCGTCGCGGTCGCCGGGGCCGAGCCAGGCGACATGCTCGAAGTGAAGATCGAGAAGATCGAATTCGGCACCGATTGGGGGTTCTGCGGTTTCCGCCCCCTTGCCGGCACCCTGCCGGAGGATTTTCCCGAGCGCTTCCTGACCCATATCCCGGTTGACCGCGCCGCCGGCACCTGCCGACTGCCCTATGGCGTGGAACTCAAGCTCGCACCCTTCTTCGGCGTCATGGGCGTCGCTCCACCGCCTCATTACGGCACGATCTCCACCGTCCAGCCGCGCGAGCACGGCGGCAACCTCGACAACAAGGAGATCGGCGCCGGCGCCACCCTGTTCCTGCCCGTATGGGCCAAGGGCGCGCTGTTTTCCGCCGGCGACGGCCACGGCGTGCAGGGCGACGGCGAGGTCTGCATCAACGCTTTGGAAATGTGTCTCACCGGCACTTTCACGCTGACCCTGCACAAGAAACCGACCGCGGCCCCGCTGCTGACCTATCCGCGCGCCGAAAGTGCCACCCATCACATCACCATGGGCATGAACGAGGACCTTGACCTCGCGATGAAGCAGGCGCTGCGCGAGATGATCGCGCTGATCTGCACGCGCACGAATCTCTCGCGCCAGGAGGCCTACCAGTTCTGCTCGCTGGCGGTCGATTTCCATGTCACGCAGACGGTGAATGGCGAAAAGGGCATCCACGGCATGCTCAAGAAGGGCCTCCTGTTCTAAATCGGCCGCGCGACATCGATTTTTCCGAGTTCTCCACAGCTTTCTTGCCAATGGACTCCGCCATCCGTTGACCCCATGAATTCTACCGCTACCATATGTGGTGGTTCTGGATGAGGAGGTCTACGAAATGGAGTGGAACGACGAGACAATCGAACGTCTTCGTGCGCTTTGGGCGGAAGGTCTCTCGACCGCCGAAATCGGCCGCCGCATGGGCATCTCCAAGAACGCGGTTGTCGGCAAGGCCCATCGGCTCAATCTGCAAGCCCGCCCATCGCCGATCCGCCGCGACGGTGCCGGCGCCGCGGCACGTCCCGCCGCACCGCGCCGCGTGACCGGTCCGACCTTGCCACCATTGGCCGCACAGCCGGTGCCGCCTTTGGTCGAATTGCCGCGTGCGCCGCTGCCGCAGAAGGCCCCGCCGCGTGAGTCCGCTCCGGCTGAAAGGGCCGCTCCACAACTTCGCCCGCTCTCGCCACGCATCGGCCGCATGGCGGTCTGCTGCTGGCCGATCGGTGAGCCTGGCACCAAGACGTTCCGGTTCTGCGACGCGAACGCGGCCTCCGGCAAACCCTACTGCACCGAGCACGCACAAATCGCCTATGTGAAGGTGCGCGATCGCCGCGAGGACGCCGCATAGGCACGTCGCAACATCCGTTGCGCGCCGGCCACATTGCGGCGTATCGTCAGCGCCGGCGCGGCTATGAGCTGACACTATTCTGTGATTAATCGCGTCGAGGGAAAAATGCGCACGTGGCGCCCCGGCGTCGTCTGCGCGTATGCAGCAACGAGTGCGCCTGGACGGGCCGCGCCGCCATGGGAAACTAAGACCCTGGATGCCTTGGCGCAAACAATGACCGGCCCCAACCGGGCGTGCGCAGTCACGGGAGAGGCGCGCCAATGCCCAGAGGCACTGTCAAATGGTTCAATCCCACCAAGGGGTTCGGGTTCATTGCACCCGATACCGGCGGGAAGGACGTGTTCGTTCATATCAGCGCCGTCCAGAAGGCCGGGTTGCGCACCCTCAATGAGGGCCAAACGCTCGCTTTCCAAATCGAGGAGCAGCAGAACGGGCGCACCGCCGCGGTCGATCTCACCACCGAATAGCGGGGCCCCGCGCCCCTCCCCAACGGCGGCAGGCCGTGGTAGAGAATGCGAATGCTCAATCACGCCCGACAACCAGCGCTGACGATGCTCTCCGGCGGCAGGATGATGCAAGTAATGAGCGGGCACCCAGGATGAGCGAAGCCGCCGACACCCACCGATCCTCCGGCCCGCATTCGGCCCTCGACGCCGACGATGTCCGAGCCGCCTATCGCAGGTGGGCCGGCGTCTATGACGCTGTTTTCGGAGGCGTTTCAGCGTGGGGCCGGCGCCGTGCCGTCGCCGAGGCCAACCGCCTGCCAGGCACGCGCGTGCTCGAAGTGGGCGTCGGCACGGGGCTCGCCTTGCCGCATTACGACAGCGAGAAGCGGATCACCGGCATCGATCTATCGGCCGAAATGCTCGCCCGCGCGCGGGATCGGGTGAAGGTGAGCCGCCTCACCAACGTAGAAGCCCTGCTCGAAATGGATGCCGAGCAAACCGGCTTCCCCGATGGCAGCTTCGACATCGCGGTGGCGATGTTCGTCGCCTCCGTGGTGCCCCATCCGCGCAAATTGCTGCTGGAAATGCGCCGCGTGGTGCGCCCGGGCGGCCATATCCTGTTCGTCAACCATTTCGCCGCCGAGCGCGGACCACGCTGGTGGGCGGAACGCGCCCTCGCCCCGGCTTCCCGCGCTCTCGGCTGGCATCCGGATTTTTCCATCGACGCTTTGCTCGACGCCAACGATCGGGCGCACACCACATTTTCCTCAGTCCCACCGTTCGGTTTGTTCACCCTTGGGCGGCTCACCAATTGACGATGCGGCAGGATTGACGATGCGGCAGGATTGACGGATCGGGCCTTGATCTCGACGTAAGGCTCCTGTAGCCCTTTATTGCAGCGCGGGGTAATTACCAACCTCGTGCATTCTCAGCGGGATGGATCGGCCGATGCACCTTCTCCGGCGACTTTTCGCCACTCTCCTTGCCACCGCCACCGGATGGGCGCTCGCCCTTCCTGCCGCAGCGGACGCACCGCGCAACTGGCAACTCGGTTTCCAGACCCCGGCCAGCCCGGTCGCGGAGCAGATTTCCCAGTTGCACACGCTCGTGCTGTGGATCGTCACCCTCATCACAATCTTCGTCGCAGGATTGCTGGTCTACGTGGCGTGGCGCTTCAGCGCCAAGCGCAATCCGACCCCGAGCCGGTTGAGCCACCACACCGGCCTCGAAATCGCCTGGACGGTGATCCCCGTGCTCATCCTCGTGGTGATCGCGATCCCAAGCTTTCGCCTGGTCTATTTCGAAGACCGGACGCACAACGCCGACATGACCATCAAGGTCGTCGGCCATCAGTGGTACTGGGAATACATCTATCCCGAGAGCGGCAACCTGAACTTCCGCAGCGACTACATTCGCGACGAAGACATCAAGCCCGGCCAGAAGCGCCTGCTCGACGTCGACAACCCCCTGGTACTGCCGGTCGGCAAGAACGTTCGCATCCTGACCACCAGCGCCGATGTGATCCACAGCTTCTACATCCCCGCCCTCGGCGTGCAGCGCTACTCGATCCCCGGCCGGACGATCGAGACCTGGGTGCGCATCGATCGCGTCGGAACCTATTACGGCGAATGCAACCAGATCTGCGGCACCAACCACAGCTTCATGCCGATCGCGGTCAACGCGGTCATGCCGGAGACCTTCATCGCCTGGGAGAAAACCGCCAAGGCGAAATTCGCCGCCGGCGAGGCGATCCCCGCGCCCGACAAGGCTAACGACACGGCGACCGGACCGACACCGGCCAGCATGCGCGTGGCTCAGGTCCAACACTGATCGCGACGAACCACTGATCGCGCCGCCTCCGCTGGTGGCGCGTCAGTGCACGAAGGAGACGGAAGATGAGCGTTACCCCCACTGATGGCCACGCGGCTGGCGGCTATGGTCACGATGACCATCACGACCACATGCCCGGGTTCTTCGCGCGCTGGTTCTGCAGCACGAACCACAAGGATATCGGCACGCTCTATCTGATCTTCGCGGTCATCGGCGGGCTCACCGGCGGCGCCCTGTCGATCCTGATGCGCTACGAGCTTGCCCATCCCGGCATCCAGCTCTTCGCCAACGGGCAACACTGGAACGCCGTGATCACCTCGCACGGCCTGCTCATGATCTTTTTCTCCGTCATGCCCGCGCTGATCGGCGGCTTCGGCAACTGGTTCGTGCCGATCATGATCGGCGCGCCGGACATGGCCTTCCCGCGTCTGAACAACATCAGCTTCTGGCTGCTGCCGCCGGCCTTCGCGCTGATCCTGGCCGGCCAGATGGTCGGCGATGGTGCCGGCCCGGGCTGGACGCTCTATCCCCCGCTCGCCAACTCCAACTTCCAGAGCGGCCCGGCGCTCGACTTCGTGCTGTTCGCGCTCCATCTCGCCGGCATCTCCTCCCTGCTCGGCGCCATCAACTTCATCACCACCATCTTCAACATGCGCGCCCCGGGCATGACCCTGCACCGCATGCCGCTGTTCGTCTGGTCGATGCTGGTCACCGCCTTCCTGCTGCTGCTCGCCGTGCCCGTGCTTGCGGGCGCCGTCACCATGCTGATCACGGACCGCAACTTCGGCACCGCATTCTTCGACCCCGCCGGCGGCGGCGACCCGGTGCTGTTCCAGCATCTGTTCTGGTTCTTCGGCCACCCCGAAGTCTACATCATGATCCTGCCCGGCTTCGGCATCGTTAGCCATATCATCTCGACCTTCAGCCGCAAGCCGATCTTCGGCTATCTCGGCATGGTCTATGCGATGGTCGGCATCGGTGCGGTCGGCTTCGTCGTCTGGGCGCACCATATGTTCATCTCGGGCATGGATGTGGACACGCGGGCCTACTTCATGGCCGCCACGATGATCATCGCGGTCCCCACGGGCATCAAGATCTTCTCCTGGATCGCCACCATGTGGGGCGGCTCGATCGAGCTTGAGGTGCCCATGCTCTGGGCGATCGGCTTCATCTTCCTGTTCACCGTCGGCGGCGTGACCGGCGTCGTGCTGTCCAACGCCGGGATCGATCAGGTGCTGCACAACACCTACTACGTGGTCGCGCATTTCCACTACGTGCTCTCGCTCGGCGCCGTGTTCTCGATGTTCGCCGGCTTCTACTACTGGATCGGCAAGATGAGCGGCCGGCAATATCCGAAAACGCTGGCGAAAATCCACTTCTGGATGACCTTCGTCGCCGTCAACATCACCTTCTTCCCGCAGCACTTCCTCGGCCTCGCCGGCATGCCGCGCCGCTATGTTGACTATCCCGACGCCTTCGCCGGTTGGAACCTGGTGTCGTCCTACGGTGCCTATCTGGGCGGCGTGTCGATGCTGCTCTTCGTGTTCATCTGCTTCCGCATCTTCACCTCCAAGGAAGCCGTCGCGAACAACTACTGGGGCGAGGGCGCGACGACGCTCGAATGGACCCTGACCTCCCCGCCGGCGTTCCACAACTTCGAGGAACTGCCGCGTCTGCGCTGACACATGACCGAACCGAACATCACCATCGTCACGACTGCCGGGGGGGCCGCTTCCCTGGCAGCACCGATCACCGCCGCCGAGTTGTCCTCGGCCGGCGATTGGTTTGCTTTGCTCAAGCCGCGGGTCATGACGCTCGTGGTGTTCACCGGCTGGATCGGCATGCTGGTCGCACCAGGCCACCTGCACCCCGTGCTCGCCTTCGCCGCCATCCTCTGCATCGCCGTCGGTGCCGGCGCGGCCGGGGCGATCAATATGTGGTATGATCGCGATATCGACGCGGTCATGAACCGCACCGCCCGCCGCCCCATCCCCGCCGGCCGGATCGCCGCCAACGAGGCACTCGGCTTCGGCGTCACCCTGGCCGCGTTCTCCGTGCTGGTCATGGCGCTGGCCACCAATCTTGTTGCCGCCGCCGCCCTGGCGGGTTCGATCGCCTTCTACGTATTCATCTACACCATGTGGCTGAAGCGCCGGACGGCGCAGAACATCGTCATCGGCGGCGCTGCCGGCGCCTTCCCGCCGCTGATCGGCTGGGCCGCGGTCACCGGCGGGTTCGACCTGTTGCCGCTGATCCTGTTCGCCATCGTCTTCGTCTGGACGCCGCCACATTTCTGGTCGCTGTCCCTGTTCGCCCACGCCGACTACGCCCGCGCCGGCGTGCCGATGCTGCCGGTCGTCTCGGGCGCCCGGCATACGCGCTGGCAGATTGTCGCCTACACGATCCTGCTCGTGCCGGTGACACTGCTGCCGGTGGCGATGGGTCTCGCCGGGATCATCTATGGCGCATCGGCCGCCGTCCTCGGCCTCGGCTTTCTGTTCTGCGCCGTCCGCGTCCTGCGCGACGCCCAGGATGCAACCGGCATCAGCCTGACCGGCGACGCCCCCGCGCGGGCCGCGTTCAAATATTCGATCCTCTACCTGTTCGTCCTGTTCGCCGCCCTCGCCGTGGATCACTTCGTTGTCTGAGCCGCTCGAACTGCTGCCGAGCTTCTCGCGCGAGGAGTCGCAGGCGATCGCGCGGCGCCGACGCGGCCGCAACCTGGCTATGCTCGTCCTCCTCCTCGGCCTCGTCGGCCTGTTCTACGCCATCGCCGTCGTCAAGCTCGGCTCCACCGTCATGCAGCCCCACTAGACCCATGGCCGAGCCGCGCCCGCAACGCCGCAACGGTCTGGTCGCCCTGTCGCTGTTCGGCGTGATCGCCGGCATGGCTGGCTTGTCCTTCGCCGCCGTGCCGCTCTACCGGATGTTCTGCGCCGCCACCGGATATGCCGGCACCCCGCGCATCGGCCCCTCCGAAAGCCCGGGTCGATCCGCGCAGATGATCACCGTGCGGTTCAATGCCGACGTCAACAACGGCCTGGCCTGGGACTTCGCGCCCGCCCAGACCGAAATCACGCTGCATCTCGGCGAAGACCAGGTCGCCTACTACGTGGCACGCAACGTCGCCACCACACCCATCACTGGCGTCGCGACCTATAACGTCACGCCCGAAAAGGCCGCCCGCTATTTCAACAAAACCGCCTGCTTCTGCTTCAACGAGCAGACCCTGGCGCCCGGGCAGGACATGCAGTTCCCGCTGAGCTTCTGGGTCGACCCCGCCATCGCGACGGACCCCAATACCGCCGACGTGCGCGAGATCACCCTCTCCTACACTTTCTTCCAATCCCTTAACGACGCGTCCCGCAACGGGGCGCTGGCCAAGGCGGGCCCGCATGTCGGCCCGCTTCTGCGATGACCTCCCGCCCACCGATCCCCGCGCCCCTTGATGCTGGCGGCGAATTGGGGATGATGCGTTCACGATCCCGGATGGACCACCCAGTTGGATGGAATTGATATGAGCAGCGATTCGCACGGCGACTCGAGTTTCGAACCTTCAGGCCTGAAGCAGCCCTACCACCTCGTCGATCCCAGCCCCTGGCCGCTGATCGGCGCGATCGGCGCCGGGCTGACGCTGTTCGGCATCGTGATGGCCGCCCATTTCCACAACTACGTCGCACTGACCGTGGGACTCGTCACCGTGCTCGGCGTGATGTTCTTCTGGTGGCGCGACATCCTCAAGGAAAGCCGCACGCCTGGCATGCACAGCGTCATCGTCCGCATCGGCCTGCGCTACGGCATGGTGATGTTCATCACCAGCGAAGTGATGTTCTTCGTCGCGTTCTTCTGGGCCTATTTCCATTATGCCGTGATGCCAGAACACGTCCTCGGCACCGATACGCCGATGTGGCCGCCACTCGGAACACTGACGTTCAACCCGTGGGGCCTGCCGCTCCTGAACACGATGATCCTGCTGCTCTCCGGAACCACCGTCACGTGGGCGCACCACGCGCTGCTCGAAGGCGACCGCAAGAACCTGATCACCGGCCTGTCGTTGACCGTCGTGCTCGGTATCACCTTCACCATCTGTCAGGCCATCGAATACGCGCACGCCCCCTTCGCCTTCGCTGGCGGCGGCATCTACTCTTCGGTGTTCTTCCTGGCCACCGGCTTCCACGGCTTCCATGTCATCATCGGCACCACCTTCCTGCTGGTCTGCACCCTGCGGGCCGCCGGCGGGTCGTTCACCCCGCAGCGTCATTTCGGTTTCGAGGCGGCGGCCTGGTACTGGCACTTCGTCGACGTCGTGTGGCTGTTCCTGTTCGTCTGCGTCTACTGGCTCGGCGCCGGAATGATCGCGCCGGAGTGATCGGAACATTGTGACCCAGCCACCACCCTGGTGGCTGGCCGGTCTCCGCTGCGCCTGCCCACGTTGCGGCAAGGGGAAGCTCTACGCCGGCATCCTCGCCATACGCGACCAATGTGCGGTGTGCGGCCTGGATTTGCGCATTCACGACAGCGGTGACGGCCCGGCCGTCATCGTCATGTTCTTCGTCAGCATCATCGTCATGGCGATGGCATTCTGGGTGGAATTCCGTTTCGAGCCGCCCTTGTGGGTCCATCTGATCCTGCTGCCGATCGTCACCACCCCGCTCGCGGTCGGAATGATGCGCCCACTCAAAGCCGCCATGGTCGCCTTGCAGTTCCAACATCGCAGCCGCGAAATGGGTCTCTGACCCCATGCGCCGACTGATCGTTCCCGCCGCGAGCACCGCGATCATGCTCGCGGTGCTCCTCGGCCTCGGCACCTGGCAGTTCAACCGGATGATCTGGAAGCGCGCAATTCTGGCTGAGATCGCCGCCGCCGAACTCCGCCCAGCCGTGGATCTCGGCGACCAGCCGGCACCCTTCACGAAAATTCGTGTCGCCGGCCGCTTCCGCCACGACCTCGCCGTCCTCTACGGCGCCGAGGGCCGCCAGTCTGGTGGCCAGCCGGTCATGGGCGCACAATTGATCGTCCCGCTGGAACGCCCCACCGGCCCGCCGATCCTCGTCCTGCGTGGCTGGGTCCCCCATCTTCCCCCATCGCCTGGCGAACCCGGCAACACAACCATCGAAGCCTATGTCCGCCCCGCCGAACGCCCCGGCCTCTTCGCCGCGCAAGACGACACCGCAGGGCGCCGCTTCTACACCCTCGACCCGCAGGCCATCGGCACCGCGATCGGCCTCAACCACGTCGCCCCCTTCGTTCTCGTCGCCCTTGGACCGACCCCTCCTGACTTCATACCCGACCCGGCCCATTCCCTGCCGAGACCGGCCGACAACCACCTTTCCTACGTCATCACCTGGTACGGCCTCGCACTGGCGCTGGCCGTCATCTTCACCGTCCATGCCCGCAAGGTGCTTCGCCAATGACCCGACCCAACCTTCCCCCCGCCTATGATCGCCTCGCCGCCCGCTTCACCCGCATGGCCACGATCAACGAAGCCGCCGCCGTGCTGGGCTGGGATGCCGCCGCCATGATGCCTGCCGGCGGTGCGGCTGCCCGCGGCGACCAACTCGCCGTCCTCGCCGGTCTCGCCCATAACCAACTCACCGCACCCGAAGTCATTGACGAACTCGCCGAGGCCGAAGATCGCGCCGCCGGCCTCGACCATTGGCAAGCGGCCAATCTCCGCCTGATGCGACACGCCCACACCCGCACCACCGCCATTGCGCATGATCTCGTCGAAGCCCAGGCCCGCGCCAACTCGTCCTGCGAGAAAACCTGGCGCGAAGCCCGCCGCACCAACGACTTCACCCAGGTCCGTGCGCCCCTCTCCGAGGTCATCGCCCTCGTGCGCGAACAGGCAGCCGCCCTCGCGCCGATCCTCGGCCTCTCCCTCTATGACGCGCTGATGGACGGCTTCCAACGCGGCATCGGCGCCGCTGACGTCACGCCGATCTTCACCGCTTACGAAACCTTCATGCGCGACGCTCTGCCCCGCGCCGAGGCCATCCAGGCCGCCCGCCCGCGCCCGATCCGCCCGACCGGCCCATTCCCCGCCGCTGCTCAGGAAACCCTCTGTCGTCGCATGTCCGAACGCGCCGGCCTGGACAGCGTCCATGCCCGTCTAGACCGCTCCGCGCACCCTTTCTGCGGCGGCACCCCCACCGACGTGCGCATCACCACGCGCTACGACGAAGCGGATTTCTCCACCAGCCTGATGGGCGTCATGCACGAAACTGGCCACGCCCTCTATGAACGCGGCCTGCCACCGGATTTCGCCCGCCAACCCGTCGGCGAGGCGGCGGGCATGGCCGCCCATGAGAGCCAGTCGCTGATCGTCGAAATGCAGGCCTGCCGCTCCGACGCCTATCTGACCGCCCTCGGCCCCGACCTGCTCGCGACCTTCGGCGGTGACCCGGCCGCCTATGCCCCACACAATCTCGCGGGCATGCTGCGGCATGTCGAACGCGGATTCATCCGTGTCGACGCCGACGAAATGACCTATCCGGCCCACGTCATCCTGCGCTTCCGCCTCGAACAAGCGCTGATCTCCGGCGACCTCGCCGTCGCCGACCTGCCTGGCGCCTGGAATGACGGGATGCACGCCCTGCTCGGCGTCACCCCACCCACAGACGCTCTCGGCTGCCTGCAAGACATCCACTGGTACGACGGCGCCTTTGGCTACTTCCCGTCCTACACGCTCGGCGCCATGGCCGCGGCTCAACTCATGGCCGCCGCCCGAACCGCCATCCCCACCCTCGACATGTCCCTTACCCAAGGCGACCTCGCCCCCCTCATAGGCTGGCTGCGCCGCAACGTGCACAGCCGGGGCAGCCTGCTCGGGTTCAACGATCTGCTCCGCGAAGCAACCGGGAAACCGCTGGACCCCAACGATTTCGAGGCCCATCTGACGGCGCGCTATCTGGTCTGAAGAAAAAAGGGCTGGGCTTTGCCCTGCACCCACCAAAGGCCGAGGGCCTTTGGAAACCCCCGACTTTTCTCGGCTGCGCCAGCAGCCATTAAACGATATTCAAATGTGACTGACGGCCGCTGCCGCAGCCAAGAAAGGGGAATGGGATCAAAGGGTCCCTGACCCTTTGCGGGTCGAGGCAAAGCCTCGCCGTGTCGTCCGACACGCCGCTTGCGCGGCGACGGCAGAGCCCTCGTCTTTCTTATGCTGGCGCCCATCCCGTTGAGCCCCACTACCGATCACCGCAGCACAACGTCGTGCTGACGCAGAAACCCTAGCAACGGCAACATCGGCAAACCGAGTATGTCGGATTGCTCGCCCGCAACCGCATCGAACAACTGCACGCCGATGCCCTCCAGCCGATACGCCCCCACACTCGTCAGCACCGCCCTACCCTCTACGGCGAGGTAGTGGTCCAGGAACGCCTCCGAGAAATCCCGCATCGTCAGCCGCGGCCGCGCAACATGCTGCCAGATCCGCACGCCGCCACGACGGCACACAACGGCCGTCACCAGTATGTGCGACACCCCCCGCAGCGCCAGTAGATGCTGCCGCGCCTCCGCCATGTCGGCTGGCTTGTCGAACCAGCGGGAGCCACAGACCAGCATCTGATCGCAGCCGATCACCAATGCCTCGGGTTCCAGCCGCGCCACACGCTGGGCCTTCACATCCGCCAGCATCAAGGCCGTGTCCTCGACCGATAACCCCTCCGCGCGCGCACCCGCCTTGATGGCGGCCTCGTCGACCGCCGCCACACGCGCCTCGAAAACGATCCCAGCAGCGGTCAGCAATTCCCGGCGGGCCGCCGAACCGCTGGCCAGGATCAGTCGTGGGGTGACCGCCTGGAAGCTCACGGCGGCGGCGTCTCTGCGGCCTTGCGCTGCCGCTCATGCCAAGCGTGCATCAGTTGCAACACAGTCGCCGCGGTCTCCTCGATCGACCGGCGTGACACGTCGATCACCGGCCAACCGCGCCGTGTGCACAGCCGTCGTGCCCACAACAACTCCGCCTTCACCGCCTCCTGATCGACATATTCCCCGGTATTCTGCCGCGCTGCGATCGCCCCGGCACCGCCAATCAGGCGGAGCCGATGTCGCCTGATCTCGATCAGTACATCGGCATCCAGCGTCAATCCGATCACCGGACAATGCGGCGCCTCCAACCCCTCGGGGTCCCCCGTGCCCGGCACCAGCGGCACGTTCGCCGCCTTGATCCCGCGATTGGCCAAATAGAACGACGTCGGCGTCTTGCTCGACCGGCTCACGCCCACCAGCACCACGTCGGCCTCTGCAATCCCCGCCTGCGCCTGCCCGTCATCATGGGCAAGCACGTAATGCATCGCGTCGATCCGCCGAAAGTAGTCGGCATCCAGCACATACTGCCGCCCTGGCCGGCTCAGCGCCAGCTCGCCGCTCTGCTCCTGCAACAGCGTCATGACCGGGTCCAACACGTTGACCACGCTGACCCCCAGCCGCGAACACGTCGTCTCCAGATCGTTGCGCAGCGCCCGGTCGATCACAGTCGACAGCACCGGGCCGGGATCCGCCTCGATCCCCTCCAGTACACGGTGCAACTGGAACCGCGTCCGGATCAGGCTCCATCGATGATACGCGATGGCGACATGCTCGAATTGCGAGACCGTCGCCCGGGCGATGCTGTTCAGCGTCTCACCGGTGGCATCCGACACCAGATGCAAGTTCAGTTTTGGCGTTTCCATGATTGCAGGAATAGCGGGGATAAGTCCCACTTCGCACCCCTTTTCCGCACGGCTCCCACAACAGCGGGGATAACTCACGCTTCCGCGAGCACACGGGAAAACCCAGACCCCCTCCCGGCCATATCCGGGACAACCCGCACACAGCCCCGCTTTCCAACACGATGCCAGCCGAAGCTGCTGTGGAAAACCGCGGGACAGGGTTCGAGAAACCGGGTACCACGCTATCCACAGGCCCACCTTACCTCTCCATAAGGCTTAAGATTTCTTAAATGATTAGAAGCGAGAAACCTGTCCTTCGCGTCCTTTCCGGCGAGGCTGTTTGGCCGCCCCCCGTATGGCTTATGCGCCAGGCAGGGCGCTACCTGCCGGAATACCGCAAGGTGCGTAGCCAGGCGGGTGACTTCATCAGCCTTTGCACCAGCCCAGCCCTCGCCGCCGAAGTCACGCTCCAACCCATCCGACGGTACGGCTTCGACGCGGCCATCCTGTTCAGCG
>JAYTUU010000131.1:0-17469 GCA_043744375.1 Rhodospirillales bacterium | reverse complement strand
CCGCCGGAGGCGCGCTTGCCTTCCCCGGACTACCGTGGGGGAGCCGGTCGGACTCTGCTTAGCAAAAGCGGGCCAATCAACACAGGCCTATCAAAGCGCGAACAGATCACCTGACAGATACTTGTAGCCGCTGTCGCAGATCACGGTGACGACCGTCTTGCCCGCGCCGAGGCGCTCGGCCATCCGCAAGGCGGCGACCACGTTGGCGGCGGCGGATTTGCCGCCGAAAATACCCTCCGCGCGGGCGAGGCGGCGGGCCATGTCGTAGGCCTCTTCATCCGTCACCGCTTCGATGTGGTGGACGAATTCGCGGCGGAACAGGATGCCGGGCGGTCCGTCGCCGACACCGTCGATCCGGTGGACGCCCTTGGGGCCGCCGGAGATATGGCGATAGGCGGCGGGCTCGACGGCGACGCCGCGGACCGCCGGGTCATGCGCGGTCAATGCCGCCATCGTGCCCGAAAAACAGCCGCCGGAGCCGCAGCACATGGCGAAGGCGTCGATGGCGCCGGCTTGCGCGACGATCTCCGCGCCCATCGCCTCGTAGGCGCGGGGGTTGGCGGGGTTCTGCATCTGGTTGAGGTAGAAGTGTCCCGGCAAGCGCCCCAGCGCGGCGACGCGGGCGTGCATTTCGTCGAACAATTCGGGATAGGTCGCCTTGCCATGGGCACTCGGCACGATGTCCAGGGTGGCCCCGAAGGCCTGGATCGTTTTGAGTTTCTCGTCGGCGAAGGCGTCCGAGGTGACAATCGTGCAGTCATAGCCCTTGATCGCACAGATCATCGCCAGCGCGGTGCCGGTACTGCCGCCGCTGGCTTCGACCAGGCGCACGCCGGGATGCAGATGGCCGTCGCGCTCGGCGGCCTCGATCATGGCGAGGGCGCTGCGATCCTTGGAACTTCCCGACGGGTTCTTGCTCTCCAGTTTCACGAGGACGCGCGCGCTTCCTGCTGTTGGCAGTTTGCGCAGGGCGATCAGCGGCGTGTTGCCGATGCTCGTCAGCATGTCGTCACCATAGGTCGTCACGTCCGGGGATTGGCGCCGGTTTGCAGCCAGGCGTTCAGGGAGTCCGGGTCGACCACCGAAATTCCGCCATCGGCCATCAGATTGGCCGCCGTCACGTAGGAGGCCTCGTCGGAAGCCAGGAACAGGATGCAGTTGGCGATCTCCTCCGGGCGGGCGGGACGTTTGAGCATGCCGCCTTGGCCGAATCCGGCGACGAATTCGGCCGCGGTCTTGCCGATCGCCGCCGCCCGTTTCTCGTGAAAGCGGGTGAACACCGGGCCGGGAGAGACGGCGTTCACGCGGATGCCGTCCTTCGCGTGGTCATAGGCGAGGCCGCGCGTCAGTCCGATGACGGCGGCCTTGGAGGTATCGTATTCGACCATGTTGCCGCCGGCGTTCACCGAGCGGTTGGAGGAGATGTTGACGATGCTGCCGCCGCCGCCGGCGCGCATCGCCGGGATCGCCGCCTTGGCGCAGAAGGCATAGCCCTTGACGTTGACGCCGAGGATCGCGTCCCAGCTGTCGCTCGTGGTGTCCAGCACGGTCTGGTAGTGGCGGATGCCGGCGTTGTTGACGAGGATGTCCAGCCGGCCGAAGCGCGCGACGGCCGCGGCGATGAAGGCCGCGCATTCGGCTTCGCTCTCGGTATGCGTCTCGACGAATACCCCGCCGAGTTCGCCCGCCACCATGCGGCCGCGCTCGGCGTCGATATCGGCAATGGCGACCTGTGCCCCCTCGGCCACGAACCGTCGCGCCGTCGCCTCGCCGATCCCCGAGGCACCGCCGGTGATCGCGGCAACCTTGCCGGCGAGGCGGCCGCTCACGTCTCCACGGCGCCGCCGGCGGCGACCCAGTCCTTGAAGCCGCCGAGGTTGCGCACGTCGGCATAGCCCATGTCATGCAGGGTTTTGCCGGCCAGAGTGGCGCGGCCACCGGAGCCGCAATAGAGGATGATCGTGCGGTCCTTTTGCAGCGCCGGCTCGTGGGTCGGCAGGGCGGGATCGGCCTTGAATTCGAGCAGGCCGCGCGAGATCGCGATGGCGCCCTTCACCTTGCCGCTCGCCGCGATTTCCAGACCGTCGCGGATGTCCACCACGACGGCGCCTTTCGCCATCAGCGCCTGCGCCTCGGCGGGGGTGATGGCGGGGACGACGGCCTTGCCGGCCGCGATCATTTCGGGAACTGTCAGTGCCATCTGCTTATTTCCTTATTGTGCGAGGGCGGCGGACCACGGCGAGGCGACGTCGCTGATGCCGCTGCGGGTGCCGTCGCCATGCTGGACGATGATGTTCGGGCAGGCGAAGTTGATCGGCACCGCACCGCTTTCGACGATTTCGGTGGGCCCGTCCGCTTGCAGCCCGGCAAGAATATCGGCGGACAGGCGGCGATCGGCGGTGGCGTCCTCGGCGCTGGAGACGTCGATGCGCGGGTGGTGGGCGGCGTCCTCCACGGACATGCCGAAATCGGCGTAGAAGGACATCACCTGGAACACGGAGGCCATGATCCGCCGGCCGCCGGAGGCGCCGATGGCGAGTATCGGGGCGTCGTTCTCCTTCACGATGATCGGGCACATGTTGCAGAGCGGGCGCTTGCCGGGGGCGACCGAGTTGGCCTGGCCGGGCCGCGGGTCGAACCACATCATGCCGTTGTTCAGCAGCACGCCGGTTTTGGGCAGCAGCACGCGGCTGCCCATCGAGGACATCAGCGTGGTGGTCATCGCCACCATGGTGCCTTCGGAGTCGCAGACGGTGAGGTGGGTGGTGCAGGTTTCCGCGGCGTTGCGATCGGCTTCACCGAGGCCGGCGAGGCGTTCGGCGTAGGCGTCCTTCATGATGCGGGCGAGGGCGCGGAACCAGGCGGCGTCGGGCTTGTCGCCCCAGGGGGCGGTGCGCATCTGGTCGAGCACGCGTTGCAGGGTTGGTGCGGCTGTCAGGCCGGTGGCCAATTGCAGGGTGCGGCCGTTGCGCCAGGCGACGTCGGTGGTCGGCAGGATGCGGGCCTGGCAATTCCGCAGGTCTTCTTCGTCGATGATCGATCCGACGGTCTTGAAATCCTCGACCAAAGCGCGGGCGATGTCGCCCTCGTAGTAGTCGCGCAGGCCGGCGTGTTGCAGGCGCTCCAGCGTATCCGGCAGGTTGCCCTGGCGGAAGAAGCCGGGGATGCCCTGGTAGGGCGGCACCGGCGGCAGGCCGTTGCGGAGATAGACGCGGTTGCTCTCGGGGTATTGCGCCAGCACCGAGGCGGAGAGGGCGATCTTGAGCGTGGTGTACCAATCCTGCGGCAGGCCGCGCTTGGCGAGGGCGACGGCGGGCGCCATCACCTCGGCGATCGGCAGCTTGCCGTAGGTGGAGTGCATCTTGTGGTAGCCGGCGACGGAGCTGGGAATGGCGACCGAGAGCGGGCCGTGGATGTTGGCGTCGTTCTCGACCTCGGCCCAGGCGAACAGATCGGTGGTCATGCGTCCCGTGAGCTTGAACTGGTCGGGGCGGGTTTTGCGCGGGGCGACGGGGCCGAAATCGAACACCTCGGCCTTTTTCTGGCCGGCGCGATGGACGACGCAGAAGCCGATGCCGCCGATGCCGGAGTTCCACGGCTCCTGGCTGGCGAGCGCCAGGGCGGTGCCGACGGCGGCGTCAATGGCGTTGCCGCCGGCTTCCAGGATGGCGATGCCGGCCTCGGCGGCGGGCTTGGCCTGCGAGACGACGATGCCCCGCTTGCCGTTCGCCGACGGTTTTGTGACGTGCCAGTTCTGGGTGGTGTGGGGCGCGGGTGCGAAGTTCATTGGGACCATCCTGGACGATGGGGCGGAGTATTCACCCGTTGCGCGCCGAGGGCAACGGCGGGCGTGCTATCCTGGTTTCGACCCGAATCGCTCGATCCGGTACCACGGGTTGACCGCCGTGCCGTGCAGGATGGCGTCGGCGGTGATGCGGCCGGAGATCGGGCCGAGCGTGTAGCCGTTGGCGGTGATCGCGTTGAAGAAGCCGGGCAGACCCGGCACGTCCCCGAGCAGCGGCGAGCGATCGACGGCGGTGTTGATGCCCGTCCAGCTGCGGATGATCGAGAGGGCGCGCAACGCGGGGAGCGCCTGGGCGGCGACCCAGAGATTGCCCTGGATGTTGCGGCGCAGGTTGCGGGTACGGCCGTCGGCCTCAGAAAAACTGCCATACCAGCCGCCGCCGATCAGCAGGCCGCCGCTGTCCTGCTGTTTCAGCGAGAGGTGACGGCCGGCCATGGCGACCAGGCCTTCGACCATGCGCGGCGCCGGTTCAGTGACGATGACCTGCTGGACGGTACCGGTGACCGGCAAATCGAGGCCGACCATGGCGCCGATGACCGCGCCCCAGGGGCCGGCGCAGTTCACCACCGTGCCGGCGCGGATCTCGCCCTTGCTGGTCTGCACGCGCCAGGTCGCGCCGTCGCGGGCGATGGCGCTGACTTCGGCGCCCTTGAGCATGCGGGCGCCGTGCGATTGGGCGAGGCGGCTCAGCGCCATGGTACCGCGCAGCGGGTCGATGCGGCCCTCGCCGGGGCAGTGGACGGCGCCGGCCATGCGGTCGGAGAGATGGGGGGCGAGGCGGCGGAGTTCGTTGGCGCCGATGATCTCGGTCTCGATACCGTAGCGGTGCTCGAGGGCGACCTTGCCGCGGAGCCATTCCAGCCGCTCCGGGCTGTCGGCGAGCACTAGGCCGCCGGGGGTGGAGATGCCGAAATCCTCGCTTGCGTCGGCGGCGATCTCTTTCCACAGCGCGACGCTCTGCGGGCCGAGGGGGAGGGTGTGAGCGGCGGGGCCGCCATCCTCGGGGGTGTTCGGGTTGCCGAAGTCGTAGGGGATGAGTTGCACGTGCAAGCTGCCGGCATTGGCGGTGGAGGCGGCGAGGCCGGCTTCGTCGCGATCGATGACGAGGACGTCGGCGCCGTCGCGCGCGAGATAGTAGGCGGTGGAGAGGCCGACCGCGCCACCGCCGATGATGACGATGTCGGCGTGGCGGGGTTCGGCGCGGCTGGGGGTGATCGGGACGAGACGGCGGTTGGGGGTTGGGGCGATCAGCAGCGGGGCCTCGAATTCGCCGACTTCGAACATAAGGGCGGCGGCGGGGACGGGTTTGACGGGGACGCGGGGCGCGGCGAAGGCCTCGGCGACCGGGGCGTCGGGGCAGAGGCGGGCGATGGTGGCGGCGCAGAAGCGGCCCTGGCAGCGGCCCATGCCGGCGCGGGTGGCCTTCTTGAGGGCGGCGATGGAGACGAGGCCACCAGCGATTTCATGGCGCAGTCGCCCGGCAGTGACTTCCTCGCAGCGGCAGACGATGGTGGTGTCGGCGATGGCCGGGGGGCCGGGGGGGCGGAAGAGGGTCCAGAGTGCCTCCTGGAATGTCTCCGCCCGGGCGATTTCGGCCATGGCGAGCGGATCGATGGGGGCAATGAGGCCGAGTTCGCGGGCGGCGGCGAGGCCGGCCGCGCGGCCCTTGGCGAGGGCGATGCGGGAGCCGCCGAGGCTGGCACCGTCGCCGACCGCGAAGACGCCGGGCAGCGCGGTGCGGCCTTCGCCATCCGCCTCGGTGGCAAGGTGGCCGAGGCCGATATCGACGAAGCGATGGGGGATGTCGAGGGCGCGGGCCAGGCCGGTTTCGGGTTGGAAGCCGAGATTGAGGACGACGATGTCGGCGGCGATGCGCTGTTCGCCGTGGGGGGTGGCAAGTAGCGCGGCGGCGAAGCACTCCTGGCCTTCGAGCGCGAGCACGTTGCTCCCCCAGAACATCGGCACGCCGGCGCGCTTGATCGTGGCGAGGTAGGACAGGCCCTGGCGGGCGAGGCCGGCGGCGCTGCGCAGCATCGTCCAGGCGTGGCGCAGACCTGCCAGGCCGGGGAATGGGGCCGCCTCGACGATGGCCGCCACTTGCACGCCACCGGCCAGCAATTCGCAGGCAAGTTGCAGGTTGAGCGGGCCGTTGCCGGCGATGACCACGCGCGCGCCTGGGGAGACGCGCTGGGCGCGGACGAGGGTTTGCAGCGCGCCGGTGGTCATGACGCCCGGGAGCGTCCAGCCGGGCAACGGCACCGGGCGCTCATGGGCGCCGGGGGCGAGGATGAGCCGTTGCGGGCGGAAGGTGATGGCGACGGTGTCGACGATGGCGGCGACTTCGTCGCGCGCGAAGGCGCCCCAGACGGTGGCGCCGGTGGTGATGGTGACGCCGGCGTCCAGCGCGCGCCGGCGCAAGGCAGCGCCTTCGCGGAACTGGGCGTCGGGCGCGGCGTCGGCGTGGCTGGGGGCGAGCGGCTTGTGGTACTGGCCGCCGGGCGCGTCGCGCTCGTCGAGTGCTATGACGGTGGCCCCGGCTTCCGCGGCGGCAATGGCAGCGGCGAGTCCGGCCGGCCCGGCGCCGACGACGAGCACGTCGCAGGGGCGTTCCTCGGCGTCCTCCCCGGTCGGGTCCGCGGCTTGCGGGGCGAGGATCTCGGGGACGGCGCCGGAGACGACCATGCCGTCCGCCACCTTCTCGATGCAGGCGCGGCGGCCGATGCGGCCGTCGACGGTGACCACGCAATCGAAACAGGCGCCCATGCCGCAATGCAAACCCCGCTTGGCGCCACTGGCGGTTTCACGAAACGCGACAATGCCGGCGGCCGACAGGGCGGCGGCGATGGTCTCGCCGGGGAGGGCCTGGATCGGCTGGCCTTCGAAGCGGATCGTCACGGGGCTCTCGACGGGGTGGATGGAGCGGTGGGTCAGACGCATATCTGCTCCTTGCGAACGGTGGGTAAATCGGTTGCACTGCAAGGGTCAGGCTGAAGCGGGCGGCATCACAACACAAGAGGCGGACGAGGATGGCGACATACGATAGGGTTGTCCGTGGCGGAACCGTGGTGACGGGCACGGACACATTCCGGGCGGATATCGGGATAAGCGGCGGGCGGATCGCGGCGATCGGCGCCGGGCTGGAAGGCGCTGAGACGCTGGATGCCGATGGGCTGTTGGTGCTGCCGGGCGGCGTCGATACCCATTGCCACATCGAACAATTGCAGGAAGGTGGCGGGGCGGACGAGGAGAGTTTCGCCAGTGGCAGTGCCGCGTGCTTTGCCGGGGGAACAACCTCGGTGGTGACGTTTTCGACGCAGTTCAAGGGGCAGGGAATACTTGCGCCGCTGGCGGAGTATCATCGCCGGGCACAGAAGGCGATGGTGGATTACAGTTTCCATCAGATCATTACTGATGCGTCGGACGCGGTGATCTGGAAGGAAATTCCGCAGGTGGTGGCATCGGGCGTGCGCAGCCTGAAGGTGTTTCTGACGTATGATCCGCTGCATCTGGACGATCGTGCCTATATTCGCGTGCTCGCGGCGGCGCGGCGTGCGGGCGCGTTGGTGACGGTGCATTGCGAGAATTACGAGGCGATCAACTGGCGCACCGAGGCGTTGCTGAAGGCGGGGATGACGGCGCCGAAGTATCACGCCTGGTCGCGGCCGCGGATGATCGAGCGGGAGGCGACGCATCGGGCGATCGCGCTGGCGGAGATGGTGGATCAGCCGATCCAGGTGTTTCACGTCTCGTGCAGCGAGGTGGCGGCAGAGATCGCGGCCGCGCAGATGCGCGGGTTGAAGGTGTGGGGGGAGACGTGCCCGCAGTATTTTGTCCTTGCCGCGAGCGACATGGATCGTCCGGGGTTCGAGGGGGCCAAGTTCATGTGCAGCCCGGCGCCACGGACGAAGGCGGATTCCGAGGCGTTGTGGCATGATATCCGGCGGGGCACGCTGGACGTGGTGTCGTCCGATCATTCCGGGTGGAGTTTTGACGGGACGCGCGGCAAGAAAGTGAATGGGGCGGAGGCTAATTTTCGTGATATTCCGAACGGGGTGCCGGGACTTGCGGCACGGTTGCCGATACTGTTCAGCGAGGGGGTGGCGGCGGGGAGAATCGATTTGAATACTTTCGTGCGGATCACGGCAACGAATCCGGCAAAACTGTTCGGACTATATCCGCGCAAGGGCAGCATCGCGCCCGGATTCGATGCCGATCTGGTGTTGTGGGATCCGGCAAAGAAGACGGTTCTGAACAACGCGATGATGCAGCATGCGATCGATTACACGCCGTATGATGGGCTGGAGGTGACCGGGTGGCCGGTGGCGACGTTGCGGCGCGGGGAGGTGGTGATGCGCGACGGGAAGGTTCATGCGGAACCAGGGTCGGGGCAATTCCTGGCGCGCGGGCCGTATGACATGATCCGCCCGCGCGGGATTCTGCCGGATGGGTTCGACGCCTCGGCGTTCGCATGAGCCTGCTGTCCGTCCGCGGCCTGACGCGCAGTTTCTACGGCGTGCAGGCGTTGCGGGGGGTGGATTTCGACGTCGAACCCGGCACGATCACCGCGCTGATCGGGCCGAATGGGGCCGGCAAGACGACGGCGTTCCAGTGCATCACAGGGGTGGTGCCGCCGGATGGCGGGCGGGTGGTGTTTGCCGGGCAGGACATCACAGGGTGGCGGGCGGATCGCGTCACCGAGGCGGGACTGACGCGAACGTTCCAGATCGCGCGTGGCATCTCGCGGCTTTCGGTGCTCGACAACCTGATGCTCTATGCGGCGGGGCAACCGGGCGAAGGCGTGCTGGCCGCCGTGCTCGGGCGCGGGCGGCGGGAGGAGGAGGCGGCGCGGGAGCGGGCAATCGGGATTGCACGGCGGCTGAATTTGCTGCGGGTGGCGAATAATCCGGCGGGCGCGCTTTCGGGCGGCCAGAAGAAACTGCTGGAGATCGGGCGGGCGTTGATGGCCTCGCCGCGGCTGATCCTGCTCGATGAACCGATCGCGGGCGTGAACCCGACCTTGGCCGAGGAGATCGCCGAGCATCTGCGCGGGCTGCGCGATGACGGGATCACGTTCCTCGTGATCGAGCATCACATGGATCTGATCGCGCGCCTGTGTGACCCCGTTATCGTGATGGCCGAGGGGCGCCGCTTGACGGAGGGGAGTTTCGTGCAGGTGGCGAACGACCCAGCCGTGCAGGAAGCCTATATGGGAAGCCGCAGATGGGCCTGATGGACGCCGATGGCATCGTTTGCGGGTATGGCGCGGCGGACGAGATTCTGAAGGGCGCGTCGTTGCATGTACGAACGGGCGAACTGGTGGCGATCATCGGGCCGAACGGGGCGGGCAAATCGACGTTGCTGAAGGCGATTGCGGGATTGTTGCGGCTGAAGTCGGGCAGCATCACGCTCGAAGGGGCAGCGATCGATGCGCTTTCGACGCGCGAGCGGGCGCGGCGGGGAATTGCGTTTGTGCCACAGGAGGCCAACATCTTTCCGACCATGACGGTGCGGGAGAACCTGGAGATGGGCGGGTTTCTGGAGCCGCGCGAGACTGTCTCGCGGATCGAGGCACTGTTCGGGCGGTTCCCGATGCTGGCGGAAAAGCGCCGGGCGGCGGCGCGGACATTGTCGGGCGGGCAGCGCCAGGTGCTGGCGATGGCGATGGCGCTGATGGTGCATCCGCGCGTGCTGCTGCTCGATGAGCCGTCGGCCGGATTGTCGCCCAAGGCCGCGGAGTTGCTGTTCGACAGTATCGCGGCGATCCATGCCGAGGGGACGGCGATTGCCATGGTGGAACAGAACGCGCAGGAGGCATTGGCGATTGCCGATACTGGCGTCGTGCTGGTCGATGGGCGGACGGCACGGACCGGGCCGGCACGGGAGATGGCTGGCGATCCCGAGGTGCGGCGGCTGTTTCTGGGCGGGTGAGGCAGGTCGATATGCGATCGTTGATGTTTGTGGCTGCGTTGTTGTTCACCTCTCCGCTCGCCGCGGCCGAGTTGGTGTTGGCACGGGCGGCGCGCAAGGGGATCACCTATGAACCGCGGCGCGACGAAGGAACGGCGGCAAAATATGCGCAATAGGCCCTGCCGGCATGGCCGATGCCGGGCTACACTGATGCTTCATTCAACCGACTTTCTCAGGAGGCTCCAGCCATGACGTTCCGTACCACCCGTCGCGCGGCCGTGCTTGGCGCGCTGGCCGCACCCGTTTTCCTGCGCACCGGATTGGCGCAGTCCGCGCCGATCAAGTTCGGCACGTTGACGCCGCTGACCGGTGCGGGCGGAACCTATGGGCCGCTGATGGTCAAGGTGGCGCGCGCCGTCGCCGACGAGATTAATGCGGCGGGTGGGGCGATGGGGCGCAAGGTGGAACTCGTCAGCGAGGACGACCAGACCAACCCGGATGCGGGCGTGCGGGCGGCGCGCAAGTTGATCGATGTAGACAAGGTGTCCGCGGTGATCGGGACATGGGCGAGCGCGGTGACCACGGCGGTGGCGCCGTTGTGCTGGGAGAACAAGGTGATGCTGTTCACCGTCTCCGGCGCGGACTCGATCACGCGGCTGCCGCATCTCGGCTACATCATCCGCACGCAGCCGAACTCCTATCTGCAATCGACGCGGTTCGGCCAGGCGATCGCGGATGCCGGGGCGAAGAAGGTGTTTTCGGTGGCGGCGCAGACGCCGTTCGCGGTCGACACCTATACGCGGCTGGCCGAGGTGTTGAAGGAGCGCGGCAGCGAGGGTATCGGGCAGGTGATCTATGATGCCTCGAAGTCGAGCTTCCGAAGCGAGATCGATACGGCGCTGAAGGCCAAGCCGGATGCGCTGTTCCTGAATTCCTATACGCCGGACCTGACGATCATTCTGCGCGAGTTGTTCCGCGCAGGATACGAGGGCAAGAAGTTCACGCTCGCCTATGCGGCGAACGCGAAGCTGCTGGAGAGCCTGCCGGCAGAGGTCGTGGAGGGGCTGATCAGCATGGCGCCCAGCCCCGACTTGGACAGCCCGGCTTTCAAGAAGGTGCAGGGTATTCTTGCCGCCGACCCCGATCCGTATTCCTGCCAGGTGCATGACCATGTCTCGATGGCCGTGCTCGCGGCGGCGAAGGCGGGGTCCGCGGACGGGCTGGCGATCCATGACAACGTGCGCAAGATCGGCAACCCCGCGGGGGTGAAGGTGACCAGCGCGGTCGAGGGATTGAAGCTGCTGGCGGCGGGCAAGGAGATCAACTACGAGGGTGCCTCCGGGCCGTGCAAGTTCACGGCGGCGGGGGATATCGAGAACTGCAAGTTCCGCTTTGACGTGGCGGAGAAGGGCAAGTATCGCCTGTTGTCGGTTTCTTGATTACCGAGCTTACCCAGCTTCTGATCAACGGCCTGTTGGCCGGCACCCTGCTTGCGGTGCCGGCCATCGGGTTCACGGCCATCTACGCGGTGCTGCGGTTTCCGAATTTCGCGGTGGCGAGCCATGCGACGATCGGGGCCTATGCCGGGTTCGTTGCTAATGTGTGGTTCGGATTGCCGGCGGCGGCGGCGCTGCTGGCGGCGTTCCTCGCGGCGGGCGTGGTCGGCGTGGTCAGCGACGAGATCGTGTTGCGACGGCTGCGGGTGGCCGGGCCGTTGACGGTGGCGATCGCCTCGGTGGCGCTGACGATCGTGCTGGAGAACATGGTGCGTTTTGGGTTTGGCAACGACCAACTCGGCTATGACCTGCCGGTGCTGCGCGACTGGCGTTTTTCCGGCCTCAGGGTGGGGCCGCAGCAGGTGCAGAACGCGTTGGCGGCGGGGGCGGCAATGGTGGCGCTGTTCCTGTTCCTGGCCTTCACGCGCACGGGCAAGATGATGCGTGCGGTCGCGGATAATCCGATGCTGGCGGGGCTGAAGGGCATCAACGCGGATACGGTGGCCAGGCTGGCAAATTTCTGCGGCATGGGGCTGGCCGGTTTCGGGGGGATGCTGATCGGGCTTGATACGTCGATCGATCCGCTGACCGGGTTCCGGGTGATGTTGAGCGTGTTTGCAGCCGCCGTCGTCGGCGGGCTGGGGAGCATTCCCGGTGCGGTGGTCGGCGCGTTCGTTGTGGGCGTGGGGGAGGAGCTTTCGCTGGTGGTGCTCGATCCGTCGTATCGGACGGCGGTGGGGTTCGTGGCCATTCTCGTGGTGCTGACGTTCCGGCCGCGCGGGCTGCTCGGTGAGCGGGCCTACTGATGGAAAACTATCTGCTCGCCATGGCCGTGTTTGCCGGGTTTTATGCGCTGATGGCGCTCGGCCTGAACGTGATTTTCGGCCTGGCGGGGATGGTCAATCTCGGGCTCGTCGGGTTCTTCGCCATCGGCGCCTATGCGTCCGCCTTGCTGACCGTGAAGCTGCACTGGCCGATGCTGGCGGGATGGGCGGTGGCGCTCGTGGTGTCCGCGGCCTGCGGAGCCGTCATGGCGTTGATCACAGCGCGGTTGAAGGGCGATTATCTCGCCATCGTCACGCTCGGGTTCGCCGAGGTGATCCGGCTGGCGGCGTCGAACGAGATCTGGCTGACCAACGGGACCGACGGGATCTCGGCCATTCCCGGGCCATGGCGGGGGGCGGTGTCGCCGTTCCAGTTCAATTTGATCTTCGCGGCAATCGTCTGGGTGCTCGCCTGCGTGGTGGCGCTGCTGCTGGGCCGCTTGTCGGACGCGCCGTTCGGGCGGGTGCTGCGGGCCATCCGCGAGGACGAGATGATCGCGGCCGTCGCCGGCAAGCGGGTGCTGGCGTTCAAGGTGCAGGCGTTCGCCATCGGCGCGGGCGTTTTGGGGTTGGCCGGGGCGCTTTACGGGCACTACAACGCCTATATCGCGCCGGACGGATTCCAGCCATTGATCACGATCTACGTCGTGCTGGCCTTGACCGCGGGCGGCACAGGAACGATGCGGGGGGCCATCCTCGGGGCGATCCTGGTGGTGTTCCTGACCGAGGGAACACGGTTCCTGGGGTCCTCGATGTCCGCGCTCAAGCCGGTTCAGGTGGCCGCCGTGCGCGAGGCGATGATCGGCACGGCGCTCATTCTTGTGCTTTACTTCCGCCCGCAAGGATTGCTGCCGGAGACCACTCGCAAACTCAGCCTGGAGTTGAAATGATGCCCGCTACTGTTCGTCCCGACGCCGCCCCTCACCTGGCGGCCGTGCTCGCCGCGCATCGCGATGTGAACCAGCCCGATGCAACGTTTCGTGCCGTCGACGCGGCACTGGCGGCGACGACGGGGCATAGGCTGTTCACCATCCTCATCCACCACCCCGGCTTGCAGCAGAGCGAGCGGTTCTACTCGAACATGCCCGACGCCTACCCGATCGGCGGGCGCAAGCCGGTGACAAATTCGCCGTGGATGCAGACCGTCGTTCAGCAGGGCCAGCCCTATATCGGACGGACGCGCGAGGATATTCGTGAGGTGTTCTACGACTATGAGCTGATCTGGTCGCTGGGCTGCGAGAGCGTGCTGAACATGCCCGTGCGCTGGCAGGGGCAGACGTTGGGCACGCTCAACCTGCTGCATCGTGCCGGCTGGTATGGCGAGAGCGATGTGGCGCTGGTACGGTTGTTCGCGCATCTCGCATTGCCCGCCATGGCCCTGATCAGCCGGGTGTGACGGCATGGCACGCATCCTGAACATCGGCGTCGCGCAGTTGGGCCCGATCTCGCGCAGCGAAAGCCGGCGCGACGTGGTCGGGCGTCTCATTGCCATGATGGAAGACGCGGCGCGGATGGACACCGATCTCATTGTCTATCCGGAAGCCGCATTGACCGCATTCTTTCCGCACTGGGCGATCGAAGACAGCGCGGAGCTGGACAGCTGGTTCGAGGCCAGCATGCCCAATGACGACGTGCAGCCGCTGTTCGACGCCGCGCGGCAGCTTGGGGTGGGGTTCCATCTCGGCTATGCCGAACTGGCACAGGAGGAGGGGCGGAAGCGGCGGTTCAACACGTCCATCCTCGTTGGCTGGGATGGCAACATCATCGGCAAATACAGGAAAATCCATCTGCCGGGCTACGACGCACCACGGCCGGGGGAGCCGTTCCAGAACCTGGAGAAGATGTATTTCGAGGTCGGCAATCTCGGCTTTCCCGTGTGGGAGGCGTTCGAGTCGCGCGTGGGCATGATGATCTGCAACGACCGCCGCTGGCCCGAGGCGTATCGTGTCATGGGGTTGCAGGGGGCGGAACTGATCGTGCTGGGCTACAACACGCCCGTGCATAATCCGGCGATGCCGGAGACCGACGATCTCGGCAATTTCCACAATCATCTGTGCATGCAATCGGGCGCCTATCAGAACGGTTGCTGGGTGGTGGGGGCGGCGAAGGCCGGGGTGGAGGAAGGGGTGGATCAGATCGGGCAATCCTGCATCATCGCGCCCTCGGGCGAGATTGTTGTGCAGTGCACGACGCTGGACGACGAGTTGCAGGTGGCGCGGTGCAATCTCGATTTGTGCACCAGCTACAAGACGAGCATTTTCAATTTTGCCAAGCATCGCCGGCCGGAGCACTACGGGTTGATCGTCGAGCGGACCGGATCGGGCGACGTGCTCGGGCGTTGAAGTGGCGTAACGGATAAGGGGGCAACAAGATGGTTCAATTTCGTGATGCAATCGCACCGGTGCTGCCGGTGGACGGAACGGCCGGGGCGCTGGCGGGGCGCGTGTGGCGGCCCGAGGTGAACGGCCCGTCGGTGGTGGCGATCCGTGCGGAGGGGGTGATCGACATCACGCGGCAATTCGCCACGATGCGCGATCTGTGCGAGGCGGCCGATCCGGCGGCGGCGCTGCGGGGGGCGAGCGGGGAGAACCTGGGGCCGCTCGATGCGATCCTGGCGAATACGCCGCGTGACGGGCGCGACGGGAGCAGGCCGTGGCTGCTGGCGCCGGTGGATTTGCAGGCAGTGAAGGCCTGCGGCGTGACGTTCGCGATCTCGATGCTCGAACGGGTGATCGAGGAACGGGCTCGCGGCGACCTGGCGGCGGCGGCGCAGTTGCGCGGCGAGGTGGAGCGGTTGATCGGGGATGATCTGCAGAAGCTGAAGCCCGGTTCGCCCGCGGCGGCGGCGCTCAAGCAGGTGCTGATCGCGCAGGGGGCGTGGAGCCAGTATCTGGAAGTGGGCATCGGGCCGGATGCGGAGATTTTCTCCAAGTGCCAGCCGATGGCGGCGATCGGGACCGGCGCGGATGCCGGTGTGTATCCGGGATCGAGCTGGAACAATCCGGAGCCGGAAGTGGTTCTGGTGATCAATTCGGCCGGGCAGATCAAGGGCGCGACCCTGGGCAACGACGTCAACCTGCGCGATGTCGAGGGGCGGTCGGCGCTGCTGCTGAGCAAGGCGAAGGACAACAACGCCTCGGCGGCGGTGGGGCCGTTCCTGCGGTTTTTCGACGCGAGTTTCTCGCTCGACGACATCCGCCAGACCGTGGTTTCGCTGACGGTGGAGGGCACCGATAACTTCCGCCTGGAGGGGTCGTCCTCCTTGGCGATGATCAGCCGCGACCCCGAGGATCTCGCGGGGCAGTTGCTCAATCCGCACCACGCCTATCCCGATGGCGCCGTGCTGTATCTCGGCACCATGTTCGCGCCGATCGCCGATCGCGATGCGCCGGGCAAGGGGTTCACCCACAAGACCGGCGATGTGGTGACGATCGCGGCGCCGATGCTCGGGCGTCTCGTGAACCGGATCATGCCGACGGATGAGTGCGAACGCTGGACGTTCGGGGCCGGCGCGCTGATGCGCAATCTGGCGGGGCGGGGGTTGCTGGGCGCGTAGCTATTTCCTGAGCACCACGAAGTTCTGGGTGAAGGCGTTCGCCATCACGAAGATATCGAGAATGGTGAAGTAGCGCGACCAGTTGTCACGGATATAGCTGCGGGCGTGGTAGGTGGCGCGATAGTATTCGCTGCGCTCCTCGCCGATTGCGCTGTCGGCGGTGCCGTCGAAGAAGCCGGGGGGCAGGGCGAAACCGTCGAGGGCGAGCAGGTCGAAGCTGGCGAATTTGGCGAGATGGGCGCGGCACCAGTCGACGTTCACCGGGTCGATATCGAGGCCGATGAGGCGGGGCATCGGCATTTGTGCGGGGGCGTCCTCCCAGAACTGGCGCATGACCCGGCCGCAGCCGACACCCCAATCGACGACGGTGCCGATCGCACGGATCGGCTTGCTGGCGTCGTGGCGAACGATGGCGTCGAGCTGGCAGAAGGTGGTGGCGCCGCCGATCAGATAGTGGTGCTGGTTCGATGCGGGGCCGGAGACGCGGTGGATATTGGCGTCCTCGGGCAGCGGCGCGCTGAGGCGGTTGCGATCGAGCACCGTGCGCGGCAGGTAGACGGAGTGGATGCGGGCATCGAGTTGCGCCCGCGGCGTCAGTTCGGGGTCATCGAGGGCGATGCCAATGCGCAGCTTGCCATCGGGCGTGGCGGCGAGGGCCTTGCGGGTGATCACGGTTTCGTAGCGATGGCGGACCGGCCGAAGAGCAGCGGGGCGGTGCGGCCGGTCCCCTGGGGTCGGCGACGTTCAGGGCGACGTGGATGTAGTCGGCGCCGGGTGTGCAGACTTCGGTGATCAGCACGGCGGTTTCGAGGTTGCGCTGGGCGGCGGGGTCGATGCGTTGGAACAGCGGGATAGAGCGCCCGGCGCCGTGCACGAGGGCGGCGCCGGTTTCGCGGAAGACGATGGAGAATGGCAGACGCTTCAGCGCTTGCGTGGCGGGGCCGCGAGCAGCGCGTCGACGGTGGCGGAGCGGGCGATCACGCCGGCGCGGGCAAAGGCCTCGTGGTTGGCCTCGATCATGTCGGTATCGTAGAGGTAGTTCACCATCAGCCCGAACGACTCCTCAATGCCGCGCGGGGCCGTGTTGCCGCGCCAGTTGATCCGTTCGAGGCGGGCGCCATTGCCGAGATGAAAACGCGCGACGGGATCGGCGGCGTCGGATTGGGTCAGATAGCGGGCACACAGGCACAGGAGGGCGGGGCGCTTGGTTTCGGTCGGCTCCTCGGCGTCGTCGAGCAGCAGGATTTCCGCGTCCGGCTCGGCGGCGGCGCGCTGGCGGGTGAGCCAGCGGCGGAAGCCGGGGACCGGGGAGAGGGTGGCGAAGCGGGTGATGTGGGGCAGTTCGGCCTTGAGTTCCTCGACCACCTGCTTGATCAGGAAATTGCCGAAGGAGATGCCGCGCAATCCGTCCTGGCAGTTCGAGATCGAGTAGAAGATCGCGCAATTAGCCCTGTGCGGTTCGACCATGCGCCGCTTTTCGGAGAGGATTTCGCCGATTGCGCTGGGCAGCGCACTGGTCAGCGCAACCTCGACGAAAATCAGCGGCTCGTCCGGCATCTGCGGATGAAAGAAGCCGTAGCAGCGCCGGTCGGCGGGTTGGACCCGGCTGCGCAGATCGTCCCAGCCGGCGATCGAATGGACCGCTTCGTACTCGATGATCTTTTCCAGCACCGCGGCCGGGCTATCCCAGCCGATCCGCCGCATCTCCAGAAATCCGGCGTTGAACCAGGCGGTGAAGGCGCCCTCGAACTCGGCGTCGAGCGCCTTGAGGCCGCCGTTCCCGCCATTGGGAGCGTTGAGCAGGTCGGTGCGCATCGCCAGCAGCCGCCGCGTGCCGCCCGGCGCCAGGTTGAGGAGGTTGATCAGCTTGAGGCCGGGCGA
>JAYTUU010000130.1:0-17482 GCA_043744375.1 Rhodospirillales bacterium | reverse complement strand
GGTAGAAATGCAGCAGCACGAGCATGCGCAGCGCACCGTCGGTGAGGGTGAACCCCCAATAGGCGGCGGTGACGATGGCGTAGTTGCGCGCGCCCGCTGCGTGCATCTACAGGCCGGTCGCGGCGAGGTGGCAGGCGAGATCGACCATCCGGCAGGCATAGGCGATTTCGTTGTCGTACCACGCGTACGCTTTCAGCAGCGTGCCGTCGGTGACCAAAGTGCTCGGCGCGTCGATGATCGCGCTGCGGGTGTCGCGGGCGTAGTCCACCGAGACCAGTGGGCGCGCTTCGTAGCCGAGAATGCCGGCGAGGTCCCCAGCGGCGGCGGTGGCGAACAGCACGTTGACCTCGGCCGCCGTCGTCGGGTGCGCGAGTTCGAACACACAGTCGGTCAGCGAGGCGTTCAGCACCGGCGCGCGCACGGCGTGGCCGTCGAGCTTGCCCTTGAGGTCGGGATAGATCAGCGCGATCGCCGTGGCGCTGCCGGTGGTCGTCGGTTGCAGCGACAGCATCGCCGAGCGGGCGCGGCGGAGATCCTTGTGCGGCGCGTCGGTAACGACGTTGGTGTTGGTGGGGTTGTGGATAGTGGTGATCTGGCCGTGGCGGATGCCAATGGCCTCATGGATGACCTTGACCACTGGGGCAAGACAGTTGGTGGTGCAGGACGCGGCGGTCACGATCGGGTGGCGCGCGGGATCATAGAGGTGGTGGTTCACGCCGACGACGACGTTGAGGACGCTGGGGTCTTTCACCGGGGCGGCGACGATCACCCGTTTGGCACCACGGGTGAAGTGGCCGCGCAGGGCGTCGGGGGTGAGGAACTTGCCGGTGCATTCCAGCACGACGTCGACGCCGAGATCGCCCCACGGGATGTCGGCAGGCGCGGCATGGGTGGAGAAGCCGAGGCGGTGCGCACCGATGGCGATGGCCTCACTGTCCGTGCCGAATTGCGGCCCACGCCACCGGCCCTGCACGCTGTCGAATTCGAGCAGATGCGCGCAGGCCGCGGCCCCGCCCTTGATCTCGTTCAGATGCACGACGTCCAGCCGGTTGGCGCGGCGCGGGTCGTCGTCGGGCCTGTCGGCGGCCCCCATGGCGGCGCGCAAAGCGAGGCGGCCGATGCGGCCCATGCCGTTGATGCCGACGCGCATGCTCAGGTGTCCCCGCTTGTCAGGCCGGCTTAGCCGGGAAACGCGCCGTGCGGGATGACGCTTCCATGACAACACCCGCTCAGATGATCGCGGCCCGCACCCTGGCCGAGAGCCATTCGGAGACGACGACGGTGCACAGGATGGCCGCGAACATCACGGTCACCTCGGGCCAGGCGAGGCGGGAGACGCTGGCGTTCAGTTGCAGCCCGATACCGCCGGCGCCGACCAGCCCAAGCACGGTCGACTCGCGGATGTTGATGTCCCACCGATACACGGCGATGCCGGCGAACACCGGCATGATCTGCGGAACGAAGCCGTAGGCGATGCGCTGGGAGGTGGTCGCCCCGGTCGCGGCGATCGCCTCGATCTGGCGTGGGTCGGTCTCCTCCAGTGCCTCATAGAGCAGCTTGCCGACGAAGCCGATGGACCGCAGCGCGATCGCGATGATGCCGGCCAGCACGCCCGGGCCGAGCACGGTGACCAGCAGCAGCGCCCAGATCAGCGAGTTGATCGAGCGCGAGGAGACGATCACCAGCAGCGCGATCGGGCGGGCGATCAGCACGCTCGGCGTCGTCGTCC
Source organism: Rhodospirillales bacterium (assembly GCA_043744375.1). Lineage (GTDB taxonomy): Bacteria > Pseudomonadota > Alphaproteobacteria > Acetobacterales > Acetobacteraceae > CAIYPH01. The sequence goes on along the minus strand of JAYTUU010000130.1, from coordinate 15,753 downwards.
GCGCCGCGAGGAACGCCACCGGTACGCCCATGATAATCCCGAGCAGGGTGCCCAGCGTGGCCATGTTGATCGTGTCCCACAGCGGCGCCCACAACGCCGGCAGCACGGACCAGCGCGGCGGCCACATGCGGGCCAGCAGGTCCCCGGCCTGTTGCGGCGCGTCGAGCACGAACTCCCAGATGGTGTCCTCGTTCATCACCTGCCAGCACTGCACGATGAGCAGCACGCCCAGCAGCCAGGCGAACCAGATGGCGAGCCGGGCCGTCAGGCTGCGGCGTTGCCAGGCTGCCTGGCCGGAGGCGAGGGTGTGGACGGGCACTACTGCAACCGCTTGCGAATGATGCCGGAACTGTATTCGGCGGCCATGACGATGGCGATGATGACGATCAGGATGGCCGCGGTCGTATCGAATTCGTAGCGGTCGAACGAGGTGTTCAGCGTCGCGCCGATGCCGCCGGCGCCGACGATGCCGATCACCGCGCTTTCGCGGAAATTGATGTCGAGCCGGTAGACGGACAGGCCAACGAAGCGCGCCATCACCTGCGGCTGCACGGCGTAGGTGAGCATTTGCCACCAGCTTGCGCCGGTGCTTCTGACGGCCTCGACCTGGGCGGCGTCGATATCCTCCAGGTCCTCGGCGAGCAGCTTGGCCATGAAGCCGATGGTGGCGAAAGCGAGCGTCACCATGCCGGCAAGCGGGCCGAAGCCGAACATCTTGACGAACAGGATGGCGACGATGATTTCCGGGAAGGTCCGCGACAGGGCAATGATGCCGCGGCAGGCAAGGTAGACGGGCAGCGGGGCGAGGTTGCGCGCGGCACCGAGCCCGATCGGCACCGCCAGCGCCACGCCGATGGCGGTGGCCACCACCGTCATCGTCAGGCTCTCGATGATGCCCTCGCTGATCTCCTCGTAGCGGGTGACGAAATTCGGGTGTCCGAAGGCGGCGACGAAGGCCCAGCCACGCTGCAACCCCTCCGCGACCCGGCCCCAGTTGACGCTGATGGTGCTGAAGGCCAGGACGAGATAGGTGCCGGCGGCCAGATAGATCCCCCACCGCAGCCACGGATTGGCGATGAACGGGCGCGGCCGCCAGCTTCGGCCTGCCGCGTCTGTCATGGCACATGTCATGGTGCGATCGCCGGCAGATGCGGGCGGGCGGGCTGACCCCCGGTCTCGTCCTCCTCCTCGCGCGTGCTCGCCGCCCAGCCCTCCTCGCCGTAGATCCAGTCTTCCTCGCCGTAGATCTCGGTGAGGGTCTGCGGGGTCAGCTGGTCGGGCGGGCCGTCGAAGACGATGCGCCCGGCCCGCAGGCCAACGATGCGCTGGACGAACATCTGCGCCAGCGCCACGTCATGGATGTTCACGATCGCCGCCAGATTGCGCTCGGTGCACAGCTCGACCAGCAGCCGCATGATCTGCCGCGAGGTCTTCGGGTCCAGGCTGGCGGTCGGCTCGTCGACCAGCAGCAGCGCGGGGTCCTGGATCAGGGCACGGCAGATGCCGACGCGCTGGCGTTGGCCGCCGGAGAGTTGGTCCGCCCGCTTGTCGTGCATGCCGCCGAGGCCGGCGCGGTCGATCAGGCGGAACGCGGCATCGACGTCGCTTTGCGGAAACCGCCGCAGCCAGCTGGCCCAGAACCCGACATAGCCGAGCCGCCCGGAGAGCACGTTCTCCATCACGGACAGCCGCTCCACCAGGGCGAATTCCTGGAAGATCATGCCCATTCGCCGGCGCGCCAGCCGCAGCGCGCCGCCGCCAAGGCCGGTAACCGGCGCGCCATCCAGCGTCACCGTGCCGGCGGTGGGTTCGACCAGCCGGTTGACGCAGCGGATCAGCGTGCTCTTGCCGGCCCCGGACGGCCCGATCAGCGCCATCAACTGCCCGGCGGGAACGTCGAGATCGACGCCGTCGAGCGCCTGGTCGCCGCCGCGATAGGTTTTCGCCAAACCCCTTATGCGCAGCATCATCCTGATGTGCACCCGATGCGGAGCATCATGCCTACTTGCACGCGTAGGAGATGTTCATCGCCGCATCGATCTCGCGCACCACGCCCCAATGGGTGCGGTAGGTGATCGGAATGAACTTCTCCTGCGGCGGGGTGGAGAGTTGGAATTCCTTCAGCAGCGCCGTGCCCTCCCACGGAAACGTGAAAAACGCCTCGCGCACCTTCGCCGCCAGTTCCGGCTTGAGGTTGTAGACATGGCCGTAGCCGGTGGTCGGGAAGGTTTCCGACTTGTAGATGCTGCGCAGCTTGCTGCCATCGACGGCTTTGCGGGCGATCATGCGCGTCATCACCGAGTTGGCGATGGCGGCGGCATCATAGTCGCGATTGGCGACGCCGATGACGGAATTGTCGTGCTTGCCGGAGAAGGCGGGTTTGAAGTCGCGATCCGCCACCAGCCCATACTTGGCGCGCAGCAGCGCGGAGGGCGCCTTGAAGCCGGAGTTCGAATTGGGGTCGGTGAAGGCCATGATCTTGCCGCGGATGTCCTCCATCTTCTGGATCGGTCCGGCGGCCTGGACGATCACCTCCATCTCATAGCCGTATTCGTCCTTCAGCGACGCCATCATGGCGAACGGCACGAAACCCGCGCAGTTCACCGCCAGCGGGTTCGAGCCGGTGTTGAAGCCCGCGACATGCAGCCGCCCCGCCCGCATCGCCTCGATCTGGGCGGCGTTGGACTGCACGGGGAAAAACACCACGCGCTTGCCGGTCACCTTGGTCATATGGGCGAGGAACGGGTCCCACACCTTGCGGTAGACTTCGGGGTCTTCGACCGGGGTGTAGGCGAAGATCAGGGTCGACGGGTCGATCCACTGCTTCGGGTCGGTCGGCGCGTCGGCTACCAGGTCGCCATCGGCATCGGTGTAGCGCGGGTCGAGCGCGAACGCCGGGGCGCACGCGGTCGGCCCGGCGAGGCTGGCGGCGAGCACCGCCAGAGCGGTCCACAGGTGGCGGCGCATGGTGCGTTTCCCTTCAGCTTGGCGGTCCCCGTCGAGGCGACGAAGATCGCATCGCGTTGGCCGCTGTCAAGCGCCTTGCGGCGGCAGCGACGCGGCGGTGATTGTTCTCCGAAGTTTCATTATAGTGTTACCGGACAGTCATTCGATCCGGAGTATCTTCGGCGCCAGGCAGTCGAAGTTCGGCCGCGCCATGCGGAGGTTTCGCGCGCAGTGACGGCCACATTCGATTGCACCGCCCGGGCCAGCAGAGTGAGGTATTGCCGATGAACATGATCATGCCACGTGGCCAGGGCCTGTCCGGGCTCTACCAGGGCGAGGATATGCGGGCGGGAACGCTGAGCGTTCGCCTCGCCGCCGGGGCGCGGGAGGTCGATGCCGCGCAGGCGCTGCGCTTTGACGTGTTCTACCGCGAGATGGGCGCGCAGGCCGATGGGCCGATGATGGCCAGCGGGCGTGATCACGATGCGTTCGATGCCGTGGCCGACCATCTTGTCGTCATCGACGATGCCGCGGCGGACCTGCCCTGCGGCATCGTGGCGACCTATCGGCTGATCGGCGGCGCCGCGGCGGCGCAGGCAGGCGGGTTCTATTCGGCCAGCGAGTTCGACATTTCGGCCCTGACTGCCACTGCACGCAATGCGCTCGAACTCGGGCGCTCCTGCGTCCATCCACGCTATCGCGGCGGCCGGGCGATGCAGTTGATGTGGCGCGGCCTGGCGGCCTACGTCCATGCCCGCGAGATCGACGTGATGTTCGGCTGCGCCAGCTTTCCCGGCACCGACCCGGACGCGATCGCCGACCAGTTGTCCTATCTCGCCCAGACCCATCTGGCCCCGGTGGCGCTGCGGCCGCGTGCCCTGCCGGATCGCTTTGTCGACATGCGCCGCCGGACCGTGCCGGCCGGCGCGTATGCCCGCATCGCCGCCGGGCTGCCCCCGCTCATCAAGGGCTATCTCCGGCTCGGCGGCTGGGTGGGCGACGGGGCAGTGATCGACGCGGCGTTCAACACCATCGATGTCGCCATCGTCGTGCAGACCGAACTGGTGACGCGGCGCTATCTGCGCCACTACGAACGGGACCTGGCTGATACGCCATCCTGATCCGGCTTGACCCTGCCCCCTTCCGGCGCTACGCGATGTCTTATCCGAGGGGGGCACGAAGATGCGGCTTGACGATCAGCAGGTGACGCAGTTTCGCGATGAGGGCTATCTGTTCCTGCCCGAATTGTTCACCCCCGAGGAGATCGCGGTGCTGCGCGACGAGGCGGTGGCGATCTACGCCCAGCAGCGGCCGGAAATCTGGCGCGAGAAATCGGGCGCGCCGCGCACCGCCTTCGCCGCCCACACCTATAACGAGGCGTTCCGCCTGCTCGGCGTGCATCCGCGCATGATCGAGCCGGTCGAGCAGTTGCTCGGCGACCGTCTCTACATGCACCAGTACAAGATCAACGCGAAGTCGGCCTTCACCGGCGATGTCTGGCAGTGGCACCAGGACTACGGCACCTGGGCGCGCGACGACGGCATGCCGGAGCCGCGCGCGATGAACATCGCGGTGTTCCTCGACGAGGTCATGCCGATCAACGGCCCGCTGATGCTGGTGCCGCGCAGCCACACCCATGGCACGCTCGACGCGCGGCACGATCTGGAAACCACGTCGTATCCGCTCTGGACCCTGGACGAGCCGACAGTGACCGAACTGGTCGCCAAGGGCGGCATCGTCACGCCGATCGGCAAGCCCGGCGGGCTGCTGATGTTCCATGGCAATCTGGTGCATGGCTCGGCGGGCAATATTACCCCGTATCCGCGCAAGATTGTGTATCTGACGTTGAACGCGGTTTCAAACTCCATCCGGCGGCCGACGCGCGCCGAGTATCTCGCGCATCGGGATTTCTCTCCCATTTTCGCCTCCGCCGACGATGCGCTGGCGCATTATGCCCGCGCGCGCCTGCCCGCCGCCGCCGAATAGCGCGCCATGAACCTGCATGCGCTGCTGGCGGCACGCGCCGAGGCCGGCCGCCCGGTACGCGTCGGGCTGATCGGGGCCGGCAAGTTCGGCTCGATGTTCCTCGCGCAAGTGCCGAGCACGCCGGGGATCGTGGTCGCCGGGATCGCCGATCTCGACGTGCCCCGTGCCCGCAACGCCGCGCGCGAGGTCGGGTGGGACGAGGCGCGGATCGCCGCCACCGGTTTCACCGAGGACGGCGCCGGCCTGATCGCGCGTGACGATGTCGAGGTGGTGGTGGAAGCGACCGGCAACCCGGCCGCCGGCATCGCCCACGCGCTGGCGGCGATCGCGGCGGGGAAGCACATCGTCATGGTCAACGTCGAGGCCGACGTGCTTGCCGGACCGCTGCTGGCCGAGCAGGCGCGGCGGGCCGGGGTGGTCTATTCGATGGCCTATGGCGATCAGCCGGCGCTGACGGCGGAACTGTGCGACTGGGCGCGGGCGACCGGGTTTCGTGTGGTCGCGGCCGGCAAGGGGACGAAGTATCTGCCCGCCTACCACACCGTCACGCCGGACGACGTCTGGCAGCATTACGGGCTGAGTCCGGATGCGGCGGCGGCGGCGGGCATGAACCCGCAGATGTTCAACTCCTTCCTCGACGGCACCAAGTCGTCCATCGAGATGGCGGCGATAGCCAATGCGACCGGGCTGGACGTGCCGGCGGAGGGGCTCGCGTTTCCGCCCTGTGGCGTCGACGATCTGCCGCAGGTGCTGCGCCCGCGCGCGGCCGGCGGCATGCTCGATCACGCCGGGATGGTCGAGGTGGTATCCTCGCTGGAGCGCGATGGCCGGCCGGTGTTCCGCGATCTGCGCTGGGGGGTCTACGTCGTGCTGGAGGCGCCGAACGACTACGCGGCCGCGTGTTTCCAGCAGTACGGCCTGCGCACCGATGCCAGCGGGCGCTATGCGGCGATGTACAAACCGTATCACCTGATCGGGTTGGAACTGAATATTTCCATCCTCTCAGCCGCCTTGCGCGGCGAACCGACTGGCCAGGCCCGGAGTTTTCGCGGCGACGTGGTGGCGGTCGCCAAGCGCGCGCTACGGGCTGGCGAAATGCTCGACGGCGAGGGAGGCTACACCGTTTGGGGGCGGCTGATGCCGGCCGCCGCCAGTCTGACGGTCGGTGCCCTGCCGATCGGTCTCGCCCATCGCGTGCGCCTGGTGCGCGATGTCGCGGCGGGCGCGGTGGTCGGCTGGGCCGACGTGGCGGAGATCGTGTCGCCCGCCGCTCGGGCCCGCCGGGAGATGGAGCGCGCTGGCGCCGCGGGATGATAATGCCGATTGACGGCGGGCAGCGGACCTGTTTCTGATAAACGTCAATACAGCTATGCGTCGGCGTAACCCGGGGAACGGGAACGCCAAGAAAATTTCCTTGCAGGGGGTTAAAATGAACGAACGCGAACTGCGTGGTCTGATCGACCGCGTCAAGCTTGGTGATGTCTCACGCCGCAGCTTCATGCAGCGGATGCTGGCGGTCGGTATCGCCGCGCCGATGGCGGCCGGGCTGCTGACCCATGCCGGCGTCGCCAATGCGCAGGCCAAGGTGGCGTACAAGCCCACCAAGCGCGGCGGCGGCGGACCGCTGAAGGTGCTGTGGTGGCAGGGCGTGACCCTGCTGAACCCGCATTTCGCCACCGGCACCAAGGATCAGGACGGCTCGCGCATCTTCTACGAGCCGCTGGCCGCCTGGGACCCCGATGGCGTCATGATCCCGATCCTCGCTGCCGAAATCCCGACCCGCGAGAACGGCGGCCTCGCCGCGGACGGCAAGTCGGTGACGTGGAAGATCAAGCCCGGCGTCAAATGGCATGACGGCATGCCGCTGACCGCCGATGATCTCGTGTTCAACTGGGAATACGCCAGCGACCCCGCCACCGCCGCGGTCACCACGGGCAGCTACAAGGACGTCAAGGTCGAGAAGGTCGATGACCTGACCATCCGCATCCTCTTCCCGGTCTCCAAGCCGTTCTGGGCGGATGCGTTTGTCGGTGCCACCGGCATGATCATCCCGAAGCACCTGTTCAAGGATTTCTCCGGCGCGAAGTCCCGCGAGGCGTCGACCAACCTCAAGCCCGTCGGCACCGGCCCCTATATCTTCAAGGAATTCAAGCCGGGCGATCTGCTGACCGGCGTGATCAACCCGAACTACCACATGGCCAACAAGCCGCATTTCGACTCGATCGAGATGAAGGGCGGCGGTGACGCCGTGTCGGCCGCGCGGGCCGTGCTGCAAACCGGCGAGTATGATTTCGCCTGGAACATGCAGGTCGAGGACGAGGTGCTGATCCGCCTGGAGAAAGGTGGCAAGGGCCGGGTGATCATCAACGAGAGCGGCTCGATCGAGCATATCCAGGTCAACACCACCGACCCCTGGACCGAAGTCGATGGCGAGCGTGCGAGCATCAAGACGACCCACCCGACGCTGTCGGACCCGGCGGTGCGCGACGCGCTGGCACTGCTGGTGGATCGGGAGTCGGTCGAGAAATACATCTACGGCCGCACCGGCTTCGCCTCGCCGAACTACCTGGTCAACCCGCCGCGCTTCCGTTCCAAGAACAACACGATGGAGTTCAACGTCGACAAGGCGAACGACATCCTGGAGAAGGCCGGCTGGAAAAAGGGCGCGGACGGCATTCGCGAGAAGGGCGGCAAGAAGCTGAAATACGTCTTCCAGACCTCGATCAACCAGCCGCGCCAGAAGACCCAGGCGATCGTCAAGCAGGCATGCCAGAAGGCCGGCATCGAGATCGAGATCAAGTCGGTCACCGCCTCGGTCTATTTCTCGTCGGACGTGGCGAACCCCGACACCTACCCGCATTTCTACACCGACCTGCAGATGTACACGACCGGACCGGGCTTTCCCGACCCCGGCGTGTGGATGCAGACCTATCTCACCCGCGAGGTCTCCCAGAAGGAGAACAAGTGGCAGGGCCGCAACATCACGCGCTATCGCAACAAGGCGTGGGACGATCTGTACTTCGCCGCGGAAACCGAGCTGGACCCGGTGAAGCGGGCGGCGATGTACATCACGCTGAACGACATGGTGATCAAGGATCGCGTGGTCATTCCGGTCATCGCGCGGTCGGGCGTTTCCGCGGTCAACAGCAAGCTGCAGGTGAACCCGAGCGGCTGGGACAGCAACTTCTGGGATCTCTCCAGCTGGTTCATGGACAGCTAGGCCGCGTTTCTGACGGAGGCGGGTGCGCCGCAATCGCGCGCCCGCCGGCTGTTCCCTAGCCACGGAGCCTCTGTTGTCCCGCGACTTCCTGCTGCGCCGCGTGTTGCTCGCCATTCCCAGCATGTTCGGGATCAGCATCGTGTTGTTCACCGTGCTGGCCTTGGCGCCCGGCGATCCGTTCGGCGAGCTGGTGACCAACCCGAACGTGCCCGCCGAAGTGCGGCTCGCCTTGCGGATCAAGTTCGGCCTCGATGATCCCGTCTATCTGCGCTATCTGCGCTGGCTGTTCGCCATGGTGCAGGGCGATTGGGGGTTCTCGTTCGTCAGCCGCGTCAATGTTGACCAATTGATCCTGCAACGGCTGCCAACGACGATAGCCGTGATCGGCGCCTCGCAGGCGCTGGCCATTCTGGTCGCGATCCCCGTCGGCGTGCTCGCCGCCACCCGGCCCTATTCGCTGTTCGACCAGATCGCCAACACCTTTGCCTTCATCGGCTTCTCGTTGCCGACCTTCTTCACCGGCCTGTTGCTGATCCTCGTCTTCTCCGTCCAGCTTGACTGGTTGCCGCTGGTCTACAGCACGGAGGTGCGCGGCACCGGCTGGACGTGGTGGTGGGGCCATATTCGCCAGTCGATCATGCCCGTTACCGTGCTCGGCCTGTTCCAGGGGGCGTCCCTCGTGCGCTACGTCCGCTCCTCCGTGCTGGAAGTGATCAAGCTCGATTTCGTCACCACCGCGCGCTCCAAGGGCATTGGCGAGCGCAAGGTGATCGTCCGCCACGTCGTGCGCAATGCGTTGATCCCGGTGGTGACTTTGGTGGCGCTGCAACTGCCCATCGTGTTCGGCGGCGCCATCGTGACCGAGCAGATCTTCCGCGTTCCCGGCATCGGCTCATTGCTGATCTCGGCGATGCTCGCCAACGACACCCCGGTGATCATGGGCGTGACCTTCGTGTTCTCCTGCCTCGTCGTCATTTTCAACCTGATAGCAGATCTCCTGTATGGCTGGCTCGACCCCCGTATCGCGTTCCACTGACATGAGCGCCCCGACTGACATGAACGCCCCGACTGACATGAACGCCGCGGCAACAGCGGTGACCCGTCCCGCACAAACCTACTCGCCCACCCGCGACGCGTGGCGGCGTTTCCGCAAGCACCGCCTGGCCGTCGTCAGCCTGCTCGTGCTTGGGGTGCTCAGCTTGTCGGTGGTTTTCGGTCCGCTGATCTGGACGCTGGCGATCAACGACATCGATTTTTCTGCCCAACTCAAGCCGCCATCGCTCAGCCACCCCTTTGGCACCGACGATCTCGGCCAGGATATTCTGGCGCGGTTGATCTATGGCGGGCGGATTTCGCTGGCCGTCGGGCTGGCAGCGATGGTCGTTGCCACCTGCGTCGGCGTGCTCGTCGGTGCGACTGCCGGCATGTCGCGCGGCCGGGTCGATGCGCTGCTGATGTGGCTGGCTGACCTTTTTCTCTCGCTGCCGCAACTGCCGCTGCTGCTGCTGATCATCTATCTGTTCCGCGACGCGCTGAAATCGATGTTCGGACCGGAGGGCGGCGTATTCGTGCTGATCGTGGCCGTCATCGGCGGGCTGCGCTGGATGCCCGTGGCGCGCCTGGTGCGGGCGCAGTTCCTGTCGTTGCGCGAGAAGGAATTCGTCGAGGCCGCCCGCGCGCTCGGCGCCTCGCGCTCGCGCATGGTGATCCGCCACATCCTGCCCAACGCCCTCGGCCCGGTGATCGTGGCCGGCACGATCGACGTCGCCGCCGCTATCATCGCGGAATCGACGCTGTCCTTCCTCGGTCTCGGCTTCCCGCCGGACATCCCCACCTGGGGCCGCGTGTTGTTCGACGCGAAGGACTATCTCGACATCGCGCCGTACTGGGCGCTATTCCCCGGCTCGGCAATTTTCCTGGCCGTGCTCTCGATCAATTTCATCGGCGACGGGCTGCGTGATGCACTCGATCCGCGACGCGTGCTGTAGGAGCGGATCGAGCGCATGGCGGAGGCACTCCTCGATATTCGCGGGCTGAAAACCTGGTTCAAGACCGAAGACGGCATGGTCCGCGCGGTCGACGGCGTGAGCCTCACGATCGCCCGCGGCGAGACGCTGGCGGTGGTCGGCGAAAGCGGCTGCGGCAAGACGGTGACGGCGCGCAGCGTGCTCAAGCTGATCGACATGCCGCCCGGCAAGTTCGTCGCCGGCGAAATCCTCTGGCGTGGGCGGGACTTGATCCCGCTGGCGGCGGAGGAGATGGATCGCATCCGCGCGCGCGAGATCGCGATGATCTTCCAGGAGCCGATGACCTCGCTGAACCCGGTCTATACGGTCGGCCACCAGATCGCCGAATCCCTGCGCACCCATGAGAACATGTCGCGCAAGGCCGCTCTCGACGAAGCCGTGGAGATGCTGCGTCTCGTGCAGATCCCCAATGCCGAACGGCGCATTCACGACTACCCGCACCAGTTCTCGGGCGGCATGCGTCAGCGCGTGATGATCGCCATCGCGCTCGTCTGCAAGCCGCAACTGCTGATCGCCGACGAGCCGACGACGGCGCTCGACGTCACCATCCAGGCGCAGATTCTCGATCTGCTGTCGGACATGAAGCAGCGGCTGGGCATGTCGATCATGCTGATCACCCACGCGAAGGGCGTGGTGGCCGAGAACGCCCAGCGGGTGGCGGTGATGTATGCCGGCAAGGTGGTCGAGGAGGCGCCGGTCGAGGAACTGTTCGCCAATCCGCGGCATCCCTACACGCAGGGGCTGATCCGCTCGATCCCGCGCGTCGATGCGCGTGCCGTCGGGCGGCGGCGGCTCGAACAAATTCCCGGCATCGTGCCGAGCCTGCTCAACCCGCCGGAGGGCTGCCGGTTCGCCGCACGCTGCAAATTCGTAACCGATATCTGCCGCAGCGCGGAGCCGCCGCTGCGCGATGTCGGTGCCGAGCACAAGGTGGCCTGCGTCCTATGAGTGACACGAAACCGCTGCTGTCCGTTCGTAACCTGAAGAAGCACTTCCCGATCCGCGGCGGCATTTTCGCGCGCGAAGTGGAACGGGTCTATGCGGTTGACGGAGTGAGCCTCGATATCGCGGAAGGCGAAACGCTCGGATTGGTCGGCGAGTCCGGCTGCGGGAAATCCACCACCGGGCGCAGCATCATGCGGCTGATCGAGCCGAGTTCGGGCGAAATCTGGTTCCAGGGCCGCGATGTCACCCACCTCGAGGGCGAGGCGTTGCGCGCCATGCGCCGCGACCTGCAGATCATCTTCCAGGACCCCTACGCCTCGCTCAATCCGCGCCACACGGTCGGCACCATCATCAGCGAGGCGCTGATCATCCATGGCCTGGCGAAGAACCGCGCGGCGCTGGAAGCCCGGGTGGCCGATCTGCTGGAAACCGTGGGTCTCCAGGCCGACCATATGCGGCGCTATCCGCATGAGTTCTCGGGCGGCCAGCGCCAGCGCATCGGGATCGCGCGGGCGCTCGCCGTCGAACCCAAGCTGATCGTGTGCGACGAGCCGGTTTCGGCGCTCGATGTGTCCGTGCAGGCGCAGGTGATCAATCTGCTGGAAGACCTCCAGGAGAAGTTCAACCTCACCTATCTGTTCATCGCCCATGATCTGTCCGTGGTCGAACATATCAGCGACCGCGTGGCGGTGATGTATCTGGGCCGCGTCGTCGAGATCGCCACGGCGCGGGCGCTGTATGACAACCCGAAGCATCCTTACACGGAGGCGTTGCTCTCGGCGGTGCCGATCCCCGACCCGAAGGTGAAACGCAAGAGGGTGGTGTTGCAGGGCGACGTGCCCAACCCGATCCGCCCGCCGTCAGGCTGCCACTTCCACACGCGCTGCCCGATCGCCGTTGCGCGCTGTTCGGTCGACGTGCCAACGCTGACGCAAGACGGGGATGGGCACTGGGTGTCCTGCCACCTGCGGCAATAGCCACAGGCGCGGCAAGGCGCCCCTAAACCCCCATCCGCCGCTGCTTTACCGCGACGCAGCGCGCCGGCGGCGCCAGAAATAGGCGGCCACGCCGACGGCCACGGCCGCGGCGATCCAGAGTGCTTCGGTCGTGCCGGCGCCATTGTCGGGCGAGAGTCCGAACAGCTTTTCGATGAAGTCCATGGTTTTTTCCTTTTGACGTCGTTGTGGAAGTCGTGGCTTTCCCGGTGGTGTCTCAGCCGGATATGTAGGCTCGTGAGGCGGCGGCGGCCTGCTGGTTGATCGCGGCGATCGGGCCTGCCACCAGGGCATCGATCTGGCCGAGCAGATCGGTGCATTTCGCCATCAGCCCGCGCGAGACGGCTTCGGCCTGGACAGTCGGCGCGGTGTCGGAGTTGGCGACGGTGTTGATCAGGTCGACCAGCGTGTCGTTCAGCCCGGCGGGATTGCGCAGCACGTCGCGCGGGCCGGTGCGTTTGACGTCCACCAGCACGGCCTCGATGTCGGCGAGGCTGGCACTGGCGGTGCTCGCTTTGGCGGCGAGGTCGCCCTCGGTGCCGAGGGCGGCGAGTTGGCGCTTCATGCGGCGGATGCGGTTGACGGCGGTGTTGAGGTTGGAAAGGGAGGCGTGCAGGTCGGCGAGCAGGGCGAACTGGCGGTCGTAGTCCCCCTGCGTCGTGGCGAGGCGCGGGTCCTTGGCGATGGTCAGGTCGGCGGATTGGGTGGCGCCTCCGACGGTGAGCATCACGCGATACTGGCCGGGGACCGTGGTTGGGCCGGACTGGCCGTCGCCCTCGGCTCCGAAGGGTTTGTTTTTCAGCGTGACGAGGCTGGCGTCGATTTTTTCGGGGGCGGGATGTTTCATGTCCCACACGTAGCGGTTGAGGCCGGGCTGCGCGCTCGGGCGGCGGCCGATGGGCAGGGCAATGTCGTCGCTTTTCAGAGTGGCGATTGGCGTGCCGGCGGCGTCCTGGAAGGCGAGGGTGACGGGGGAGGCATCGTCGAGCCAGTAGTAGACGATCGCGCCGGTCGGCGGGTTTTCGCCGACGTCGAGATATTCGCGCCGTTTGCTGCCGTCCGCCTGCTCGTGCGTGGTGATGCCGCCGGCGATGCCGAAGGCGATGCCGAAGCTGGTGCCAACGCGCAGGCCGGACAGCGCGGCGAAGTGCAGCTTGGTGCGGATGGCGGTGTTCGGGGTGAACAGTTTCGTGCCGGTGTCCACTGTCTGGCGTAGCGGGGAGATGTCGTCGAGCACCCAGAAGGAGCGGCCGTGGGTGCCGGCGATCAGGTCGGCGTTGCGGATCTTGAGGTCGTAGACCGGGACCACCGGCAGGCCGCCGGTCATGCGGGACCAGGTCTTGCCGTCGTCGGTGGTGACGAAGACGCCGGTTTCGGTGCCGGCGAAAAGCAGGCCGGGGCGGACGGGGTCGGCGCGGATCACGCGGGTGATTTCGCCGTCGGGGAAGTTGCCGGTGATCGATTGCCAGGTCCGGCCGCTATCGGTGGTGCGGAACAAATAGGGCTGATAGTCCGACAGCTTGTAGCGGGTGGCGGAGATATAGACGGTGTCGGCGTTGTGGGCGGAAAGCTCGACGCAGCCGACATAGGCCAGCGCGGGCATGCCGGGCGGGGTGACGTTCAGCCAAGTGCCGCCGCCGTCGCGGGTGACGTGGACCAGGCCGTCATCGGTGGAGGCCCAGATTTCGCCGCGGCGGTGCGGGGATTCGACGACGCTGGCGCAGGTGGCATGGACTTCGGCGCCCGCACTTTCGTGGGTGATGTCGCCGCCGGAATGGCCCTGGCGGGACTTGTCGTTGAGGCTGAGGTCGGGGGAAATCTCGTCCCAGCTCATGCCCTCGTTGGTCGTGCGGAAGACGTGGTTGCCGCCGGCATAGAGCGTGTTGCTGTCATGCGGGGAGAAGGCGATCGGGTAGGTCCAGGCGAAGCGGTAACGCAGGTCGCGCGGGGCGACACCGGTTGATTCTTCAGGCCAGACGTTGATGAGCTGGATCTGCTGGGTGCGATAGTCGTAGCGCTGCAACGCGCCGGCGCCGCCTGGGCTGGAGCCGACGGCGCCGCAATAGACGATGTTGGGGTCCTCGGGATGGACGGCGATGAAGCCGCTTTCGCCAGTGCCGGGATAGGTGCAGTCGCCGAGGGTGATGGCGCCCCAGACGGCCGCGCTCGGCACGGCGATGGAGGTGTTGTCCTGCTGGGTGCCGAAGACGCGGTACGGGTACTGGGTGTCGACGTCGATGCGGTAGAATTGGGCGGTGAGCTGGTTGTAGATCGAGGACCAGGTTGCGCCGCCGTTGTAGGAGACGCAGCCGCCGCCATCATTGCCTTCGACCATGTGGCGGGAGTCGGCGGGGTCGATCCACAGATCGTGGTTGTCGCCGTGCGGGGTCATGATTTCGTGGAAGTTCGCGCCACCGTCAGTGGATTTCCACATCTGGTAGTTGGTGACGTAGACGGTGTCGGCGTGGCAGGTGTCGGCGAAGACGTGGGTGTAGTACCAGGGGCGGTGCATCAGGTCGCGATTCGACGAGATCTGGATCCAGCGGGCGCCGTAGTCGTCGGAGCGGTAGAGGCCGGTCTGGTCGTCGGCGGCCTCGATCAGCGCCCAGACGCGGCCGGATTGCGCGGGGGAGATGGTGACGCCGAGCTTGCCGAGCATGGCGGTCGGCAGGCCGGGGGCGCGGGAAATGTCGGTCCAGGTGTCACCGCCATCGGTGGAGCGGAAGAGGCCGCTGCCGGGGCCGCCGCTGGAGATGTTCCAGAAGTTGCGGCGGGTTTCCCAGAAGGTGGCGAAGAGGATGCGCGGGTTGTTCGGGTCCATCGACATGTCGACCGAACCGGCATTGGCGCCGCGATGGAGCACGTTCTGCCAGGTCTTGCCGCCATCGGTGGTGCGGAAGACGCCGCGTTCGTCGTTGGGGCCGAAGATGTCGCCGAGGGCGGCGGCGTAGGCGATGTCGGGATTACCGGGATGGATGCAGATGCGGCCGATGTGCTTGGTGTTGCGGAGGCCGACGTTCGCCCAGGTGCGGCCGGCGTCGGTGGATTTGTAGACGCCGTCGCCATAGGAGACATCGAGCCGGATGGTGGTTTCGCCGGTGCCGGCATAGACCACGTTGGAGTCCGAACGGGCGACGGCGATGGCGCCGACCGCGGCGGTGGTCATGAAACCGTCGGAGACGCAGCGCCAATAGGCGCCGCCATCGGTGGTCTTCCAGATGCCGCCGGCGCAGGCGCCGAAATAATGCACCATCGGGTCATGCGCGTCACCGGCGACGGCGACGACGCGGCCGCCGCGCGAGGGGCCGATGCAGCGCCATTTGAGGGCGTCGAAAGTTGCGGAGGCTTCGGGCATCATCGGATTCCGTTCTGCTGCAGATCAAGGCTGGGCGCAGCGTAGAGCGTTTCCGGGGCGGTGGTAAACGGGGGGGGAGGGCAGGACGGCGGATTGGAAGGAAGGGTTCTTTTTTGCAAAAAAGAACCAAAAAACTCTTATCCGTTTAGTTATTAATTACTAAACGTAATGAAATGGTCGTGCCTGGGGGGATGGTCAGGCTCGGCTTCGTTTGGTGGGGACGATGTACCAGGGCCAGGGGGCGCGGCGGTCGTGCGGGTCGATCTCGCGCGGCGCGCG
>JAYTUU010000129.1:0-18030 GCA_043744375.1 Rhodospirillales bacterium | reverse complement strand
TCGCGGCTGGATGGACGGCCTTCGGGTGAGCACAAGCGATCTCGCCGCATTCACTGGCGAAGCCCAAACTCCCGCGCGATCGCAATGCGGTCCGAGATGTCGATTGCCTGCGGCGCCAGCAGTCGGGGGGATCAAAGGGGCGTGCCCCTTTGCCGCCGGAGGCGCGCTGCGCACGACGCCGCCGGAGGCGCGCTGTCAGGCGATGGCGAGGACGATCGCCAGCGCCTGGCCGGCGGCGGCCTGACAGGGGTCGATGACGGGGACCCCGATTTCCGCCTCGATAGCCGCGCGGTGATGGGCCATGCCCGTGCAGCCGAGGATGACCGCCTCGGAGCCGGCCTGGACCAGCACCTGGCCGGCGGCGATCAGGCGGGCGCGGGCAGCGTGCGGGTCCAGCAATGTATCCAGGCTGACGTTCATCGCGATTTCGGCGGCCAGGCGCCCCTCTAGGCCGATCGCGCGCAGGGCGGCGAGGTGGCGGGATTTCGAGGCGTTGACCAGCGCTATGACGCCGAAGCGTTCGGCGCGCGCGGCGGCGGCGGCGGCGGCACAGCGGAATACGCCGAGGACGGGGGTGGTGGTGGTCGCGCGCACCGCCTCGATCCCAGGGTCGGAGGCGCAGGCAATGACGAATACGTCGGCGGAGGCGTGGGCGACGAGGTCGCAAAGCGGTTCGACGACGGCGTGCCAGTCGCGCCAGGAGTAGATCGCCCTGGGGCCGGCGGCGAGGGTGGCGACGTCGAACTCCGGGCCGCCGGGGAGACGGAACGGGGCGATCGCGGCGGCGATGCCGTCCGAGCAGTCGCGGCTACAGTTGGGATTGATGATGAGAATGCGGGCCATGCGAAACTCTTGATCGCCATTTGCGTCGGGATCAAGTATTGCTGCACTGCGGCATACGATTTTCCGCCGCTGGAAAGGATTTTCCACTCGTGTCCGAAATCGTCCCGGTTCGCTGGCAACCCGATCGTGTATCGACGGAAATATCCCGTCTGCGCGTAGTCGACGCGCTTTGGCGCGGGGTTCGGGGAAAGTGCCCGGCGTGTGGCGAGGGCAAGCTGTTTTGCGGCTATCTGAAGGTGGTCGATGCCTGTTCGGCGTGCGGCACACCGGTCGGGCTGGCGCGCGCCGATGATGCGCCGCCCTATCTGACGATCCTGCTGGTTGGCCATATCGTGGTGCCCGCAATGCTCTGGCTGGAGCGGGCGCAGACACCACCGCTGTGGGTTCATACCGCGATCTGGGTGCCGCTGACGCTGGCGCTGTGCCTGGCGTTCCTGCGGCCGTTGAAGGGGGCGACGCTGGGCGCTCTGGTGGCCAACAACAAGCTGGCGGCGGACGGGCGGGAGTGATGCTCGCCGCCGCGCATTCGGTTGATCTGGCGGAGGCACTCGATGCGGCGGGGCCGCAGGCGCGGCTGGTGGAGATTGTGCTGGTCGGTGAGGCGCTGACCCGGCTGTCGCCGCTGCTGGAGGCCGATCGGGCGCAGGCGGCGGCGGATTTGCAGGCGGAGAACCGGTTCCTGCCGGCATTGGCGGAAGGCGCGCCGGGCGGGCCATACGGGCTGCGCCTCGCGATCCAGGAGGGGCGGCTGGTGTTCGCCATCAATGTCGCCGGTGTGGAACTGCGCAGCATCGGGCTGGCGATGGGGCCGTTTCGCGGGTTGATCAAGGACTACCAGATGCTGGTGGACAGCCACGTCATGGCCGTCGCCGAAGGGCGTGAGGCGCGGATCCAGGCGATCGACATGGGGCGCCGCGGGCTGCACAATGAGGGGGCGGAGTTGCTGATCCAGCGTCTCGCCGGCAAGATCGCAATCGATTTCCCGACGGCGCGGCGGCTGTTCACTTTGGTCTGCGTGCTGCACCAACGCGTCTGACCCGAGGCACTATGTCATGAAGATCGACGGCACGCCCTATCGCAGCGTCTGGGTGGATGAGCAGGATGGCTGGTCGGTGCGCATCCTCGACCAGACGAAGCTGCCGTGGAAGATCGACATCCTCCGGCTCGCCAATGTTGCAATGGCGGCGCATGCGATCCGGGCGATGCAGGTACGCGGCGCACCGCTGATCGGGGCGGTGGCGGCGTATGGGCTGTGCCTGGCGCTACGCGAGGATGCCTCGGCCATGGCGTTGGAGCGCGATGCGGCGTTGCTCGGGGCAACACGGCCGACGGCGGTGAATTTACACTGGGCGCTCGATCGCATGCTGGCGGTGCTGCGGCCCACGTCCGAGTCGGGGCGGGTTGCGCGCGCCTATGCCGAAGCGGCGGCCATCGCGGATGAGGATGTCGCTTTGTGTGCGGCCATCGGCGGGCATGGGGTGGGGCTGATCGCGGACGCAGCGAAATGCGGCCGACGCGTGAACGTGCTGACCCATTGCAACGCCGGCTGGCTGGCGACGGTGGATTGGGGAACCGCGCTGGCGCCGATCTATCTGGCGCATGATCAGGGGATCGACGTGCATGTCTGGGTCGACGAGACCCGGCCGCGCAATCAGGGGGCCGCGCTGACGGCGTTCGAACTGGGCAGTCATGGCGTGGCGCATACCGTGATCGCGGATAATGCCGGTGGACATCTGATGCAGCACGGCAAGGTCGATCTGGTGATCGTCGGCACCGACCGTACGACGCGGACGGGAGATGTCGCCAACAAGATCGGCACATATCTGAAGGCGCTGGCGGCGGCCGACAACAAGGTGCCTTTCTGGGTCGCGGTGCCGTCGCCGACGATCGACTGGAGCGTGGCGGACGGGGTGCGGGAAATCCCCATCGAGGAGCGCGCGGCGAGCGAGGTCACGACGATGACAGGCCGAGGCATGGATGGCGCGATCACCACGATCCGGGTGGCGCCCTCCGGAAGCCCTGCGGCCAACCCGGCTTTCGACGTGACGCCGGCGCGGCTGGTCACCGGTCTGATCACCGAGCGCGGGCGCTGCACGGCGAGTGCGGCGGGGTTGCTGGGGTTGTTTCCGGAGCGCGCATAGGGCCCGTGCGCAAGGGGTAACGGAAGTTACATAAATTTCGGCTTGCTCTTGCGGCCCGGGGCGGCACAGTAAGGCTACGATTTATCACGGAGACGTGCAGGGGTGGCAGAGATCTGGGCCGAATGGGGGATGCTGGCGTATCTTGGCGCGGCGGCCTGGGCATTTTTCGAGGGCGAGACCTTCGTCCTGCTGGCCTCGGCGGCGGGCCGGGCGACCGGGCTGATCAATCCCTGGTGGCTGATGTTCAGCGTTTGGATTGGTTCCTATGCCGGCGACCAGTTGTGGTTCTCGCTGGGCCGGCGCTATGGCGCGAACGCGGTGCGCAAAATTCCCGGCGCAGACCGCAAGCTCGACCAGGCGATCCGGTTTCTCGATCGCTACGGCGTGGCCTTCGTGCTGTGCTTCCGCTTCGTCTATGGCGTGCGCAACGTGGCCTCGGCGGCGTGCGGTATTGCCGGGATGAACTGGGGCAAGTTCGCGCTGTGGAATTTCATCGCGGCCGGCCTGTGGGCATCGAGCTTCGTGGCCGGCGGCTGGTTTCTGGCGGAATGGCTGGGGCCGGACGGGGTGTACTGGATGCTCGCGGGCGTCGGTATCTGCGTGCTGCTGATCATCGGGCTCAAGGTCTGGCGCGGCATGCAGCGGGCGGCGGCGGCCAAGCAGGCGGCGTGATGCCGCCTGCCGGATCGTCAGGCGCGGGTTACAGCCCGTCGAACAGCGCCGTGGTGATGTAGCGTTCGGCGAAGGACGGGATGATCGTGACGATGCGCTTGCCGGCCATTTCCGGGCGGCGGGCGACTTTCAGCGTGGCGGCCAGGGCGGCGCCGGAGGAGATGCCGCCCGGGATGCCTTCGCGCCGGGCGAGGCGGCGGGCCCAGGCGAAGGATTCGTCGTTGCCGACCTGGATAACCTCGTCGATCTGGCTGCGATCGAGTACGTCGGGCACGAAGCCGGCGCCGATGCCCTGGATCGGGTGTGGGCCCGGGGCGCCGCCGGTGAGTACGGGGCTGGCTTCGGGTTCGACGGCGAACATCTTCAGGCCGGGGCGGCGCGGTTTGAGCGCCTGGCCGATGCCTGTCAGCGTGCCGCCGGTGCCGATGCCGCAGACCACGGCGTCCACCTCTCCGGCGGTGTCGTGCCAGATTTCCTCAGCGGTGGTGCGGCGGTGGATGGCGGGGTTGTCGGGGTTGCCGAACTGGTCGGGCTTGACCGCGCCGGGCGTGCTGGCGACCAGTTCGTTGGCCTTGGCCACCGCGCCGTTCATGCCTTTCTCGCGCGGGGTCAGCACCAATTCGGCGCCGAGAAAAGCGAGCATCTTGCGGCGCTCGATGGAGACCGATTCGGGCATGGTCAGGATCAGCCGGTAGCCGCGGGCGGCGCAGACGAAGGCGAGGCCGATGCCGGTATTGCCCGATGTCGGCTCGATGATGATCGCACCCGGGGTGATTTTCCCGGCCTCCTCCATGGCGACGATCATGTTGACGCCGATGCGATCCTTGACCGAGGAGATCGGGTTGAAGAACTCGAGTTTGAGGCAGATATCGGCCGTTATACCCTCGTCGGCGCAGATTTGGGGGATGCGCACGAGGGGTGTGTTGCCGATGGTTTCGGCGATGCTGTCATAGATGCGGCCGCGGAGGGGGCGGTCGAAGACCAGGGGTTTGTGGCCAGACATTGAGTTTGCTCCGTTTTTCCCAGTATTTCACGATTATATATTGTGATTAGCAAATCCTACACGAATGTTGGCACTTTTCAAAGCCGGCGCAACGCGGCATCGTCGGCCCTTCAACGGATAAAATCAGGAGCTTCCCGATGATCCTTCGCCGAACCACAGTGGCTGCCGCTTTGCTGCTTCTGGCAGCGGGGGGTGCGTCCGCCCAATTGCCGCCGCTGCGCACGGGGGTCGATGGCACCTTCGCGCCGCATGCGATGCCGAAGCTTGGCGGCGGCATCGAAGGGTTCCAAATCGATCTGTTCACCGAGGCCGCGCGGCGGATGAAGCGCGAGATCACCATCGAGAGCACGAGTTTCTCGGGCCTGATCCCCGGGCTGCAGGCGGGACGCTATGATTTCATCGCGGCACCGACCACGGTGACCAAGGAGCGGGCGGAGAATATGCTGTTCACGTCAGGCTATCTCTGGACGGCGTTCCAGTTCGGTATCAAGAAAGGGTCCGCGCCGATCACATCCTGGGAGGATTTGAAGGGCAAGGTGGTTTCGGTGAACAAAGGGACGCCGTACGAGACACTCTCCAAGACCAACGGCGAGAAATACGGCTTCACTGTGCAGGTGTATGATACCCAGCCCGATGCGACACAGGCGGTGCTGTCCGGGCGCGCCTATGCGACGTTGGGCGGCAATACGGTGATCAAGTATACCGCCAGCAAGAACCCGCAATTCGTCGCCGACCTCGTGCTGAACGAGAGCAAGGCGCATTGGGCAGCACCCTTCCGCAAGGACAGCGTGGCACTGCGCAACCAGATGCAGGACGCGCTGGACTGCATGAAGAAGGACGGCACGATCGCCAAGCTGTCGGAGAAATGGTTCGGTATTTCGCCGGGCGCGGATGATCTGGAGAACACGATTACTCCTGGCTATGGCGTGCCGGGGATGCCCGGATACGACCCGACGCCGCATGCGCTGAACTGCGGGTGACCGTCGAGGCGCCCATGATTGTTGAAGCGCCCGTGATTGTTGAAGCGCCCATGATTGTTGAGGCGCTGGGTATCCACAAGCATTTCGGCGCCCTTCATGTGTTGAAGGGCGTCGATTTACGCGTGGCCGAGCGGGAGTTGGTGTTCGTCATCGGGCCGTCCGGTTCCGGCAAGTCGACGTTGCTGCGGTGTTTGAACCGGCTGGAGGCGCCGAGTGCGGGGAGCGTCGTGGTGGACGGGATTGACCTGCTCGATCCGCGCACCGACCTGAACCGGGCACGCCAGCGGATCGGCATGGTGTTCCAGTCGTTCAATCTCTATCCCCACATGACGGCGCTGGGCAACGTGACGCTGGCGCTGCGCAAGGTGGCCGGGCGGTCGCGTGTGGAGGCGGAGGAGATCGGCCAGGCCGCGCTCGCGCGCGTCGGGCTGGCCGATCGCGCCGGGCACATGCCGGGGCAGTTGTCAGGCGGCCAGCAACAGCGGGTGGCGATTGCGCGGGCGATCGCGCTGGAGCCCCGCGTCATGCTGTTCGACGAGCCGACGAGCGCACTAGACCCCGAACTGGTCGGCAGCGTGCTCGGCGTGATGCGAGAGTTGCGCGAGAGCGGGATGACGATGGTGGTGGTCAGCCACGAGATGGGCTTTGCGCGGGCGGCGGCCGATCGTGTCGTGTTCATGGATGAGGGGCTGGTTGTCGAGACGGGCGCGCCGGCGGAGATATTCGAGGCGCCAGCGCACGAGCGGACGCGAGCGTTCATTCGCCAGATCGGCGCGCATTGATGGGCGGCGTCTAGTGGGCGGCTGGGACCGCTTCGTCGAGACGTTCTTCAACGCGCGGGTGATGGCGCGCTACTGGCCGGATATCGTTGCTGGCTTGTGGGTGACGATTCAGCTTGCGGTCTTGATCGTGATCTGTGGGCTGCTGCTCGGCCTGGTGCTGGCGCTTCTCCGTAGCCTCGGCGTGCGCGTGGTGAACTGGGCGATTGTCTTCGTGGTCGATGTGTTCCGCGCCTTGCCGCCGCTGGTGATCATCGTGCTGATCTATTTCGGGTTGCCGAATGTCGACCTGGTGCCGTCCGGGTTTGTTTCGACGTGGCTCAGCCTGACGCTGGTGTTGATGGCGTTCTCGGAGGAGATTTTCTGGGCGGGGATCACCGCCATTCCGCGCGGACAATGGGAGGCGGCGCGCTCGACCGGGCTGTCGTTCGGGCAGACGCTGCTGAGCGTCGTGCTACCGCAGGCGTTGC
The DNA here is from genome assembly GCA_043744375.1 of Rhodospirillales bacterium. Classification (GTDB taxonomy): domain Bacteria; phylum Pseudomonadota; class Alphaproteobacteria; order Acetobacterales; family Acetobacteraceae; genus CAIYPH01. The sequence continues at coordinate 11,142 of JAYTUU010000129.1, read as the reverse complement.
GGATCACCATTCCGCCGCTGACGAACCGGACCATCGCGATCACCAAGGGCACGGCGCTCGGCTCGGTGGTAGCGGTGTCGGAAATACTGGGCCAGGCGTCCTCGGCCGTGTCGAACAGCTACAACCCCTCCCCGCTCACGCTGGGGGCGGCGGCGTATCTGGTGCTGTTCCTGCCCGTAGTGTTTTTCGGGCGGTGGGTGGAGACGAAGTTTGCGTGGAAGCGATGATCGAGACGTTTTTCAATCTCGCGATCCTCCAGGCGGCGTGGCCGATCTTGTTGGCCGGGCTTGGCAACACGCTGCTGTTGTCGGCGCTCGTGGTGCCGCTCGGGCTGGCCGGGGGCGTGGTGCTGGCGCTGCTGTCGACCGTTCGGCATCCGTGGGTGCGGCTGCCGCTGATGGCGTGGGTGGATTTCTTCCGGGCGTTTCCACCGCTGGTGCTGCTGATTTTCTTGTACGCCGGGCTGCCGTTCGCCGGGTTGGAGATGGGCGGTTTCGGCTGCGTGGCCGTCGGGTTCTTCCTCAATACCGGTGCCTACTACGGCGAGGTGCTGCGTGCGGGGATCGAGAGCGTGCCGCATGGGCAGATCGAGGCGGCGCGCAGCACGGGGTTGTCGCGCGTGCAGGCGCTCGGCTGGGTGGTGTTGCCGCAGGCGGTACGAAACGTGTTGCCAGACTTGCTGTCGAATACCTTGGAAGTGGTGAAATTAACCTCACTCGCAAGCGTGGTCGCGTTACCGGAACTGCTGTTCCAGGCGCGGCAGGCACAGAGCCTCACCTACAATCCGACGCCGATCGTCGCCGTCGCGGTGATGTATTTCCTGCTGCTTTGGCCGGTGGTGCGGCTGCTCAGCCGCCTGGAGAACCGGGCGATCGCCGGGCTGCGGTAAAGGCGGGGCTGCGGTAAAGGCGGGGCGGCGGTAAAGGCGGGGGTTACCCGCTACCCTGCCGCCTCCGGTTCCTTTTCGGATGCACCCTCGTCGCCGTCGCCTTCCGGTTTCGGCAGCGCCGGCAGGGCCGCTTCGACGCATTCGAAATCCAGCTTGCCGTCCTTCATTGTCACCTTGACGGAGCCGCCCTTGGCCAGCTTGCCGAACAGCAATTCCTCGGCGAGCGGCTTCTTGATGTGCTCCTGGATGACGCGCGCCAGCGGGCGGGCGCCATAAAGACGGTCATAGCCGCGTTCGGACAACCATTCCTTGGCGGCCGAGGATAGCTCGATGGTCACGTTGCGGTCGGCGAGCTGGGCTTCGAGCTGCATGACAAATTTCTCGACCACGCGGGCGACGATTTCTGGCGTGAGGGCCCCGAAAGCGATCGTCGCATCAAGCCGGTTGCGGAATTCCGGCGTGAACATCCGCTTGATCGCGTCTTCGTCCTCGCCCACGCGGCCTTCGCGGCCGAAGCCGATGGCCTCCTTGGCGAGGTCGGCGGCGCCGGCATTGGTCGTCATGATCAGGATAACGTTGCGAAAATCGACCGCCTTGCCGTTGTGGTCGGTCAGCTTGCCGTGGTCCATCACCTGCAGAAGGATGTTGTAGATGTCCTGGTGCGCCTTCTCGATCTCGTCGAGCAGGAGCACGGCGTGCGGATGCTGATCGATCGCGTCGGTCAGCATGCCGCCCTGGTCGAAGCCGACATAGCCGGGCGGTGCGCCGATCAGGCGGGAGATGCTGTGGCGTTCCATGTACTCGGACATATCGAAGCGGATCAGTTCGATGCCGAGCGTGCTGGCCAGTTGGCGCGCAACCTCGGTCTTGCCGACGCCGGTCGGGCCGCTGAACAAATAGTTGCCGATCGGCTTCTCGGCGTCACGCAGGCCGGCGCGGGAGAGCTTGATGGCAGCAGCGAGTTCACCGATCGCCTTGTCCTGGCCGAACACCATCGAGCGCAGGTCCCGTTCGAGGTGGCGCAGCGTCTCCTTGTCATCAGCCGAGACCGATTTCGGCGGAATGCGGGCGATCTTGGCGACCGTCTCCTCGATGTCCTTCAGGGTCACGGTCTTGCGGCGCTTGCTTTCCGGCAGCAGCATGCGCGAGGCGCCGGCCTCGTCGATGACGTCGATCGCCTTGTCCGGCAGCTTGCGGTCATGGATGTATTTGGCCGCCAGCTCCACCGCGCCGCGCAGCGCTTCCTCGGTGTAGCGAACCTTGTGGTGCTTCTCGTAATTGGTCTTCAGACCGCGGAGGATCTTGATCGTGTCCTCGATGTTCGGCTCGTTGATGTCGACCTTCTGGAAGCGGCGGACCAGCGCACGGTCCTTCTCGAAGTAGTTGCGGAATTCCTTGTAGGTGGTGCTGCCCATGCAGCGCAGCGTACCCGAGGCCAAAGCAGGCTTGAGCAAATTTGACGCATCCATCGCGCCGCCCGAGGTGGCGCCGGCCCCGATGACGGTGTGGATTTCGTCGATGAACAGGATGGCGTTCGGGTGTGCCTCAAGTTCGGTGATAACCGCCTTCAGCCGTTCCTCGAAGTCGCCACGATACCGCGTGCCGGCGAGCAGGGAGCCCATGTCGAGCGAGAAGATGGTGGACTTCGCCAGCACTTCCGGCACATCGCCCTCGATGATGCGTTTGGCCAAGCCCTCGGCAATGGCGGTTTTACCGACGCCGGGATCGCCGACGAAGAGCGGGTTGTTCTTGGTGCGGCGGCACAGGATCTGGATGGTCCGCTCGATCTCGATGTCGCGGCCGATCAGCGGGTCGATCTTGCCGGATTGCGCCTTCTTGTTGAGGTTGACGCAGTAGTTCGTCAGCGCGTCCTGGCCGCGGCGGCTCGGCTTTTCCTCCCGCTCCTCGCTGGCATTTGGCTCCTTGCCTTCGCGCTCCGTGTTGGCAGCCGGGCGCGGGCTCGAACGGCCGGGAGACTTGGCAATGCCGTGGCTGATGAAGTTCACCGCGTCGAGCCGGGTCATGTCCTGGGTCTGCAGGAAATAGACCGCGTGGCTCTCGCGCTCGCTGAACAGAGCAACAAGTACGTTCGCGCCGGTCACCTCGTCCTTCCCTGAGGACTGCACATGGATCGCGGCGCGCTGCACAACGCGCTGGAAGCCCGCGGTCGGCTTCGGATCACCTGGTCGATCCGTGGCGAGACCGGCGAGATCCTTGTCGAGGAAATCGGTGAGGTCCGCGCGCAGCTTGTCGAGATCGACGCCGCAGGCGCGCAGGACGGTGGCGGCATCGCTGTCATCGGTCAGGCCGAGCAGCAGATGTTCCAGGGTCGCGTATTCGTGTTTGCGCTCGCTGGCGAGGGCAAGGGCACGGTGGAGCGTCTGTTCTAGATTCCGGGACAGCATGGTCTGACGACACTCCTCGTGGTCAGCAGGATTGGGCAGCCAGTCGTTAGGCGAGTCGGACGATCCGGCAAGCGGCACGAAACCGCATTCTCACAACAATACGGCGGATGCGCGACAGCAATTTCGCACTACAGACTTAATTTTCCGCAAGGAATGGCACAACCCCGCCGTTCGGCCGGCCCGCGGTTGCGCCGCGCTATTCCTTTTCAATCGTGCATTGCAGCGGATGCTGGTTCTGCCGCGCCAGGTCCATCACCTGCGTGACCTTGGTTTCGGCGACCTCATAGGTGAACACGCCACACACGCCGACGCCACGGCGATGGACGTGGAGCATGATCCGGGTCGCCTCCTCCCGGTTCTTCTGGAAGAAGCGTTCGAGGACATGCACGACAAACTCCATCGGCGTGTAGTCGTCGTTCAGCATCAGCACTTTGTACATCGCGGGCTTGCGGGTTTTCGGCCGTGCCTTGACGACGACGCCGGTGTTCGGCGTCTCGCCGCCGCTACCGCCACCAGTGCGCCCGGGCGGTTTGCCGCCGGCACCATCCTTGCCGTTCGCCCGAACCTCATGCGAGGCCGGCTTGTCCATCGTTGGGCAGATGTCCGTGTCGCTCATCGTTCGCAACCGCTCGCTCAAGAAAAAGAACCACCTGGACGGGACCACCCCGTCCAACCGGGCCGACACGAAACGCCACCAGGCCGGCTCGTCGGGCCAGCTACACCGCGTTGGGCGTCAATCATACCCCGATCATCGCCAGCAAGAACAGACCATGGGGCAACGGGAACAACAGATGGTTAGCGCAGCGCCGGGAACAAGCACGCTCGGCAAAGAAGTGCGGCCGGCAAAGAAGTGCGGCCAGCACAGAATTGCGGCCAGCACAGAATTGCGGGTGGCAAAAATGAAAAGGCCCAGGAGGGGGGTCCTGGGCCTTTCCGTCAACCCTTGCCCGGGGGGATGGGCAAGGGTGCTTCGTCCACGCGCCTCAGGCAGCGCGGCCGAACTTTTCAACGGCGCCGAACTTCTCCACAGCGAGAGAAACGCGGGCGTTGATCGGAGCGAAAGCCTGCTCCGCGAGCTTCATCGAGGCATCCGTCAGCTTGCCGGTCTCGGCCATCGCGGCCTCGACCGAAATGCGGGCGAGGTTGGATTGGAGTTCCATAGCGTCCTTCAGCGACTTCACGCCAGCGAAAGCCTTCCACGTCGCGACCGTCTGCTCCATCTGCGCCTGCGCGGTGGCGGCGAAGGACTTGGAGAGATCCTGCATGCCGGCCGTCCAGATCTGGGTGGACTTCACGGCCGCTTCGACATTGCCCTGACCGAACGTCGCGAATTCCTCGGCCGCCTTGATCGCCTTGTCCATGCTCACCTTCGCTTCGGCCTGGGTCTTCTCGAAGCCAGCAACGGCACCGGACACGCCTTCCTTCATGGCCGCGACCGTCTGGTCGAAGCCTTGCTTGGCGGCATCCTGAGCGGCCTGGGCGGTCTTCATCATCGTGTCTTCGTTCTTCTTCATCGCCATGGTACTATTCCCTTACACGTTCCATGCGGCTCAGGCCCAGAAAATCGTCGTTCCCATGGGCCGCCGCAGCTGGTATGAAATTCATGCTGCACTGCAACAACGCCTAGATAGGCGGATGACCGTCCTTGGTCAAGATATTTTTGTGCGCCGCACCATAAGATTTTTTCATCCCCTCGCCGCTCGCGTTGATCCTACCGGCGACTCGAAGCAATATCTTTTAACCCCTTATAAAAGCGTCGTTTCCGACGATTTCCGCCTGGACAACGTATCAGCCATACCGGTATCTTTGTCCTTAACTGACGTGGAGTATCGCTTCCTATGCGCCTTGGACGGCCGCTCACACACCCGCCGACCACCTCCGAGTCTCGCTGCGATAGCAGTGCTTTGGGGGTTGCCGGATTCCTGCTTGCGGCCATCGTGCTTCTGGCGTTTCCCGTACACGCCCAGATCGGCTCGGAGCGCTACAGTTCCATCATCGTGGACCATCGCTCAGGGCGAGTGATCTCAGCCGTCAGCCCGGACGACCAGCGCCATCCGGCGAGCCTCACCAAGATGATGACACTCTATATGGTGTTCGAGGGGCTGCGCGACCGCCGCATCACGCTGCAGCAGAATGTGCCCGTCTCATCGCACGCAGCTGCGATGTCACCGACCAAGCTCGGCCTGATGCCGGGATCGCGGATCAGCGTGCACGAGGCGATCCTTGGTCTGGTCACGAAGTCCGCCAATGACGCCGCCGCCGCGCTGGGCGAAATGCTCGGCGGGGATGAGCACCGCTTCGCGCAGATGATGACGTTGCGCGCCCGCGCCCTCGGCATGAGCCGTACCACCTTTCGCAACGCCTCCGGCCTGCCTGATCCGGATCAATGGACCACGGCGCGCGACATGGCGACGCTGGGCCGTCGCCTGGTGCAGGACTTCCCCGAGGAATACCGGTACTTCGCCACACCCAGCTTCCGCTTCCGCGGCAAGACGTTTCTCACCCATGACCGCATGCTCGAAACCTATCCAGGCACCGACGGCATTAAAACCGGCTATACCAACGCATCAGGCTTCAACCTCGTCACCTCCACGGTGCGCGGCGGGGTGCGGCTCGTGGGCGTCGTCCTGGGCGCCGCACGCGCGCCGGAGCGAGACCTCCATATGACGGCGCTGCTCAACCAAGCCTATGACCGGCTGGACATCACGCCGCCTCCCCGCGGCCGGCCGGATCGTGACATGGCACCCGCCGGCATGATCAGCAGCGCCCAGGCCGCGACTCCCCCCCCCGCCGCCGCGCCGCCCAGCCGGCTGCGTCTGGCGCGCTGGTCCGTCCAGGTTGGCGCCTTTGCCAGTGAAGCCGCGGCCCGCCATGCCGCAGGCACCGCCCGCCGCCTTGCCGGGTCCGGTGAAGTCCGCGTTGAAGCCGCACCGCAGCCCGGCAAGGCGCCGCTGTGGCGCGCGCAGGTGACGGGTCTCAAGGAGACCGAGGCGACCGGCACCTGTGCGGCATTGGGGCGGCAGCGCCTGCCCTGCGCGCCGATCAAACCCGATCCCGCGCAACTCGCGAGTCGCTGACTACACGCCCCAGACCTTGCGCCGCGGCGCCCGCATGCGCATCTTGGCAGGGTTTTGTTTGCATTGCAGCATCGGGACGTGGAGTTGAGCGACATGGATGGCGGCAGCGAGGCGCGGCGGATCACCGTCCACAAGCCCGAAGACTTCGCCGGCATGCGGAAGGCCGGACGGCTGGCGGCGATGACGCTGGACATGATCGGTGCTCATGTCCGCCCGGGGATTTCAACCGGCGAGCTTGACCGGATCTGTCACGAATACATTCTGGCGAACAACGCCACGCCGGCGCCGCTGAACTATCGTGGCTATCCGAAATCGGTCTGCATCTCCATCAACCACGTCGTCTGCCACGGCATTCCCGGCGAGCGGACGCTCGACCCGGGCGACGTGCTGAACATCGATGTCACCGTCATTCTCGACGGCTGGTTCGGCGACACCAGCCGGATGTACTGCGCCGGTCCGCCCTCGACCAAGGCGCGCAACCTGATCGAGGTGACCCACGAGGCGATGATGCGCGGCATCGCGGCGGTGCAGCCCGGCCACTACTTCGGCGATATCGGCCACGCCATCCAAACCTATGTCGAGGCAAACCGCTTCACGGTGGTGCGCGACTTCTGCGGCCACGGCATCGGGCGCACCTTCCACGCACCGCCGAACGTGCTGCATTTCGGCCGCCGCGGCGAAGGCCCGGAACTGAAGCCGGGGATGTTCTTCACCATCGAACCGATGGTCAACGCAGGGCGCGCGGAGGTGAAAGTGCTCGACGATGGCTGGACCGCCGTGACGCGCGACCGCAGCCTGTCAGCGCAGTTCGAGCACATGGTCGGCGTGACCGAAACCGGCGTGGAGATTTTTACACTTTCCCCAGCTGGCCTGGACAAACCGCCCTACCCCACGCCTTAACGCAAGGGGATCAAAGGGGCTCTGCCCTTTTGCGGGTTTGGGCAGCGCCCATGCTTGCACTTTTCTTATCTGTTCGCCGCCGCAAACGTCGCGATCCGTGCGCCGGCTATTCGACCGGCGATGTCGCTTGCACGGGTGTTTCACTCGCTCGCGCACCGAAACCTCATTGCTCTCCGTTATCAAGACCCTCCCCTACCGTCAAACCCAACGGTTAACGCCGCATTCACTTCGCGCCCGCCGGCCCAGCGTGGCACGCTCGCGGGGATGGGCAAAACGCGCAAGGGCTTCTCCGAACAATTCGACATGCTCGAGGCGGACGCGCCAGAAGCCGCCGCCCTTGGCGTGGAGGGCCATCGCGGCCGCATGCGCCATCGCTTGCTGACCGCCGGGCCGGAGGCGCTGGCGGACTACGAACTGCTCGAAATGGTGCTGTTCATTGCCCTGCCCCGGCGCGACACCAAGCCGATCGCCCGCACGCTGATGGACCGCTTCGGCAGCTTCGCCAACGCCGTCGCGGCCCCGCTGAACGATTTGCGGGCGGTGGACGGAATCGGTGACGCCGGAGCGGCGGCGTTGAAGACCGTGCATGCCGCCGCACTGCGCCTGGCACGCGCCGAGGTGATGGAACGCCCGGTGCTCGCGAACTGGGACCGGCTGATGGACTACCTCAACGCCGTCATGGCCCGCGAGCGGGTCGAACAATTCCGTGTGCTGTTCCTCGACACCCGCAACCGCCTGCTCGCCGACGAGGCGCAGGCACGCGGAACCGTCAACCACACACCCGTCTATCCCCGCGAAGTCGTCAAACGCGCGCTCGAACTGCAGGCCACCGCCATCATCCTCGTGCACAACCACCCCAGCGGAGACCCGACGCCGTCCCGTGACGATATCGAGATGACCCGCGAGGTGGCGGCGGCCGCCCGCGCATTGTCGATCGTGCTTCACGACCACGTGATCGTCGGCAACGGGCGCTGGTTGAGCTTCAAGCGTGAAGGGCTGCTGTAGCCCCGGCTGGCTCATCGACAATGGCGACGGTGGCATGTAGGGCAGCGTGTTCCTGCTTGAACCGCATGTTACGGAGCGCCTTGATGTTCGAGCGTCGCCCACCCGCCGTGGCCCCGACCCGCATGAATTCCTGCGGCGGCGGCCCGCCGATTGGGCCCGCCGAGCGTGTGGTCGATCTGCCGGAGATGGCGCCCGGAACACCGCCGGCGGGTGCTTGCGGGGCAGCACGTTCTCCTGGCCGGTACAAATGTGGACGTTTTCGGACATTGGCTGATCGACTACCTGCCCAAGCCTGCTCTCCTGAGGGTCGCCGCTGCTGCGTAGCGCCGCCAGACGCCTCACCAGGATTCTCGTCGTCCGCCACGGCGATCTTGCTACCGGTCGCACACCCACCCGACTTTATATCTCCCGCAGGTCCGGCAGGCGGAGGAAACGCTGCGCCAGCTGAGCCTTGGGCAGCATCTCGATCAGCCAGTGGCCATAGTTCTTCGAACCACGCTTCTTGCACAGAACATAGTTACCTCGGTGCAGCGGCAGCGAACCGTTGCTCCTGGCTTCGCGAACGGCACCCTATCCGCGCTCGACGTCGCTACGGGAATGCTGCGTGATGCTGCCCTTCAGAACTTGATCGGCGGCGTCGAAAGCAAGCCCTTGGTTGATGATCGTAACGATTTCGAAAAATGAGCAATGAACCTCCCGCTCGGCGAAGCTCTGGGCCGCCCATCGCTGTTCCATGATGCCCAGGATCTCCTGCGGCATGAGGTCCTTGTGGCGGATGTCCGGCGCATCGAGCCGGAACGCCGGCGAGATGAGAGTGCGTATGATCGCGCCAGGCGGGGTCGTGATTGTGCGCGGCACCTCTGGCGCAACTGGTGGGCTGGCCGGAACGGGCTGACTGTCACGCTGGAGGACCAGCTGATCGAGCCGCGCGCGGGCAACCTCATGGTGGGGATGCTCGGCGAGTATTTGCCGCAGGTGCGCCTCGGCATCATCGAGACTGCCCGCATCGAGGAGGGCAAGCGCGGCCCGCAGCCGTGCGCCGGGCGGCAGTCGTGCCCCGGTCATCGTGCGGCTCGCTTCATCGGGTGGCCTTTCCATGCGCATGTCAGAGACACGCAATACCACATAGAACACCCGCAGCAGGCAACGGGGCGGATCGTAAGGCGGACGCTGCGGCCCTCCTACCCCTTCTTGACGTTCCAGAACGGCGTGACCGAGGCGCGCACGATGTCGGTGATGTTGTCGCGGTGCGCCTGCGGGACAAAATACTGGCCGACGGGGATGAACGGCGGCTCCTCGAACGCCAGCAGTTGGATCTGCTCGCACACCTTCTTCTGCGCGGCCAGATCGGGCGCGTCGAACCAGTCCTCCGTCAGTGCCTCCATCTTCGGGTTCGCCTTATGGCCATGCAGCGGCAGATGGCTGCCGGGGTTGGTGATCCACAGCCCGGCCCAGCCGACGGTGAAGATGTTCCACACGCCCTTGTCGGTGTTCTCCTTGGCATTCCAGCGGCTCAGCAGCGTGCCCCAGTCCATCGCATCGAGCTTCACGTTAAGGCCGAGCTCCTTGAGCAACTGGTTGGTCACCAGGCCATAGGCGTTGGCCGTCGGCAGTTCGGTGGCGATCATCTGGACGATCAGTTCGCCGTTATAGCCGCTCTCCTTCACCAGCTTGCGCGCGAGATCCATGCTGCGCGGCCCGTTGATCGCCTCCATGCCGACGGAACTTGCATAGGGCGAACTGGGCAGGAACGGGCCGACGCCGGTGCGCATCAGCTCGGTCTGGTCGCCGATGACGGACTGGATGAAGTCGGACTGCACGATGGCGGGGAACAGTGCCCGCCGGAGCTTGGGATTATCGAAAGGCGGGATCGCATTGTTGAAGTAGATTTCCGTCCACGTCCCGAGCGGATCGACCGCGGTCACCTTTACGCCGGGCGTCGCCCGCAATTTCGGTATCAGATCGAACAGCGGGCGTTCAAGCCAGTCCACCTCGCCCTTCTGCAACGCCGTCGCCGCGGTGCCGGCGTCGGTGATGATCTTCCATTCCACACGGTCGAGATAGGCAACCTTGCCGCCCGACCAGAACTCGGGCTTCTCATTGCGTGGCACATATTTGTCGAATTTGGCGAAAGCGGCACCCACGCCGTTGTCCCACTCATTGGCGAGGAAGCGGAACGGGCCGGAACCGACAGCCTCCTTGATCTGGGTGAACGCGTCAGCAACACTGACGATACGTTCGGGCATGATGAAGCACGAGGTGGCGCCAAGGCCGTAGGACAGATGGGCAAACGGCTTCTTCAGACGTATCTCGAAGCTGCGATCATCGAGCGCCTTCATTTCGTCGAGCTGCGAGGCCATGCGCTTGCCGAACAGATCCTTGCCTGCCCAGCGCTTGATCGAGGCCACCGCATCGCGCGCCCGCACCGGCTCCCCATCATGGAACCAGAGGTTATCGCGCAGTTTGAAGCGCCAGGTCAGGCGGTTGTCGGAAAGCTCGTAGCCCTCCAGCATCTGCGGCTTCGGCAGTAACGCCGCATCGAGGCCGAATAGCTGATCCGCATACATGTAGGCCGCATCGAAGGCGATCAGCGCGGTTGACCAAAGGGGGTCAGGGGTGGAGAGGTTGGCGTGCGGCACGAAGCGCAGAGTCTTCGCGTTGCCCTGGCCAAGCGCGGGCCGGGCAAGGCCGGCAGCGGCCCCGAGGGCGATGGTCGAGCGGCGGGAGAGTTTCGCGGGCATGACTTGGTCCTCCAGGCACGCTCGAAGCCTAGTGCCTGTCGTCATTGACATCGAGTGGAATGTTTGAATCGATGGCTCTGTAACGTCATGACGGAGCCGATTCGTGGCCGCGAAAGAGATCGCCG
>JAYTUU010000128.1:0-52307 GCA_043744375.1 Rhodospirillales bacterium | reverse complement strand
CGTCACTCAAAATGACGGGATGGCGTCGCCGCCGTCTGCGCTCACCCATGGGCATTGTCCGGCCAGTGAACACGTCACTATGAACGACACGAAGCACTAGATCTCATCCCAAGTCTTGATCTCATCCCAAGTCTGGCGCAGCCACTTGGCCACCGCGACACTGTGGTCGAAAATCGAGTATTTGTGCCCGGCGCCGTAGTCGATGCCGGGGATCATTTCCACGGTGATCTGGCGCAGACGGCTGGCGGGGTTACGCGCATGGTGGCGCATCTGCCGGCGCAGTACTTCTTTCCACGCCTCAAGGCGGCTTTCGTCCCAGGCCGCCAGATACTCGCCGGGGCCGGGCTGGAAGAACGGATACTGGATGCCGCGCCCGAAGCGCCCATTGGGGTGCTTGGCCCAAAGGTTGACGGGGTTGTCGGGAATGGCCGGCCGCGCGTGGGAGTGGCGGACCCAGTTCCTGTCGATCCACAGATCGCAAACGTTGCCGGGCTTGAAGGGGTCGAGTTCGAGCAGGCCGGCGTCGATATCCGCCCCGTTATCCTCGATGTCGCGCTCGTGGAGGTTGCCGATCTTGAATATCACGTGGGAATGATCGAGCGTGATGTTGAAGGGAACCCCACGTTTCTCGACGAGTTCGGCGACTTTGGCCACCCGCGTGAAACGCTCCGACCACATGTTCACATGCACCTCGAAGCACGGCGTGACGCCCAGGCGGTCGCCGATTTCGGAGATCCAGAGATAGGTCTCGGCGAGCTTCTCGTCGGTGACCCGCTTGCCGTCGACGTCATGCACCATGATCTGGGTGTTCTGCGCCATGGACCCCAGGTCCCGGCCGATCCGCAGATGCCATTCCATCAACGGCTCGTCGCGGCCGAGCACATAAAAGAAGCTGCCGGACATCAGCGGGACGCCGTGGGTCTGCACCGCCCGGCGAAACTCGTCCACCTGGAGTGGCGGCGGCGAACGCTCGATGTAGTCAAACGCGCCGGAATCCTTGACCATGGCGAATATCGTATCGACGCTCGGCGTATGGGCGTCGGTGTGCAAGACGCCGCCGCTACTGATGCCGAAAAGCAGGTCTGATGCCATGTTTTTTTCCTCCGCGCCGAGAAGCTAGACCGTTTCCGACCGGGACGGAAAGCCGCCTGTTGGATGGGGAGACAGACGACGATGCTTGCGGCATGATCGCCCCCTTTCAACTTGCAATCAGGTGGTCGAATGAGTGGTGCTGAAAACTGGGTTCGCGTCGCCGAACTCGCCGACATCGCCGAGGGTACGGCGGTGGCGGTGGAGATGATGGGGCTGCAACTCGCGGTCTATCACCTCGAAGGCGGCGAGATCTGCGTCACCGACAATGTCTGCACGCACGCCTTTGCGCTGCTGACGGATGGCTGGTTCGAAAACGGGATGATCGAGTGCCCCCTGCATGCCGGCCAGTTCGACGTGCGGACCGGGCAAGGCCAGGGCGCGCCGGTCGAGGAGGACCTCAAGACCTTCAAGGTCAAGGTCGAGAATGGCGGTATCCATATCGAATTGCCAGGCTAACGCCGGCGTTGGGTCAGGGCGCGTCACGCCCTGACGTCGTCGCAGTTGCTCGTCTCAGGTCAGGCCATATGCCGCCCGCGCATTGCCAAGGAAGAAGGCGCGGCGCTGGGCGTCGTCCATCTTGACGGGCAGGCAGGTGGCAGGATCGTCGAAATCCCAATGCGGGTAGTCGGTGGCGAAGAGGAAGCGATCCCAGCCGATCCAGTTCATGGCATCGACCAGATGCTCGCGCGGTTCCGGCTCCTCGATCGGCTGCGTCGTCCACCAAAGATGCTCGCGGATGTATTCCGAGGGTGCGCGGGTGAGTAGTGGGGTTTCGGCCTTCAGGCGCGTCCAGGCTTTGTCGAGGCGCCAGGCCAAGGCCGCGGCCCAAGCGGAGCCGCCTTCGACCATGATGACGCGCAATTTCGGGAAACGGGCGAAAACGCCCTCGGTCACCATGCTGATCACAACCGATTGGGCGGTCTGGGCGTGGCCGACCATCTCCTCGATATAGTACGAGGGCCATCCGGCGGTCGTAATCGGCTGGCCGCCATAGCCGAAGGCATGGATAGCAATCGGGAGACCGGCCTCCTGCGCCGCTTCGTATATCGGCCAGTAGCGCCGCGACCCGATGGGCTCGGCCGTGCGCGTCAGCAGCAGAACCTGGGCGAAGTTCGGATTGCCGGCATAGCGACGGATTTCGGCCGCGGCTTCCGGGCCGTCTTCGTAGTTGACCACCACGGAGCCTTTGAGGCGGCTGTCCTTGCTGGTCCATTCGGCGATCTGCCACTCATTGACGGCATGGCAGAGGGCGGTGGCGAGTTCCGAATTCTGCACGCCCTGGCCGCTGCCGAGCGGGTTGAGAATGCCGAGTTCAACATTATTCGGATCGAGATGCTGCAACTGCATGAAGGCGAGGCTGCTGCCCTGGCGGCCCCCCTCGGGCGGCACGGCATCGCGGCGGGAGGCGTTGGGCTGGCCCTTCGGGTAGGCGGGGCCGGACTGCCACCCATGCCGCGCCGGGCGGCCGAACTGGGCGATGTGGTCGATCCAGCGCTTGGCGAGCCAGGGATGCAGGTCCTTCTCGCTACGCGCTGCCGGGTGGATGTCGCAATCGGCGATGGCGATACGACTAGCGCCGGGTGTCGCGGTGGCCGGGGTCTCGCGGAGCTGGACATTCATTATCTGGGGTCCCTCAAGGCGGTCATGCGCAGGCTGATGATGCAGATTCTTCGTGTCATTGCTAGTCCCCTGAGGTGTCATCCGCAATGGAAATCGGCGGGTCGCAAAAGGAGATATGCCAGCCGCGCTGGCTGCTGGTCACCCACATGTTCAACCACCAGACCCATCACCGCGGCCAGGCCCCCGGCGCGACCGATCTGCCCTGGGTCCTGTGGCCCAATCCCCGCCTACGCCGTGAAGAACGCCGCGAACCGGTCCAGCACGGCGTCGGGCGCCTCTTCCGCCAGATAATGGCCGGACGGCACGGAATGCCCGCTGAGCCGCTCATCACAGTACCGGGACCAGATCGCCAACGGGTTGTACCAGTTGCCGATTTTTCCCTTGCTGCCCCAGAGGACGAGCGTGTCGCAGGTGATCCGCCGTCCCGCCTCGCGGCTGGCACGGTCGTGCTCCAGGTCGATGCTGGCCGCCGCGCGATAGTCCTCGCACATGCCGCGGATCATGTCGGGATTGGCGGATGCGGCGATGTAGTCAGCAAGCGCTTCGGGGGCGAAGAAATCACGCCCCTTCGGCTCGCGGCCGGTATGGGCGTGGAACCAGGCTTCCGGCGCGGCGTTGATCAGGGTTTCCGGGAACGGATGGGGTTGAGCGAACCAGAACCAGTGATAATAGCCGAGGCCGAACGCCATGTCGGCGCGTTCGAAATGCTCGATGGTCGGGATGATATCGAGCAGTGCCAGCTTTTCGACGCGCTCGGGGTGGTCGATGGCAAGCCGGTGAGCAACACGCGCCCCGCGGTCATGCGCGGCCACCTGAAAGCGGTCATGGCCGAGCGACGCCATCAGATCGACCATGTCCTGCGCCATCACGCGCTTGGCGTAGGGGGCGTGATCGGCCGTCGCCGGCGGCTTCAGGCTGAAACCGTAGCCGCGCAGGTCGGGGCAGATAACGGTGAAGCGCTCAGCGAGCCGCGGCGCGACCTTGTGCCACATCGCATGGGTCTGCGGATTGCCGTGCAGGAGCAATAACGGAGGGCCCGACCCGCCGCGACGCAGACGGATAATGCCGTCCGCGACATGTCGGAATTCGAGGGTGAAATTCTTAAAAAACATACCCTTGCGGACCGTTTATGCGTCGAACCCGTAGAGCCTGGCGGGGTTGTCCACCAGGATTCTCTGGCGTGTTGCATCGGACTCGGTTGCTTCGCCGAGGAGACGCAACAGGTCGGTATTGTCGTGCTGCATGTAGACGACGGTCTGCGGAGCGCCCACATCGTGCGGGCCGATATGTGGCCAATCGCTGCCCCAGACGATGCGATCCGGGTTGGCGGCGATCAGCGCACGCATGATCGGCAACGCGTCGCGGAAGCCGGATTTCTGCCGGGAGATGCGGTTGGCCCCGGACACTTTCACCCAGCACGTGCCGGAGGCGACCAGCGCGATCAATTCCTCCAGGCCTGGCGCGGCCATACCCAGAGCGGCATTGACGCCGCCCATGTGGTCGATGACGACGGGGATACCGAGGTCACGGATGGCGGGAGTGAGGGCGCGGAACAACGCAGGGAGCGCAAAAATCTGCACATGCCACCCGCGCGGCCCCACCCGGGCGGCGGCCTTCCGCAGGGCATCGATGGCGGAATCGGGGTTGGGGATGCCGTTGCTCACCAGGTTGAGGCGGATGCCGCGAACGCCATGCGCGTTCATCGCATCCAGCGCCACCTCGGGCGTCGCATCATCGATCACCGCAACCCCACGGGTCACATCCGGCAGATCCCGCAGCGCGTCGAGCATGCAGGTGTTATCGGTACCATAGGCGCTGGGCTGCACAAGCACGATGCGTTGCAGACCGCGCGGCAGCGCCATCGCACGATATTGCTCGAGCGAGGCCACCGTCGGGTTATAGGCACGGCTGTTGGCGGCACGATAATGTGCGGGGTCGCCAAAGACGTGCATATGGCAGTCGGTGGCGTGCCGGGGCACGGCATAACCGGGATCCATGGGCATGATCGGTCCTATAATGTCACGACGACGTAATTCTGCTCTACGGAAACATCCACTGTCTCGGCCGCGAACGACCCCTTGGCGAGCGCCTCCCCCGCCTCGACCGTCACCGGGAACGTGCGCGCATGCACGCTCTCGGGGTCGCACCAGGATTGCCCCGTGCGGATATCGAACTCCCAGCAATGCCACGGGCAGCGCAGCATCTCGCCGGCCCGGGTGAGCCGATACTCACCGGGCATCGGCGCTTCCAGCCGACTGACGATCTCGCCGCGGCAGAGCGAGGCGCCCTGATGCGGGCAGCGATTGAACAGCGCGAAAAACTCGCCGCCCAGATTGAAAACGCCGATCTCCCGTCCCTTGACCGTGACGATCTTGCGCCCGCCTGGCGGGATTTCTTCGACAGTCGCGACGATATGGCGATTGGACGCGGGCGCGCTCATGGCAGCCGGTAGAGCGCCTGCGCGTTGTCGCGGTAGATCTTGCGCGACCACTCCTCCGGCAGTTTCACCTTGAAGGCGTAGCGCGGGTCGTCCTGGTCCCAGTGCGGATAGTCGGTCGAGAACATCACCCGGTCCGGACCAATCCATTCGATGGTCGAGAGCATATCCGCCGGGCGCTCCGGCTCCTCGATCGGCTGCGTCGTCACCCAGAAATGGTCGCGGACGTATTCCGAGGGGGCACGCTTCAACGGCGCCTCGGCCTTGAGGCGCAGCCAGTGCTTGTCCATGCGCCAGGACAGCGACGGCAGCCACGCGAAGCCACCCTCGACAAGCACGACCTTGAGGTCAGGGATTTCATCGAACGTGCCCTCGCACACCAGACTGGTGACCAGCGTCTGCATGCTCTGGACGTAGGAGGGGTGCTCCTCGTGGTAGAAACTCGGCCATCCCCCGCCGGTGGAGGCATGGCCGCTGGTGCCGCCGAGATGCAGCGAGATGGGGAAGCCGTTGGCCGCACAGGCGGCGAGGATCTTGCGATAGCGATGGCGCCCCAGCGGCTCGATCCCGCGCGGGGGGATGTTGACCTGGCAGAACCGCGGATCACCCGCCCAGCGCTCGATCTCAGCGATCGCCGCCGCTTCGTGCTCAAGGGTGATCTGGATCGAGCCCTTCAACCGCGGCTCGGGGTCGCAGAAAACCGCCACTTGCCATTCGTTCACCGCTACCGCCATCGCGGCACCGAATTCAACATTGCGCTCCGCCGACGCCCCGCCGACGAGGGGCGCGAGCAGGCCGTAGGAGACGTCAAACAGATCAAGCAGTTGCTCGCGCATGAACGCAAGATCAGACCCCGGGGGGCCACCACCGGGCGGCCAGGCGTCCATCCGCATGCCGACACCCGGCGACATGCGGGGATACTGCGTGGCTTTGGCGAGCCCTTGGCGGGAACGGTTGCCGATGGTCTGGCGGTGCTCGCGCCAACGGGCGGACAGGAACGGGTCGAAATCCGCCCCCGACTTGATGAACGGGTGCACATCGCAGTCAATGAAGCCGAGATGGCTCTGGCCCGGCCGTTCCGGCGCACGCTCTGGGGAGCGGTCGGGTTGGCGATCGAGAATCGTCACGTTCATCGCGTCATCTCCCCTACTGGGTTTGAGGCAACTTCATGCAGACGTGGATAGGTGGCCAATGCGTTTTCCACCAGCATTTTCCGCAGCAGCCCTTCAGGTAGCCCGGCCGGAACGGCGTCGGTGCCCTCGAAATGCCAGTGCGGATAGTCGGTCGAGAACAGCAGCATGTCATCGGACGCGATCTCTTCGAGCAGGGTGGCGAGCATCGCGGCGTTGGGCGGCGCGTCGAACGGCTGCAACGTCATCCGAATACGCTCGCGGAAGATATCGGCCGGCAGCCGGTCGATCCACGGCACTTCCGCCCGGATGCCACGCCACGTCTTGTTGATCCGCCACATCAGCGCCGGCAGCCAGGTGACGCCTGACTCGATGAGCACAAACTTAAGGGTGGGAAATTTCTGAAACACGCCCTCTGACAAGAGCGAGTTCATCGCCCCCGCGAAACCCTGCGCGTACGAGACATAATCCTCCAGATACAGCGAACCCCAGCCACCGGCACTCGGCGGGTGGCGGAAGCTGCTGCCGGCATGGATGCCGATCGGCAGGCCGTGCTTCTCGGCCGCCTTATAGATCGGCCAGTTCTGCCGGCGCCCGAGCGGCAGTTCCGTCATCGCGAGCAGCAGCACCTGCACGAAGCGACGATCCGGCGCCATCCGCTCGATCTCCTCCGCCGCGAGGTCCGCACTATGCACGGGCACCACGATGGAGGCCCGCAGACGCGGGTCGCGATCGAGAAATTCGGCAACCAGCCAGTTGTTGATGGCGCGGCAGAGCGCGGCCGAAAGGTCCTCGCTCATCATCATCTGCGCGCCGTGCAACACGTTGCAGATGGCGGCGCGCGGCTGAAAGGGCGTCAGCAACTGCGCCTGCACGGCGGCGAGACTGGTCGCCACCTGCCCGTCCGCACCCCGCCAGTCCGGCCGCGCGCTCAGCGGCGCGCCGGCCGGGTAGGCCGAAATATCGAAACTGTCGCGCTCCAGTCCGCGGCGCAGGATGTGCTCGCGCCAATAAGGTTCGAGATGCGGCAGCAGCGCCCGCGCCGACGGTACGGCCGGATGAATGTCGCAGTCGATGGCGCCTCTCGCAAGCAGGGTCACGTTATCGTCCCTCTAGCCGTGCAGCATGGTGTCGGCGATCTTCTCGGCCACCATCATCGTCGGAAAATTGGTGTTGGCACAAGGGATCATCGGGAATATCGAGGCGTCCGCCACGCGCAACCCCTGCACCCCATAGACCCGCCCGGCCGGGTCGGTGACCGCCATCGGGTCGTTCTCGGCGCCCATGCGGCAGGAACAGGAGGCATGCCAGACCCCAACCGAGGCGCGGCGGATATGCGCCTCCAGCGCCGCCTCGTCGCGCATCGCGGCGATGGCGGCATCCCCGTCCATGACGAAATTGCGCAACATGAACCGCCGCAGTGGCGCGGGGCCGTCGAGCAGCAGCGCACCGATGCCCGTGATGATGCGGTTGCGCAGGGTCACATCGCTCACCTTGCGGATCTTGTCGGTGAAGCTGGAGGGAAACAGGTCCGACGTCATGGCGGCGAGCGGCGGCGACGCGTGCAACGCCACGATGTGACGGAATGCGTCGGCCAGGCGCGTGAGGTCGCGATGGTCCGACAGCAGGTTGAAATCGACGCGCGGCTCGGTGCCGGGATCGGCCGATTGCAGCAGCACATGGCCGGTTTCGGAATAGGTCTGGTTGACCCAGATCGTCGTCGCCGTGATGCGCTTGCCCACCGCATGCCATGACGACTGGGTCGAGACGGTCAGCGCCATGTCGCCCGCCCGGGCGTCGGCCTGGCCGGAGGAGAAGCGCGCGCCCATGACGAGGGTGCGCTTGGTGTACGGATTGGCGCGGGCGCCGCGACGCAGGAAGGCCGCCACCGAGATCGACGGATGATCCATCAACCGCTGGCCGACGCCGGCGCGCGCGGCCCGAATGGGGATGCCCAGGTCCTGCAAATGGGCGCGCGGCCCGATGCCGGCGCGCAGCAGGATCGCCGGCGAATGGATCGCCCCGCAGCAAAGAATGATCTCCGCGGCCTTGAAAACCGCCTCCTTGCCGCCGACGGCGACGCGGACACCCACGCAGCGGGTCCCCTCGAACAGCAGTTCGCGCAGATGCGTCTGCGTCGAGATCGTCAAATTCGGCCGCTGGCGCACCGCCGGGCCGAGATAGCCAATCGCCGCCGAGACTCGCCGCTCATAGAGGTTGGACATTACCAGCGGAAAATAGCCGTCACGGTAGTCGCCGTTCTGGTCCTCGACGTAGTCGTAACCCGCGTCGCGAAACGCTTCACCGAAAGCGCGGGCATGCTCCGGCCAATTGTCAGGGAACAACCGGCGGACGGGAATACGCCCCTCGGCGCCGTGCAACGGGCCATCGAAATCGATATCCCGCTCGATCTTGCGGAAATAGGGCAGGACGCTGTCCCAGTGCCACCCCGTCGCACCGCGCTGCGCCCAGTCATCGTAGTCCGCCGGCGCCCCGCGATTGGCAAGCTGTCCGTTGATCGACGACCCGCCGCCGAGCACGCGCGCCTGTTCATACCGGGTCAGGCGCGGCCGCGGTGCATCCGGATCATTGCGCGGCATCGCCTCGGTGGTAACGTGCAGATCGTTCCACAGGAACCGGGTATCGCGAAACGCCATCGAGGAGCGGCTGTCGAGGATGGCCTCGGGAACGCGGCCGTCCGGCGTGTCCATCCCGGCCTCGCAGAGCAGAACGCGATTGCCGCTGCGCGCGGACAGACGATTGGCGAGCACCGAGCCGGCGGAGCCGCCACCGACAATGATGATGTCATAGTCCATAGAACTATTCGCTTCCCCAGCGGCAGGCTCGCGCTGCTCACCGCATGATCGTCCGGCCGGACCCTACCGCGCGTCAAGCCCCCCCAGCGGCTTGACGCGGACCAGCCGAGCCGACGCACAATCGGCGAACGCATTCAGGAAAACCGCCCCATGGACGACGCCCCGCCACTGCACATCCCCTCGCTGCGCAACCAGGTCAGCGCCGCCGAATGGCAGGCGCGGCTCGATCTCGCAGCGTGCTACCGGCTGTGTGACATGTTCGCCATGTCCGACATGATCTACACCCACATCAGCGCCCGCGTCCCCGATGAGCCCGGCCATTTCCTGCTGAACTGCCATGGCATGCTCTTCGGGGAGATGACGGCGTCGGGCTTCCTGAAGGTCGACCTCGACGGCAATGTGGTCACCAAGCCCGCCTTCGACTACGGCCTCCATGCGGCCGGCTTCGTCATCCATTCTGCGATCTACAAGGCCCGGCCCGATGCAATGGCCGCCATGCACACGCACACCATCGCCGGCATGGCCGTCTCGGCGCTGAAGTGCGGATTGTTGCCGCTGACCCAGACCTCAACACGGTTCTACACCCGGCTGTCGTACCACGACTTCAATGGTCCCGAACGCGATCCGGCCGAACGGGCGGCCTTGGCCGCGCATCTCGGCCACAACAACTGCATGATCCTGCGCAACCACGGCCTGCTGACAGTCGGTCCCACGGTCGCGGAGGCATTCAATTTCATGTACGGCCTGGAACGATCCTGCCAGGCGCAGCTGGCGGCAATGGCGTGCAATACCCCGCTGAACATCCTCCCGCAGACCGTCGTGGACAAGGCCGTCGCGATGTACGAGCCGGGCGTGATCCGTCCCTACGGCTTGCTGGAATGGGCCGGCCTGTTGCGCATGCTCGACCGGCGCGACGCGGGATGGCGGAGTTGAAGCGCGGCACGTTCCTGCTCGGCGCGCGGCCGGCGGTGCCTACCCGCGCCCCCGTCAGGCTTTCGCGAACTCGGCCATCCGCAACAGGCCCTGCATGTAGCCGATCGCATGCGCCCGTCCCCGATGGTTCCAGTCGGTATCCCCGGTCATATGCGGCACGTGGTCATCGAGCAGGAAGCCCTTGAAACCGTTCTTCTGAAGCAACCACATCACCTCGGCCGGGTCGAAATTGCCCTCGCCGATGAAGCACTCCTGGAAATCCGGCACCGTGCCCTGCACATCGCGAAAATGGGCATAGTGGATCCGCCCCTTCGGCCCGAAGAACTCGATCATCTCCCGCACATTCATCGCCCCGCCGACCATCTCCGAGCAGCAGCCGAGGCACAGATTGAGCCCCCAGGCCGGGCTGTCCGGATTGAGTTCCCAAGCGCGCTTGAAGTCCGACGGCTGGCGGAAGATGCGCGCCACGCCACCGAGCATCGCCACCGGTGGATCGTCCGGGTGCAGCGCGATCTTCATCCCTTCCTGCTCGGCCACCGGCAATACCGCATTGATGAAGTAGCGGTAATTGGCGAACATCTGCTCCGCATCCACCACCGCCTCGTTGCGTCCGAACACCGGCATGGTGTCGAGCCGGCCAAGGCCGGAGGGCAGGAACTGGCGCAGTTCGGCCGCGCTCTCCATCGCATCGACCACGGCCATGTCGAACTTGGTGCAACCGGCGCCGCCGCGGCCGGGCGCCATGCGCTCGGTCCGCCACACCGAATTGGGCATGAAGTGCAGGCCGAGGATGGGAATGCCAGCGCGGGCCAGATTGCGCAGCGTCGTCTGGTAATGCTCGATCTGCTCGTCCCGGCCAGGCCGGCCAAGCAGCGCCTTGTGGTAGAAATGCGTCGGCACGTTCTCGATCGCCTCGATCTCAAGCCCATACTCCGCCGCCTTGTCGACGAGACCGCGCAGGTCCTTCGCCTCCCAATGCGTGTCACCGGGCAGCGTCGGCGTGTTGAGCTGGATACCCTTGATGCCCAGCTGCGTGGCGTAGAGCAGCTTGTCCTCGGTCAGTTCATGGAACTGGCCGACGGCGACGCGAATACTCTTCTCGGACATGCCTGTTTCCTCCGCTTGCAGTCGTTTTACGTTAGCCTTTGACCGCCCCGGTCGCCATACCCTGCACCATGAAGCGCTGGGCGACAAAATAAAGGATCATCAGCGGCAGCGACGACAGCACCGAGCCTGCCATCAACGGCCCCCAGGGCAACACGTCGGACGTGATGAGATAGTTGAGGCCGAGCGGCGCCGTGCGGATACTGTCCGATGTGATCAGCACCAAGGCGAGCAGCAACTCGTTCCACGCGCCGGTGAACGTGAAGATCGCCACCGCCGCGATCCCCGGCCCCGACAGCGGCAGCACGATGCGCAGCAGCGCGCCGAGCCGGGTCAATCCGTCGATCATCCCCTGCTCCTCCAGCGACCGCGGCACCGAGCGGAAATACCCCTGCAACAGCCAGGTGCTCAGCGGCAGCGAGAAGGTGAGGTAGACCAGCACCAGCCCATACAACGAATTGCCGAGGTTCAGCCGCGCCATCAGAATGGACAGCGGAATGAACAGCAGCGAGGTCGGCGTCAGATAGGCGAACAGAATGAGCCGCCCGATCAGGCCACGGAACCGGGTACGGAAGCGAACCATCGAATAGGCCGCCAGCGAGGAGATGGTGACAGAAATCAGCGTCACGGCTCCGGCAACGAGCACGCTGTTGCGGATGTTGTCGAGGAACTCCTTCTCCTCCAGCAGCAGGCGGTAGTTGTTGAGGGTGAACACGTGCGGCCAAAGTGCCGGCTGACGATAGATCTCGCGCGGCAGCTTCAACGACGTGATCAGCATCCAGTAGATCGGGAACAGCACCAGCAGCAGGACAAACACCAGAATCGCGTAGGTCGCGATGCGCTGGAACAGCGCCGTGCGTTTCATTCGTCCTCACCGCGCTGCATCATCGCCGTGCCGACAAACACGAGAATGGCGAGCACCGGCAACATTGCCACCGACACCGCCGCCGCCTCGCCGAGGCGCTGCGTCTGCATGCCGAAATACGCCAGCACGGGAAACACGATCGTCGCATCCGACGGCCCACCCTGCGTCAGCAGCCAGACGTTCTCGAACGAATTCGCCGTCCAGATCGAGGAGAGCAGCGTGGTGATGATCACCACCGGCCGGATCGCCGGAAACGTCACCGCCCAGAAGCGCTGCCAGGCATTGGCACCATCGACACGACAGGCCTCGTATAGCTCCACCGGAATGTTTTGCAGCGCCGCGAGAATGGAGACGAACCAGAACGGAAAACCACGCCACACCGACGCCGCGATCACCGCCGGCATCGCCGTGCTCCGCTGCCCCAGCCAGTCCACCACCTCCGGCCAGATGCCGGACGCGGTCAGCAGCAAATTCAACCCGCCCCCGATCGGCTGGTAGATCACCCGCCACACCAGGAACGCAACGAAAGCCGGCATCGCCCAGGGCAACATCAACGCGGCCCGGAACAGCCCCTGCCCGCGCATCCTCTGGTTGACCAGCAGCGCCAGGCCGAGGCCGATAGCGAGCTTCAGCACATCGGAGGCGACCACCAGAACGATCGTATTGCGGATCGCCGCCCAGAACGCCGGCGACTGGCCGAGATAGTGAAAATTCCCCAGCCCGATCCACTGCCCGTCATTGCCCACCACGCGATCGGTGAACGATACATAGATCGCGTAGCAGAACGGATAGGCCACCAGCCCGGCCAGCAGCAGCACCACCGGCAGGACGAGCACATAGGCAAACCGCGTCTGCGGCGTCCCCGCCCAGCCGCTGCGCCGCGCGACGGCTGCGGTCACGCGGTGTTACTCAAACAGCGTTCCTCACTTGTATTTGTCGTAGATCGCCTGTGTCACACGCTGCGCCTCATCCATGGCGCGGTCGAAATCCCAGCTATCGATCACCACCCGCTGGCACATCTTCGGCACCACGAAATTGTCCCACGCATCGGCAAACGCGGCGTTGTAGACGTCCGGAAACGCCGGTGCCGTCCCGCGCTCGACGAGATCGAGCAACCCGGCATGGATCGCATCCTTGCCGTCGAACACCTTGAACTTCGCCTGGTCCTTGGTCACTGGCCCATAGATGGCGTCGGCGAAATAGGCGCTCATGAACTCCGGCTGCGCGAGGTGCGCGAGCAAAGCGCGCGCCGCGTCGGGATTCTTCGACGACTTGGGGATCGCGCGCACGTTGGGCCCAACTGCCGAGACAGTACCCTTGGGCCCAGCCGGCAACGAAGAATACAGCGTCGCATTGAACAATTCCGGATCCTGCGACCGCGCTGCAATCCCCACCGACCCGGTATTGGCAATGAACGCCGTCTGGCCCGACAGATACGCGTTGTTGTCGCCGGCGCCATCCCACGTCGTATTGCCGGGCGGGAACAGCTTCTTGTCCCACGCATTCTTCACCCAGCGCAGGTACTCGCGCGTCGCGTCCGACTTGATCGCCGCCTTCGTTCCCGAGTCATCCGCCATGCGCCCGCCATAGGACTGCATCACCCCGATCTGCGTATTGCCATCGCCAACGTTCGAGAGCGCCAGCCCAAGCGCATGAAACGGCGGCTTGTTCACCGCGATGCTCTGCGCAACGAGCTCCTCCCAGGTCGCCGGCGGCTTGGCGAAACCCGCCTTGGCCAGCACGTCGTTGCGGCGGAGCAGCAGATTGCCGGTAATGCCGAACGGCAGCCCGGTCCGTCCGCCCGCAACCTTCGTCGTATCCGTCGCCGCCGCCGCCGCCGTGTACCAGCCGCCCTGCGCCTTGCCGACACTCGCATAGATGTCGTCGATCAGCAGAAACTGGCCCTGCCGCGACAGCAGCAGCAGCAGGTCCAGCCCCATGTCCAGCGCGTCCGGCATCGTATTGGAGGCCACCGCCGCCGAGACCTTCTGCACCGTCTCGTTCTGGTTGATCATCACCACCTCGGCCTGGATGCCGTTATCGGCACCCCATTTGCGGATGGTCTCAACCAGCAGCTTGTTGGCCTTGTCGGAGAAGATCAGCCCGCCCCAGAAGGTCAGTTTGGACCCCTTGACCAGCGCCGGCGCGGCGAGCGCCCGCTTCGCGCCCACCATGCCAAACGCTGCGGTGGTGCCGATCATCTGTCGGCGTGTCCAGCGGACGTTGCGTGCCATGGCTTTCCCTCCTCCGTTGCTTGGTGCTCGCGGCTGTATGCGCCGTTGCGGATCAGGTTAGGCGTGCATCACGATCCCTTGCAATGGCCCAAACGCGCAGCCAGACCCAAGCCGGGCGCTCAAACCCGATCCGGGCCAATCCGAACCAGCATCTTGCCGAAATTGCCGCCGCTCAGCACCATGCTCAACGCCTGCGGGGCATTCTCCAGCCCATCGATGATCGTTTCGCGATAATGCAGGCTCCCCTCCTTCACCCACGGGCTCGCCAGCGCCCGCCACTCCGCGAACCGCTCCGGCTTGTCCGACACGATCAACCCTTCGATCCGCACCCGCTTGCCGACGACGAACCCAAGATTGGGCCCCGGCGGCGGCACGGCGTCGTTATACTGCGCGATCATGCCGCACATGATGACGCGGGCGAACGGGTTGAGCAGCGGCAACACCGCCTCCTGCACCGCGCCCCCGACATTCTCGAAATACACGTCGATCCCGTTTGGGCAGGCCTCGGCAAGCGCGCGGCCGAGATGCGGCAGATGATGGTCGACGCAATCGTCGAACCGCAAAGTCTCCTGCACCCACAGGCATTTCTCCGGCCCCCCGGCGATCCCGACAACGCGCGCCCCGGCCCGCTTCGCCAACTGCCCGGCGACCGAGCCGACGGCCCCGGAAGCAGCCGAAATCACCACGGTCTCGCCGGGTTTTACCTGGCCGATATCCTTCATGCCCGAATAGGCGGTGGTCCCGGGCATGCCGAGCACGCCGAGGGCGGCCTGCAAAGGCGCGGCGTTGCGGTCGAGTTTCGTCAGCGCGGCCGCCTTGCCAAGGCTATGCGTCTGCCAACCCCGCGCGCCCGAAACAACATCCCCGACCGCGAAGCCGGGGTCGTTGGACGCAATAACCTCGCCGACATTCTCGCCCGTCATCGTCTCGCCGATCTGCACCGGCGGCGAATAGCTGACCCGGTCAGCCAGCCGCCCGCGCTGGTAGGGATCGATCGAGAGCCAGATCGTGCGGGTGACGACCTCGCCAGGCCCAGGCACGGGCACCGGCGTTTCGACCACCTCGAAATCCTCGGGCAGCGGATCGCCGGACGGGCGATTGCGCAGAACGAGGGAGCGCTGCCGGGGCGCATTGCCGTGCGCGGTCATCACGCGACATCCGATTTGAGCACGAGCCGGCCCGTCACCTTGCCGTCGCGCAGCCGCATCAACGCCGCATTCGCCTCACGCTGCGGCACCGTCGAGACCGGCAGCGCCTGCAACTCGCCCGACTGCGCCAGCGCCATCAGCGCGCGCAGTTCCTTCGGGTTGCCCACGTAGCTGCCCTGCACCGTCAACGCGCGGATCGGCATCAGCGGCAACGGCAACGACAGCTCCCCGCCGAACAGGCCGACCTGCACCAGCTTGCCGCCCTTGCGCAGCGCGTCGAAGGCGAAGCGCGCCGTCGCCGTGCCGTTCACCAGATCGATGATCGCCCGCGGCTGTCCGCCACACGCCGCGATGATGCGCTTCGTCACCCCCTCGCCCGATCCATCGACGGTCGTCGTCGCGCCGGCCTTGGTCGCCGCATCGCGCTTCTCGGCGGAAATATCCACGACCACGATGTGGCGATGCTTGAGCGCCTTCAGCACCGCAATCGCGTTCAGCCCCAGCCCGCCGGCGCCCACCACGACGATCGGCTCATCGGCCGGCATCGGCATCACCTTGTTGATCGCCGAATAGACGGTGATGCCCGAGCACGCATAGGTGGCGGCGACGGCATGATCGACATTGCCGGGATCGATCAGATGCCGCGAATGCGGCGCCACCACATGCGTCGCGTAGCCGCCATGCTGATACACGCCGAGGCTCTTCGACGTGAGGCACATGTTGTCCTCCTCCGCCAGGCACGCGGCGCACGTCCCGCACCCAACCCACGGAAACACCACGCGGATATCACCGACCTTCACCCCAGTCGCGTCCGGCCCGAGCTTGACCACGCGGCCGACAATCTCATGCCCCATGGCAATCGGCAGGCTGAGGCCGCGATCGAGCAGGTTCATCACCTTGCCGCCGCCCAGGTCATAGCGGCCTTCCCAGATATGCAGATCGGAATGGCAAACGCCGCAATAGGTGGTTTCAAGCAGCACCTCGGTGCCTTTCGGCTCCGGCGTCGGCAGTTCGATTTCTTGCAGCGGTGCTTCGTTCTCGACAACGGCCCAGGCGCGCATGGGAATTCCTCCGGTCAGCGGTTCGTATTGCCCGTTTATGGCGTCCGAAGGGGGGGGCAGGTCAAGCGGGACGACAGCCTGGACGCCAGCACGCCTCGGCCAACAACGTTCTATCCAAAAAACGCCGAGACCACCGCCACGAACCCGTCGGGATTATCGGCATGCAGCCAATGCCCGGCCTCCTTCAATGTCACGAACCGCGCCGCCGGAAACAACCCGCGGATCACCGGCCGATGCTCGGGACGCACGAAGTCCGATCGCGCGCCAGAGAGGAACAGGGCGGCCCCGGCAAACGGGGGAACGTCCAGTGCCGGAAACCCCTCGATCTCCGGCAACCCCGCCGTGATCTCCGCCAACCCGATCTTCCACGCCGGCGCCGCGCCGACGCGGAGATTCTGCAGCAGAAACGCCCGCGTCGCCGCGTCCGCCACCGCGTCGGTCAAGCGCGCATCCGCATCGGCCCGCGTCAGCCCGGGTGTGAGCAGGATCCCCGCCATCGCCGCTGCGATCGCACGAAACCGCGGTGGGTGCGCGACCGGCGCGATATCCGCCACCAACAGACGCCCGACCACATCCGGCGCCGTCAGCGCCAACACCATCGCCACCTTGCCGCCCATGGAGTGTCCGAGAATCCCGCAACCGGACAACCCCAAATGCTCCAACGTCTCCCGCACATCCCCGGCCATCGCGGCATACCCCATCCCCGGCGCATGCGGACTCGCCCCGTGGTTGCGCATATCCAACACGACCACCCGGAAATCGCGCGCCAACCGCCGCTGAACCACGCCGAAATTCCCGGCCTGCCCGAACAGCCCCGGCAACACCACGATGGGCGGCCCCTCCCCCATCGAAACCGCGTTCAGGATCACCGGGTCCGGCCTCCCGGCCAGGCCGCAACCAGCACACCGGCCAGGATCAATACCGAACCGGCCATCAGATCCACCCCGAACGCCTCCCCCAGCCACCAGGTGGACAGCGCCAGCCCCGCGGCCGGTGTCAGCAGCAGCCCAACCGAGGCCACCATCGCCGGCAGTGTCGCCGCCACCTGCATCACGCACCAGGTCGCCACCGGCCCCGCGAACCCGCCGATATAAACCATCGACCAGACCGAGGCCGCCGGCCACGCACCGATCCCGCCCTGGCGCAACGCCAGCGGCAGCAGCGCCAGGGTCGCCACCAGGAAACACCAGGGCAGCAACTGCAACATCGACAAGGCAGGCGGTCGGACGCGCACCACGATGATCGCCAGCGAAAAGGTGAACGCGGCGCCCAGCAACAGGACATGCCCAACCAGCACCCCCGGCGCGCCCCAGTCGATCGACCACGGCCCCATCAGCACCGCCGCCCCGAGCACCCCGAGCCCCGCCGCAACCCAGCGCCGCCGTGGGATCGCCTCACCGAGCACGAGCACCGAGAGCGGCGCCACGAAAATCGTCGTCACGTTGCACAAGATCGTCGTCCGCCCGGCGGGCACATAAACCACCGCCTCATGCGCGAAGGCGAAAAACACCGCCAACTGCCCAAGCCCGACGCCCAGCATTGCGGGCCAATCGCGCCGCCCCGGCAACCGCACCCGCCCGAGCAGCCCGAGCACGGCGAATGCCGCCGCGCACGACAATCCGGCCCGACCGACCGCGAACCAGGCCGGAACCGCGCCCGCGGCCAGTGCCACCTTGGTGATCGGCCAGGCGCTGCCAAGCAGCACGACCGAACCGAAAAGCTGCAACAGCCCCGCCGCCGGAATGGCGAGGCCACCTCTCACGGCGCGACTGCCAGCATGATCTTGCCGATATGCGCACTGCTCTGCATCAGCGCATGCGCCGCCGCGGCCTCGGCCAGCGGAAACACCTGATGGATGACCGGCCCGCATTTCCCGGCATCCAGCAGCGGCCACACCTTGGCCCGCAACGCGTCCGCGATCGCCCCCTTCTGCGCCGTGCTGCGCGGCCGCATCGTGCTGCCGGTGAACGTCAGCCGCCGCGTCATGATCGGCGTGAGGTCGAATTCAGCGACCTTCGAGCCCTCCAGGAAGGCGATCTGCACCAGCCGCCCATCCATCGCCAGACTACGAATGTTGCGCTGGAAATATGGCGCCCCGACCATGTCCAACACGACATCGACGCCCCGCCCTGATGTCAACGCTTTCACCGCCTCGTAGAAATCGGCCGTGCGATAGTTGATCGCCGCATCGGCCCCGAGCGCCGTGCACGCCGCCACCTTCGCGTCCGACCCGGCGGTCGCATAGATCGTCGCGCCGAACGCCTTGCCCAACTGAATGGCCGTCACGCCAATGCCGGACGTGCCGCCATGGATCAGCGCGCTCTCGCCCGCCGCCAGCCGGCCGTGCATGAACAGATTGGCCCAGACGGTGAAATACGTCTCCGGCAGCGCCGCGGCGCGGATCGCGTCATAGCCCGTCGGCCAGGGCAGCGTCTGTGCCGCCGGCGCCACGCAATACCCGGCATACCCGCCGCCATTGGTCAGCGCGCACACCCGGTCTCCCAGCGTGTAGGCCGTGACATCGGCGCCCACCGCCACCACCTCGCCGGCCACCTCCAGCCCGATCAGCGGGCTCGCCCCCGGCGGCGGCGGATAGGCCCCGGTGCGCTGCGCCACATCCGGGCGATTGACCCCGGCGGCGAGCACACGGATCAACACCTCGTCGGCTTTCGCCACCGGCACCGGCGCGGTCGACGGCTTCAACACCTCTGGCCCACCAGCGCCGTCGGCGATGATAACATTCATGATGGCGGGCACGGTCATGGCGTCGCTCCGGTTGGACATGCCCCTACCTTGTCCGCCACGACCGCAGCGTCAACCCCGGCGCCGGCATCCAGGGCGTCCCCTCGCCGCGATTGCTGTCGGTCTCCACCCAGCGGAACTCATGCCCGACCCTGCGGAACTCATGCCCGACCCTGCGGAACTCATGCTCGGCGAGCCGCAATATCTGCGCCACCTTCCAGCAATTGCCCGAGGGCGCATATCCGTACACCGTGATCATCGGCACCTCCCTGTCCCGCATCCATGCGGCCCGCTATTTCCAAACGCATAAATGCCCCTGTAGGCTCCCCCCCATGCACGACCCGATCACCGAGGAACTGTTCCGCAACGCCATCGTCGCCCTCGGCGACGAAATGGCGCTCACCATCTACCGCACCGCCTATTCCGGCGTGTTACGCAACAACATGGACTACTCGGCCGCCATCTGCGACGGCCAGGGCCGCCTCGTGGCCCAGGGCCTCAGCCTGCCCGGCCATCTCTGCTCACTGCCGATCGCCCTGCAATCCTGCCTGAAACACTTCGCCGATGACATCCACGAAGGCGACATCCTCGCGCTCAACGACCCCTATGACGGCGGCATGCACCTGCCCGACATCTTCGTCTTCCGCCCAATCTTCGCCGACGGCGCCCCGATCGCCTGGGCCGCGACCATCTGCCACCACACCGACGTCGGCGGCCGCGTCCCCGGCTCGAACGCGTCCGACAGCACCGAGATCTACGCCGAGGGCCTGCGCATCCCGCCGGTGAAACTCTACGAACGCGGCATCGCCAACACGACGATGTTCCGCATCATCGAGCGCAACGTCCGCGTCCCCGTCCGCGTCATGGGCGACCTGCGCGCACAGCTCGCCGCCTGCGAAATTGCCGCGCGCGGCATCGTCGACCTCCTCGCCCGCCACGGCACCGCCGGCCTGCGCGCCCTGATGAACGCCACCATGGACCACAGCGAACGCCTGGTCCGCCACTGCCTGTCCGAACTCCCCGACGGCGAGGCCAGCTTCACCGATTGGATCGACGACGACCAGATCGACGTCGGCATCCCCATCAAGCTCACCTGCAAGGTCACGAAGCGCGGCGAACACATGCTGTTCGACTGGACCGGCTCGCACCCGCAAGTCAAAGGCGCGCTCAACAACACCTGGTCCTACACGGCCGCCGCCAGCTTCACCGCCGCGAAGTCGATCCTCTCCGTCAACATGGCCAACAACGACGGCGTATTCCGCTGCATCGACGTCATCGCCCCGCCCGGCACCATCACCAACGGCGTCCTCCCCGCCGCCTGCGCCGCCCGCGGTCTGACCGGCTTCCGCGCCGCCGACTGTGCCTTCGGAGCACTCGCCATGCTCTACCCCGACCGCGTTTTCGCCGCCTCCGACGGCGGCAACACCGGCATCACCATCGGCGGCTACGACGAGGAGCGGAAACCCTTCATCTACGTCGATTTCCTCTCCGCCGCCTGGGGTGGCCGCCCGTGGGAAGACGGGATCGACTGCAACACCACCATGTTCGCCAACATGGCCAGCTTCTCCGTCGAGGTGATCGAGGCCGACAACCCGCTCGAAGTGCTGGACTACAGCATGCTCCCGGACACCGGCGGCCCCGGCAAGTTCCGCGGCGGCGTCAGCCTCTCGCGCACCATCCGCATGCTCGCCCATGAGGGCATCCTGCAAGTTCGCTCCGACCGCAAAACCCATCGCCCCTACGGCCTCTACGGCGGCGGGCCGGGCACCCCAAGCCGCAGCGTGATGGTCGGGGAGGGCGAACTCGACGCCAAGATCACCATGACCATCAAACGCGGCCAAATCTTTCGCCACGAACTCCCCGGCGCCGGCGGCTGGGGGTCGCCCCTGGAGCGCGCAGTGTCACGCGTGGCAAAGGACCTGCGCGACGGCCACATCACCATCGCCGGCGCCGCCCGCGACTACGGCGTCGTCGCGGCCGGCGATCCCCCGGTGATCGATGAAGCCGCCACCGCGGCGCTACGTGCACAGCATCGCATCGAACGCCAGCCCGCCCCGAAAGTCGCCTGGCACCCGCTCCACGAGCCGCAGGCATGACCCACCCTGCCACAATGCGCATCGGCATCGACATCGGCGGCACCTTCACCGACCTCGTGGCGATCAGTTCCGACGGATCGTTGCGCAGCTTCAAAACCGCCTCCACCCCGCACGACTACAGCGAGGGCATCGCGACCGGCCTCGCCGCCCTCCTCGCCAACTTCCCCGATGGCACCCCCATCGCCGAAATCCTGCACGCGACAACGGTCGGCTCCAACACCATCCTCGAAGCCAAGGGCGCCCGAACCGCCCTGATCACCACAGCAGGTTTCCGCGACGTGCTGGAAATCCGCGACCTCCGCATGCCCCGCCTCTACGACATGCACTGGGTGAAGCCGCCGGCCCTCGTCGAGCGCCGCCTGCGCCTGGAAGTCGTGGAAAAAACCCGCCACGACGGCAGCATCGCAATCCCGCTCGACGCACCCTCGATCGCCGCCTGCATCGAATTCCTGAAGCGCGAACAGATCGCGTCCGTCGCCATCTGCCTGCTGCACAGCTACGCCAATCCCGACCACGAACGCGCCGTCGCCGCCGCCATCCGCGCCGCCCTGCCAACGATCGCGCTCTCCGTCAGCCACGAAATCCTGCCGGAGATCAAGGAATACCCGCGCACCTCAACCACCGTCGTCAACGCCTACATCCAGCCCATCGTGCGGGCCTACATCTCCTCCCTCATTGCCCGCCTGAAAGCCCTCGGCATCGACGCGCCGTTGCACCTGATGCAGTCCAACGGCGGCCTCGCCTCGGCGGACATCGCCGCCGAGTTCCCCGTGCGCATCGTGGAGAGCGGCCCCTCGGCCGGCGTTGTCGGCGCCGCGGCCCTCGCCCGGACCCTCGGCGAGGCCCAGCTCATCACTTTCGATATGGGGGGCACAACCGCCAAGGCCGGTCTCGTCGAGTCCGGGACCGTGTTGCGCACCGAGGCGATGGAGGTCGGCGGCGGCGTGCTCGCCGGCGCGCGCCTGCTGGTAGGCGCCGGCTACATGCTCAAACTTCCCGCCATCGATCTCGCCGAGGTCGGCGCCGGCGGCGGTTCAATCTGCCATCTCGACGCCGCCGGCGCCCCCAAGGTCGGCCCGCGCTCGGCCGGCGCAGACCCCGGCCCCGCCTGCTACGGCCGCGGCGGCACGGCACCGACCATCACCGACTGCAACCTCGCCCTCGGCTATCTCGACCCTGCCGGCCTCGTCGGCGGCGCCCTGCCCCTCGACCGCGAAGCCGCCATCGCGGCCATCCGCACGAACCTCGCCGAACCGCTGCACCTGTCCGTCGAGGAAGCCGCCAACGGCATGCTCCGCCTCGCCGCCTCCACCATGATGCGCGCCATCCGTGCCGTCTCCGTCGAGCGCGGCCGGGACGTACGCACCGCCACCATCCTCGCCTTCGGCGGCAACGGCCCGCTGTTCGCCGCCGGCATCGCCGCCGAGCTTGGCATTTCGCGCATTCTCGTCCCCCCGATGCCCGGCCTGTTCAGTGCCTTCGGACTGCTCCTCGCCGACACCGAGCACCACAGCTCCCGATCGCTCCGTGCCGTCGCCGATCACGCCCTGCAAGCCGCCATCGACACGCTGCTCGCCGAAGGAGACGCCCGCCTCGCCGCTGACGGCTTCCCCGCCGACCGTCGCAGGCTGATGCTGAGCGCCCGCGCCCGCTATGCCGGCCAGTCCAGCGAAATCCCGGTCCCCCTCACGACCACCGATGCCGCAACGCTCCGCGCCACCCTGCCCGAGGCATTCGCCATCGAGCATGAGCGCACCTACGGCTTTCGCGCGCCACCGGATGAGCCGGTGCAACTCATCGACCTCGCTTTGATCGCCCACGGCGTCCCCGAACATCCGCGCCTGCCCACCGCCATCCCGCCCGCCGCCGCCGCCGTGCCCGCCACTCGCCGCGCCTGGTTCGCCGGCGCCGGCTGGATTGAAACCGCGGTCATCGACCGCGCCGCACTCGCCGCCGGCCCGCGCACTGGCCCCCGCACTGGCCCGCTGATCGTGCAGGAATACGATGCGACATGCCTCGTGCCACCCGGCGCGCACGCAGCGCTGGATGACTTCGGCAATATCGAGATCACCCTCGGCTGAGCGGCCCCCTGCCCCCCCGAAAACCCGCCCGGCACGACATCCAGCCACGCCGACAGCCGGATCGGTGCCATCGGAAGATCATCCGATGAAGCGGACCGGCATCGCCTCCTCATCGGCGCCAACCAGCCGCCAGGCACCGGCTTCGGGTCGGGCGGAGACCGCTTCGTGCAGTTCGGTGCCGATGAAGTGCAGCGCCACGTCATCGTCCGCCGCATAGCCAGGGCCAGGGATTGTTCCGTCGGCGATCATGCGGCGAAAGGCAGGGGCGCGGTCCGGGCGCGCGGAGTAGTGCGCACAAGCAGAGCCGGCGAGCAGGCCAATGCAGGTCAGCGGCAGCATTTCGGGCGGATAGCTGTCGGTGATGCAGGCATCGAACCAACAATTCATCCCAGCGCTGGTCCCTGACATGACAACGCCCTGCTCCCAGGCCGTGCGCAGCGCACTATCGATGCCCCAGTCCCGCCAGACGGTGATGAGGTTCCGGGTGGAGCCCCCGCTGACATAGACGATGTCCATGGAGGCGAAATAATCCGCAAAGTCCCGCGTGACCGGCGCGTAGATGTTGAGATGCGTGGGCCGGCAGTCATGCACACCGACCTCACGATAGAACTGCTCGATGGCCGAGGGGTTGTCGCCGACCGCGCCAGCAAGCAGGCAGATCCTTGGCGAGGGGCTGGAGGTCAGCGACAGCAGATGGAGCTGCAGGAGAGGCGGTTGCCACGTGTCCACGTAGAACCGTCCGCCGTTGGCAAATATCTGGCGTTGCTTCATGGGATGCGGCCCTCGTGAGTGGAAGAGCAGCCTAGGCGCTCGCCCGTAACAGTTCAAATTGCGTCCCAAAGGGGTGGTGGGTCAGTTTGAAATACATATGAACTCTGTCCCGACTTCCTTTGCCGAAAGCCGTACCGAGCCATGGCGACCCCTTCCTGTACAAAAATTCCCACCCAGGTAACGAGCACAACCGGAGAGACCGCTTGATGTTCCCGCCGCACCAGCCTAGAAGGCGCTCCGACCTACCGCGTGCCCAGTCTGTCCCGTTCGTCTAGAGGCCTAGGACACCGCCCTCTCACGGCGGTAACACGAGTTCGAATCTCGTACGGGATACCAAGGGTTTTCAAGGCAGTAGAGACTCGCGCGAACCTTCCTCGGATGGCATGCGGAATAGCCGGTGCGGATGGCGCGATCTGCACACGTGCACAGATTGCGAACCACGCGCCCGTCGAAATCATTGATCTGCCGGCGCAGGCGGCGGCCGGGCGCTATGGATCTGCGAATTTCAGCCGCGCGTCTGGCACTGCATCACGGCGGGGCCCATGATGGAATAATACCCGCTCAACCCAACCCATTCAGCGAGGGCCATGATGAACCTGTTCGATCTGAGCGACCGTGTCGCCGTTGTTACTGGAAGCGCGCAGGGCATGGGCCGTGCCATGGCCATGGCCCTTGCGGAAGCCGGCGCCAACCTCATTCTGCTCGACCGCAACGCGGCCGGCATCGAGGCCACCGCCCACGCCATCACCCAAATCGGCCGCAAGGCGCTGCCAATCGCCGGCGACGTCACTGATACCGACCATATCGACCAGGTGTTCGCCACCGTGGATCGCGTGTTCGGTCGCGTTGACATTCTGGGCAACGTCGCAGGCGAGGCCAAGGCCGGCCCGGCGGAAACGATGGCACTGGCGGACATCGGCGCCACGTTCCACAATTTGGTGATCAGTCGCTACTACACCTGCCAGCTTGCGGGCCGGCGCATGCTGGCGCAGGGCAAGGGCTGCATCATGAGCATCGGCTCGATAGCAGGCGTCACTTCGCTCGGGCGCGCGCAGTCGGTCTACGGTATGGCGATGGCAGCGGTGATCCACATGACGCGCGAACTGAGCACCGAGTGGGCTGGCCGCGGCGTCCGCGTGAACTGTATCCTCCCAGCCCAAGTACTGGGAGCCAACCAGCTGGGAGCCAACCAGCTGGGGGCCAACCCGCTGGAGGCCAGCCCGCTGGAGGCCAGGATGGAAGCCGATCCCTGGCTGCGCGACACCTTCCTGCGCGGCATTCCCGCCGGCCGGTTCGGCCAGCCCGACGACATCAAGGGGCTATCCATCTGGCTGGCCTCCGATTCGGCGAACTGGATCACCGGCGCGATCATTCCGATGGACGGCGGTAACCTGGCGATGAACGGCGGCGCCGGCCTGCTGGCGCCCATCATGGAAAAGCACTTGTCGCAGCAGTAGCGGCCTGGGCGGAGCGGGATCACCCGCCCGCCAACGCCTTCGCGATCACCCCATCGAGCACCGCCATCTGCGTCTCCCACGCGTAATCCCGCTCCACCACCGCCCGCGCCGCCGCCCCCATGCCCACGCGATACACGGGTTCGCGCAGCAGCCGGATCACCTGATCGGCAAACTCCGCCGCATCGTCGGACGCCACGATCCCATCCCCCGCCGCAATCGCCGTCCCTCGCCAGGCCGGCGTCGAGGCCACCACCGGCAACCCCATCGCCATCGCCTCCAGCACTTTGTTCTGGATGCCCCGGGCAATCCGCAGCGGCGCCACGAACACCTCGGCCGCATCGAGAAACGGCTGCACGTCCGGCACCCGCCCGGTCACCGTCACCCCTGGACGCGACGCCAGCGCCAGCACCACCGGCGACGGCCGGCTGCCACAGATCACGAACGACGCGTCCGGCACGGCCGCCTGCACCCGCGGCAAAATCGCCTCACAGAACCACACGACCGCATCGACATTCGGGAAATAATCCATCACCCCCGTGAACACGATCCCGCCCGCGGTCTTCGCCCCGCCCATCGGACGAAACATCTCCAGATCGACCCCGTTGCGCACCGTGCTGACAGGCGCGCCAGGGATCACCCGCTCGAAATCCGCCAACTCGGCATCCGTGCACACCAGCGAGTGCGAAAAACTCCGCGCAATCCGCCGCTCATACTCCAGCAGCCGCCGCCCCTCCAGCGCATAGATGAAGCCCATCGGGAATCGCGCATCCTCGGCAAACCGCGTCCATTTCAGCGAGTCCAGATCGGCGAACTGCATCACCCGGCACGTCCCCGCGAACGGCTCGACGAACTGCGCCACGTTGGAACTATAAACGATCATCACCTCCGGCCGCAGCCGCGCCTGCGCCTCCCGGATCGCCGCATGCAGCGCCGCCTCGTCCATCATCGCCACCGACAACGCCCGCCCGGTGAACAGCGCCCACAGCGCCCGCAACTTCGCCCGCCACGGATGCACCGCCACCGCCGTCACCGAGGCCGCAATTCCCCGCGCGCCCGCCACGTTCGCCATGTCCGCCGCCCCATCGGCGGTGCAGAACACATGCACCTCGTGGCTCCGCGCGAGGTGCAGCACCTCGTTATAGGTAGCGATCTTGTCGCCCCGATCGGGCGGAAACGGCACGCGCTGGGCGACGTAGAAAATCCGCATTCTAGCCACCCGCCCGCCCAAGCTGCCGCACCACCGCATCTACCAGCATCACCGACTCCCGCCGCGTCACCCACGCCACATACGGCCGGTCATGCCGCGCCATGATCGCCGGCAGCACGCTCGCACTGCGCAACACATCCCCGATCGCGTCGAGCTTGACGAACAGGATCCGCTCCCCGAACGCCGACCCATGCGCGCAGGTCGCGCATTCAGAACCATACAATTTGTTGAAAACGCAGGGTTTTGACCCGCGATAGTGGCGGCACGCATAATTGATCGCCGTGGATGTCATCGCTCGCCCGCCGCTCCCTTCCTGCCGTCAAACGCCAGCATACCGGCGCAATGTCAATTCTTCGGAAACGCCCTCATTGCGGCCGCACCATCCCAGCCAGCCCCATCGCCGCATGCGCCGCGTCATTGCGTGCCTCGAACAGCCGCAGATAGATCCCGAACGCCGCATCATGCACCCGCCGCCAAAACGGATCGGGCGTCAGCCGCGCCTGCGCCGGCGCCATCATATCGACCGCCACGAACAAATCCGGATACACCCCCGCCGCCACCGCCGCCGCCATCGCCGTGCCCAGCAACACCGGCTCACTCGTCCACGACAACACCAGGCCGCGGCCGAGCGCGTCGCGATACAGCCGCTCCATCAGCCGGCTGCGCGCATGCCCGCCCGCCAGCGCCACCCGATCGATGGCAAACCCATGCGCATCGAGATGCCCAATGATCTGCCGTACCTGCAACGCCAGCCCCCGCGCCGTCGCATAATACGTCTCCAGAAACGCGCGATGCCCGCTATCCTCGCCCAGCCCCGCCACCAGCGCACGCACCCCGCCATCGTTCAGCGGCGCCCGATTGCCCAGCCAGTCCGGCACCACATGCCGCCCCGCCGCGAACGCCCCCTCCTCACGCCCGAGCAGATCCAGCACCTCCGCCGCGACATCCGCATGCACCGCCCCCTCCGCCACCCCCGGCCCACCGGGATGCTGCACCAGCAACGCATCCAGCGCCGCCCCCGAAAAAGACTGCCCGCCCTCGTACAGCCACAGCCCCGGAAACACCGCCCCCCTGAACGGCCCCCACACGCCCGGGATCATCCGCTCCTCCGCCGACAACGCCATCAGGCACGTCGACGCCCCCCCCACCAGCGTCACCGTCCGATCCACCCGCCCCCGCACACCCCGCCCAAGCACGCCCAACATCCCCGCCTGCGCGTCGATCATCCCGGCACTCACGGGGATCCACGGCGGCAACCCAAGATACTCCGCCACTCCAGCCGACAACCGCCCATGCACCCCACCGACCGGGATCGGATCGCCCGACAGCACGCCCATGGCCCACACGTCATCAAGCCCGATCTCCGCCAGCAACCCCAACCGCCACGGCTCCGCATCCCCCGGCAAATACGGCCACTTCGCCGCCAATGCCGCCAACGAATGCCCGTCATCCCCCGTCGCCCGCCGCGCCAACTCGTCGCACAAATCCCGCACCGCCCGCACCCGGCCCCACGCCTCCGGCGCCCGCCGCTTCAACCACAGCAACTTCGCCAGATGGTTCTCCGGCGAAATCGCTCCACCCATATAATCCAGCCACCGATCCCCGGTCGCACTGATCTCCGCCGCCTCCGCCGCGGCCCGATGATCCATCCAACAAAACACATCCGCCCCACCCTCCAGCGGCGCCGCCCCCTCATGCTCCAACACCAATGACGCCGTCGCATCGAACGCGATGCCAACCACCCGCACGCCCAGCTCCGCCCCCAGGCACTCTCGAACTGCCCCGCAGGCCGCCGCCCAGATCGCATCCATCCGATAAACCGCCTGGCCCTCGCGCGGACGCAACACATCAAGCGGCCGCTCCGCACGCGCCACCAACCCCCCATGCGCGTCGAACACCCCCGCCCGCGCGGACGCCGTACCAACATTGACCGCCAGAAGAAGCGCGCTCATGGGAAGACTCCAAGGCAATCAAGGCTCCGCCGGCCTAGGGCCATTGGCCCTAGGAACCCATGACTGCTTGCGGCTGGGGCGACGGCCTTTGCATAAGCTTGCTTGCGCCGCAGGCAACCAACATCGCGTCCCACACCAATGTCCGAATGATGGCAACGGCTGACTGGCTTCGCCAACACAACTGGCAA
Organism: Rhodospirillales bacterium; assembly: GCA_043744375.1. Taxonomy (GTDB): domain Bacteria; phylum Pseudomonadota; class Alphaproteobacteria; order Acetobacterales; family Acetobacteraceae; genus CAIYPH01. Next base: position 23,373 of record JAYTUU010000128.1, on the reverse strand, counting down.
GACCATGGCCATCGCCCCAGCCGCGAGAAGTAATGGGTTCAAAGGGCCCACGGCCCTTTGCCGCCGGAGGCTTGCTTTTTCACCCGATTGCCCTACGCCTTCTTGGCGTCGATCAGCTTCTGATAAACCCGCACATAATCCTCCGCCATCCGCCGGCTTGTGAATCGCCTGTCGAACTGCGCCCGGATTTTCCCACGATCGAGTTCCCCCAGCCGCCCGCAGGCCGCGATCGCTTCCTCGACGTTCTCGACGATGAACCCCGTCAGCCCGTCATCCATCACTTCCGGCACGCTGCCGCGCCGCATCGCGATCACCGGCGTGCCGCACGCCATGCTCTCGATCATCACCAGCCCGAACGGCTCCGGCCAGTCGATCGCGAACAGCGTCGCCTTGGCGTTGCCAAGAAACTCCGGCTTCTGCGCGTCGTTGATCTCGCCGATGAACTCGACGTTCGCGTCCGCCAGCAGCGGCTCGACGGAGGCCTTGAAATACTCCGCGTCCGCCTTGTCCACCTTCGCCGCCACCTTCAGCCGCGTGCCGCACGCCCCGGCGATCTTGATCGCGCGCTCGATCCCCTTCTCCGGCGAGATGCGCCCGAGAAACGCGAAATACTCGCCCTTCTCGTCCCCTTTGCCGCCATTGGGCGGCGGCATCAGCAGGCTCTGCGGCATGCCGTGCAGCACGGTCGCCGTCCAGCCGAGTTCCGGCAACGGCTTGCGTTGGCTATTCGAGATCGACACCAGCGGCACCTGCGGAAAGGCACGGAACACCGCCGCGAACTCGGCCAGATCGAGCCGCCCATGCAGCGTCGTCACGAACGGCACCGGCTGGCGCGTGAATACCGAGTTCGGCCAGTAGTCGATATGGAAATGCAGAATGTCGAAACTATGCGCCCGCTGCGCCACATGCTCGATCATCAGCGCGAACGTCGCCACCCAGTCCCGCAGATCGGGATCGAGCCGCAGCGAGCGCGGCCACGGCGCATCGAGCTTCGCCGAGGTCTCCGAGTCGCCGGACGCGAACAGCGTCACGTCATGCCCGAGTTCCACCAACGCCTCGGTCAGCGAATAGACGACGCGCTCCGTTCCCCCGTACAGCTTCGGCGGCACGGCTTCAAACAAGGGCGCGATCTGGGCGATACGCATTGTCCACACTCTCCGTCAGGGTCCGAGCCGCGAACTAGGCCGCGATAATGGCCAAACCACGGCCAATTCAGGCCCGCGCCGCAACCATCCGTTCATACAACGCCACATAGTCCTCCGCCATCCGCCGCGCCGTCCAGCGTTCCTCGAACCGCGCCCGCACGCGCCCGCGATCCAACTCGCCCAGCCGCCCGCACGCCGCCACCGCCTCGTCCACCGTATCGACCACGAACCCCGTCACCCCCTCCTCGATCACCTCGGGCACCGAACCCTTGCGGAATGCGATCACCGGGCACCCGCACGCCATCGCCTCGATCATCACCAGCCCGAACGGCTCCGGCCAATCGATCGGGAACAGCAGCGCCTTCGCCCCCGACAGCAACGCCGGCTTCTGCGCATCATCGATCTCGCCAATGAACTCCACCGTATCGCCCGACAGCAGCGGCGCCACCACCTCCTCGTAATACGTCGCGTCCTCCTCCCCCACCTTCGCCGCCACCACCAGCTTCACCCCGCACGCCGCGGCAATCCGGATCGCCGCCTCGATCCCCTTCTCCGGCGAAATCCGTCCGAGAAACGCGAAATACCCCTGCTCGCACGCCACCGGCCGCAACAAATCCCCGGGCATCCCGTGCAATATCGTCGCGGCAAAATTCAACTGCGGCATCGGCGCCCGCTGCCGCTGCGAGATCGACACCAGCGGAACCTCGGGAAACAGATCGTAGATCCCCGGCACCCACGCCTGATCCAGCCGCCCATGCAGCGTCGTCACGAACGGCACCTCCTGGCGCGAGAACACCGAGAACGGATGAAAATCGATGTGGAAATGCAGCACGTCGAACTCCTCCGCCCGCCGCCGCACCAACTCGATCATCCGCGCATACGGCGCGTTGTTGACCTCGAAATTCCGCGCAAACCGCTCCCCGCGCGCCCGCATCGGCACCAGCGTCGCCGACGTCCGGCTATCCCCGGTGGCGAACAAGGTCACCTCATGCCCCATCCCCACCAGCGCCTCGGTGAGCCAATGCACCACCCGCTCCGTTCCGCCATATTTCAGCGGCGGCACGGCCTCGAACAACGGCGCAATCTGGGCAATCCGCATCACAGACTCACCAACGAACGCCCCCGCCTCGCACGCTCACCCCTTCGCCGTCAACGCGCCCACCCGCTCCTCCAGCCCGCGGATGAGCCGCACCAGCTCCGCCACCTCCGTCGCCCGCAGCAGATCGACCTTCTCGTGCAGCAACTCGATCTCCAGCTCCGCCTTGCGGTTCACGTCATAGTCGCTCTTCGCGTCCGCCCGATCGACCATCGCCTGCCGGTTCTGGCTCATCATGATGAACGGCGCCGCATAGGCCGCCTGGAACGACAGCACCAGGTTCAACAGGATGAACGGATACGGGTCCCACGCCTGCACCCACGCCGTCACGTTCAACACCATCCACGCCAGCAGCAGCACGCTCTGCACCACGATGAACGGCCACGAACCCACCAGCGCCGCCACCGCATCGGCCACCCGCGCCCCGAACCCCGGCGGTGCCAGATGCGCCGGATGCACCGCCCGCCGCCGCCGCCGCGCCACCCGGAACCCCTGCAACAGCGCCAGTTCTTCCTCGCTCAGTGGCTCCGACACATGATGCCGCTTCGTCATAACACCGCCTCCATGGCTATACTCGCCCTCATCTTGCCCTACTACGGCCCTAACCTATCAGCATTCCAGCCACGAAGATCAATCCCATCCCCATGCCAACACACACATCCATCACCCGCTTCCAGGCCCGACCGTTCGCCTTCCTGACGCACTACGTCCTGCGTCACCCGATCGGCCACGGCATCATCCTCGGCGCCGTCATCCTCGCCGTCGTCTGCTCGGTGTTCACCCAGTGGGGCCTGAAATCCCTGATCGACGTCGTCTCCCAGGGCCCCGCCGCCGAGGGCGTTGTGCGCGCCTCCTGGATGGCCTTCGCTATCCTCTGCGCCCTCATCGTCGCCGACAACTTCCTCTGGCGCGTCGCCGGCTTCACCGTCGCCCGCGTCTTCGTGAAAGTCACCGGCAACGTCCGCTCCGACCTCTTCCTCCACCTCGCCGGCCACTCCCCCAGCTACTTCTCCGAGCGCCTGCCCGGCACCATGGCCAGCCGCATCACCGCTACCTCCAACGCCATCTTCCAGACGCTGAGCACGGGCACCTGGAACGTCATCCCGCCCTGCCTCGCCGTCCTCGTCGCCATCACCCTCATCGCGACCGTCAACCCGCTGATGGCAGCCTGCCTCGCCGGCGTCAGCCTGGCCATGGCCGCCGTCGTCTTCTGGCTCGCCGAACGCGGCTCCCCCATCCACCGCAACTTCGCCACCCACGCCGCCGGCGTCGACGGCGAACTCGTCGACATCATCTCCAACATGCACGTCGTCCGCGCCTTCGGTGCCACCTTCCGCGAACGCGCCCGCATCGATACCCGCATCGACGGCGAAATGGCCGCCCGCCGCAGCAGCCTCTACTACCTCGAAAAACTCCGCCTCCTCCACGCCGTCATGACCGCCCTCATCACCGCCGGCCTGCTCGCCTGGGCCATCATGATGTGGCAACAAGGCAACGCCACCGCCGGCGACATGGTCCTCATCACCTCCCTCGGCTTCACCATCCTGCACGGCACCCGCGACCTCGCCGTCTCCCTCGTCGACCTCACCCAGCAAGTCGCCCGCCTCGAAGAAGCCATCACCTCCCTCCTCACCCCGCACGAACTGCCCGACCGCCCGCGCGCCACGACCCTCCCCACCGGCCCCGGCCGCGTCACCTTCGAAAACGTCGTCTTCGGCTACCCCGAACGCCAGCCCGTGCTGAAAGACTTCTCCATCGCCATCGAACCAGGCCAGCGCGTCGGCCTCGTCGGCTCATCCGGCGCCGGCAAATCCACCGTCATCGCCCTCCTCCAACGCTTCTACGACGTCCAACACGGCGCCATCCGCATCGACGGCGAAAACATCGCCGAAATCACCCAGGAAAGCCTGCGCGCCATCATGGCCATCGTCCCGCAGGACATCTCCCTCTTCCACCGCACCATCCTCGAAAACCTCCGCTACGCCCGCCCCGACGCCGTCGAAGCCGACGTCCTCGCCGCCGCCTCCATCGCCCGCTGCAAGGATTTCATCGAAGCCCTCCCCGAAGGCTTCCACACCATGGTCGGCGACCGCGGCGTCAAACTCTCCGGCGGCCAACGCCAACGCCTCGCAATAGCGCGCGCCCTTCTCAAAGACGCCCCCATCCTCCTCCTCGACGAAGCCACCTCTGCACTCGACAGCGAATCTGAACACGCCATCCAACAAGCCCTCGACGTCCTGATGCGCGGCCGAACCGTCATCGCCATCGCCCACCGCCTCTCCACCCTGAAAAACTTCGACCGCATCGTCGTCATGGACTCCGGCCGCATCGTCGACGACGGCCCCCCGGACATCCTAGCCAACCGCCCCGGCCCCTACCGAGACCTCCTCCGCAAACAAATGATGGACGCCTCCGAAGAGGAAGCATAAGCCCAGGCCTATGCGAGAAACCAAACCTCCCGCCGAGAGGCCGCCCATCGTCGCTCCCCAACAACGGACAAAAAGTTTTTGTTTCTTTTTTCAAAAAGAAGCCGCGTTTCTTGTTCTTTTTTGAAAAAAAGAACCAAAAAACTTTCATCCGTTTGTGATCCGTTTGAACTGCAAAAAACTGCGTCCGTCGGCGAAAAAGCCTTGACTCCAATCTAACAAGTCATGAAATCTAACTTCAATGCAAACCCTCGCAACCCATTTCAGCCCCGATCACCGGGCGCGTCCTCCCGGCTCATCCGCCCGCACCCCCAAGGACTACGAAGGCGGCTGGTTCTGGCGCCCCCCCGACAAAGCTTCTTCCACCTGACCAGCAAGGCGCGGACGCGCGCCCTTTTTGTTACGATTTCATTCTTATACCTACATCACAACACCATCGCTTACACCGCGATGAACACCGTCTCCCCCGCCCCCTGCAAACGAATATCCATCCGCCAAACCCCCACCCCCTCGGGCTGCGCGATCAACGTCGCCCGCCGCGCCGGCGTGTCGATCATGTTCAGCAACGGGTCCGTCTCGTTGAGCGGCTCGCCGGCAAAATACGCCCTTGTATACAGCCGCGTAATAATCCCGCGCGCCAGAATATTGATCGCCAGATGCGGCGCCTGCAACGCATTCCCATGCCCCGGAACGGCCGCCGGCTTGATCGTGGTGAACCGAAACCCACCCGACCCATCCGTCGCGCACCGCCCATACCCCTGGAACGCCGCATCCGCCGCCGGGCTGGACTGCCAGATCTCGATGCACCCATCGGCCACGGCCGCGCCGTCCCCATCCGTCACGGTCCCCACCAGCGTCATCCGCTCCCCGACCGCGCCAAACCGCGTCAGATCGGCAAAGCTGGGATCGTCGATCAAATGCCAGTACGGCCCGATCGTCTGCGCGGCAGTGGCAGCGGTCATGCTCAAACCCCCATTGGCGTGGCTTCCCGCCCACGCAACGTCACATCGAACCGATACCCCAGCGCAAAATCCGCCCTGGTAATATCGAGGTCGAACTTCGCCACCAGCCGCTCCCGCGCCGCCGCGTCGGGCACCGCCATGAACACCGGGTCCAGCGCCAGCAGCGGGTCTCCCGGAAAATACATCTGCGTAATCAACCGCGTCGCGAACCCCGGCCCGAAATACGAAAAATGGATATGGTTCGGCCGCCAGGCGTTCTTGTGGTTGCGCCACGGATACGCCCCCGGCTTGACGGTGGTGAAGCTGTACCACCCCTGCGCATCGGTAAACACGCGCCCCCCGCCATGAAAATTCGGATCGATCGGCGCGTTATGCTGGTCGCCCGGATGATGATACCGCCCCGCCGCATTGGCCTGCCAGATCTCGACCATCGTATTCGGGATCGCCCGCCCATCCTCATCGGCAATCCGCCCGGCCACGATGATCCGCTCCCCCTGCGCCGCCCGCCCCGCAACAACCGACAGATCGGGCATCGGCGGAAACTGCGCCGCCGAGAAACTCGGCCCGGTCGCCTCCGTCACGCTATGCGCAAACGCCAGCACCGGTTGCAGCGGGTGCCGCGCCCGCGTGCTGCCATACTGCGGCGTATCATTGTCCGCCTGGCTGCCGGGTGCTGCCGGGCGAAAGCCGATACGGGTGTTCATGGCGTGTCCTCTCCTTCATCCCGGCTTCAAGATACCGTCAAATCAGCGCCCGCGCGAAGCCAAGCAGCGCCAGCAGGATCAACAACAGCAACGTCACCCGACGAAACCCCTCAGGCGTTGCGCCCAGAAAATGCCGGCCACCAAGATACATGCCCACGCCCAGCACGGGCAAAGCGAGCACCGCCAGCGTAACAGCCGCCGGCGTCGCCAGCCCCTCCCGCGCCAGCAGCCCGAAGCTGGCGATGTCGAGAAAAAAGAAATACGCAATGAACGCCGCCCGGATCGCCCGCGGGCTGTCCCCCTCCGCGGTGAGGAAAATCGCCACCGGCAACCCCCCCATCGCCACCGCCCCGTTGCACAACCCGGACGCCGCCCCGACCGCGAGCACCCCCGCCGTATTGGTCCGCCGCCGCAGCTTCAACCCGGCCAGCAAGGCGATCGCGGCGGCCAGGATGAACCCGGCAATCCCCAGCCGCAGCGTGGCGGCATCGGTCATCGCCAGCAGATACACCCCGAACGGCGCCCCGATCGCCGCCCCCGCCCCAAGCAGCGCCACCCGCCGCCACGGAATATCCCGCCACACCGACGCCGCCTGCATCACGCTCGCCGCCACCTCCAGCAGCAGCGTCACCGCCACCGCCAAAGCCGGCGGCCCGACCAGCGACCAGCTCGCCACCAGCACAGCCGAAAACCCGAACCCCGAATACCCACGCGCCAACGACGCCAACGCCAGCCCCGCCGTCATCACCAGCAGCGCCAACGGCGACAAATCCGTCAGCGGAGCCAGCAGCACGCTCACAGCGCCGCCACCAAACGACGCGCCTTCTCGCCGACGACCTCGGCACTGTCCCCAGGCTTATAGATCGACGAACCAATGCCGAAACCGCCCGCCCCCGCCTGCCGCCACGCCGGAATAGTCTCCGCCGCAACCCCGCCAACCGGCAGGATCGTTGTCCCATGCGGCAGCACGGCCAGGAGAGATTTCAGCACGGCGGGCGAAGCCGCCTCCGCCGGAAACAGCTTCAGCGCGTCGGCCCCAAGCGCCAACATCGCGAAGGCTTCCGTCGGCGTGAAAATCCCGGGGCAGGCGATCATGCCGCGCGACTTGGCCGCCGCAACAACCTCGCTGGCCGCATGCGGGGTAACGATCAGCCGCCCGCCGGCATCGGCGACCTCGGCCACCTGCACCGTCGTCATCACCGTCCCCGCGCCGACCAGCATGCGCCCGCCGAACTGCGTGGCGAGTCGAAAAATGCTCTCGATCGGGTCCGGCGAATTCAACGGCACCTCGACGATGGCAATCCCCGCATCCTCCAGAGCGGCGCCGATCGCCTCGCATTCATGCGGATGCACGCCGCGCAGAATGGCCACCAGCGGGCAGCGGGCGAGATAGAATTTCAGGTCCATGCGGCAAGCTTTCCGATAATCGCGAGACCGCGCGCGGCGGCGTCGGCATCTTCGAGAATGGCGGTGCCCCCGGCCGCCGAAATGGCGCGGGCATAGAGCGCGCAAAGCGGTGCGGCGCCGATCAGGTGAACCCGCAACCCCGCCGGCTGTGCCGCATTCACCTCATGGCCGATCAGCAGCCCGGAGAGATAGGACGCACTCGCGCTCTCCGCGAGCCGTCCGAACAGGCCAAGGCTCCGAACCCCAAACAGATGGTGCAACAGATGCCCAGGCGCGCCGGCCCGCGCGACACCCCGGTCAAACGCGCCCTCATCCGTCGGCCCGTCGGTCATCATCCGTCCCAGAATGGTGCCACTGCGAAGGGCCGCGAACGCCTCGCCGCTCAGATAGGTCCGATAGCCGGTGATCCGCCGCCCGGCGATGCGCGCCCATTTCGAGTGGCTGCCAGGCAGGCAGGCGATGCCCTGCGGAAGATGTTCCAGCACGCCGACGATCTGCGTCTCCTCGCCACGCATCACCTCCGGCGTGCCGCCTTCGTCGGTGTCGGTGAGGCCCGGGACAAGACAAATGGTAGCCCCATCGAAGGGAACCGGCACGAGTGCCGCCGCGATCTCGGCGGCGCCGGCCGGGCACGGAAGATAGGGCGCCTCCACCCATCCCTGCCGGCTGCCGATCATGCCGCTGAGCAGAATGCGCGTCTCCCCCGCGGCCAGCCAGCCGCCGACATGGCCGCGTAAAGTAGCGGCGAAAGCGGCGTCCTTGACCGCGAGTATGCCGTCGGGAGCGTCAACCCGCGCGACGACGGTGCCGTCCCTGGCGAGCCGGAAGGCGCGGAAACTGCTGGTGCCCCAATCAACTGCGATCATAAAGAAATGTTACACCGAACCGGTGGGCGCGGTCACGCCCTTGTGCGCTGCTGCGTGAACCCGCACGATGGGGGATGGGCAGTGTGCGAAAGATCATGTGGCGCGGCGGGGTCATGACGGTGTTCATCGTCGTGCTGATGCCGATGGTCGCGGTGATGTGGCTGAGCTTTTTCGACCAGGAAGTCGTGTCCTTTCCGCCCGAGGGCTATACGTGGAAATGGTATGTGAACGCCTGGGAAAAGCGGCAATTCTCGCGCGGGTTCATGAACTCCCTGCAACTGGCGCTGGTCTCGACGACAATCGGGGTCACCTTCGGCACGGCGGCGGCCTATGCGCTGGTGCGCGCCAACTTCCCCGGCAAGGCCGCGGTGAGCGCGTTGCTGATGGGCCCGCTGGCCATCCCCGGCGTGGTGCTGGGCACCGGGCTGTATGTGTTCTTCGTGCAGATCGATAACGCGTTCGACTTCCAGATCGTCGCCACCCTGCCCGGGTTGATCGCGGCCCACGTGCTGCTGACCGTGCCCTGGACGGTGCGCCTGGTCGTCGCCAGCCTGCAGGGGTTGCATCCGGCCGCGGAGGAGGCGGCGGCCAATCTGGGCGCGCGGCCCTGGACGGTGTTCTGCCGGGTGACGCTGCCGATGATGCGGGCGGGCGTGGTGGCCGGCACGCTGTTCAGTTTCATCCAGAGTTTCGAGAACCTCGAACTGACGCTGCTGCTGGTCGGGCCGGGGCGGTCGACCTTGCCGGTGGAGATGCTGAACTACCTTGAATTTCGCGTGGACCCGACGCTCGCGGCGGTCGCCACCGTGCAGATCGTGCTGATCGGGGCTTTGATGTTGATAACGGACCGGTTCGTCAACCTGTCGAGGATCGTGTCTTGACCAGACTGGTTCTGCAGGGCCTGCGCCGCATGTATGGCGCGACGGTGGCGGTCGATCGGGTCGATCTGGAGGTCGAGCAGGGCGAACTTGTGGCGCTACTCGGCCCATCCGGCTGCGGCAAGACGACGACGCTGCGTATGGTCGCGGGCTTCATCACGCCCACCGCCGGCCGGGTCCTGATCGGCGGCGTGGACGTGACGCAGACCCCGCCCTATGGGCGCGACACCGGCATGGTGTTCCAGGGCTATGCGCTGTTCCCGCACATGACCGTTTCCGAAAACGTCGGCTTCGGGCTGGAGATGCGGCGCGTGGCCAAGGACGAACGCGCCCGGCGCGTGGCCGAGGCGTTGCGGCTGGTGCGGCTCGATGGCTATGGCGACCGGCGCCCCGCGCAGTTGTCGGGCGGCCAGCAGCAGCGGGTGGCGCTGGCACGTGCGCTGGTGGTGAACCCCGGCGTGTTCCTGCTCGACGAACCGCTCTCCAACCTCGATGCACGGCTGCGCGCCGAGGTGCGCGTCGAGATCCGCTCGTTGCAGCAGCGCCTGGGGTTGACGACACTATTCGTGACCCACGACCAGGAGGAGGCGCTGACGATGGCCGATCGCCTGGTGGTGATGGATCGTGGCCGAGTGCGGCAGATGGGCACCCCGGAGGAACTCTATGAGCGCCCGGCCGATCTTTTCGTCGCCGGGTTCCTGGGCCGGTGCAACATCTTCCGCGGCGTGGTCGAGCGGCCCGGCGCGATGCGGGCGGGCGGCGTGGCGCTGGCCTGCGATGGCGGGATCGCCGGCGCGCGGACGGCGTTGGTCGTTCGGCCGGAGCGGGTCAGGATCGGGTTCGAGGCGGCGATGCTGCCCGGGCGGGTGGCGATGGTGACCTATCTCGGCGGTCTGACGGATTGGCATGTGGACACCGATGCAGGAACGGTTCTGGTGACGCGGCCGACGCCGGGGCCTGAGGATCGGCTGCGCCGGCTGGTGCCGGGCGACGCCGTATGGCTCGACTGGGCGACGATTTCGGGACGATTGCTTAATGACGAACAACAGGGAGTTTGAGACATGACCGGATCGATTGGACGGCGCGGCGTGATGGCGGGTGCCGCCGCCCTGGCGACGAGCGTCGTGGTGCCGCCGGCGCAGGCCGCCGGGCAGGTGGTGGTGGGCACCTGGGGCGGCGACTACGCCGCGCTGCTGACCGACAACATCGACAAACCGCTGCTCGGCCCGCTCGGCATCGAGGTAGTGCAGGACGTAGCACCACAGGATCCGCGCAAAGCCAAGCTGCTTGCCGAGCGCGCCGGACGGCGCGGCAGCATGGATGTCGCCTGCCTGTCCGACATCGATCTCTACACCTTGTCGCTGCAGAACATCTGGGAGCCGGTCACCGAGGAGAACGTGCCTAACCTCAAGCACGTGGCGAAGGCGTACCGCACCACCTATTCGGCGCCGCAGCTCATCTCGGGCAAGGTGATGGTCTACAACCCCGCCAAGATGGCCGCCCCCAAGGGCTTCATCGACATGTGGGACGCGAAGAACAAGGGCAAGCTCGGGCTGATCGACATTCAGTATCTCTACGTCATCATGCTGGCCAACCTGGCCCATGGCGGCACCATGACGGACTTCACCCCCGGCAAAAAGGCGCTGATGGAACTGAAGAAGCTGGAGCCAAGAATCTACCCCTCGAACGAGGCCTTCGCGGTGGCGATGAAGGGCGAGGAGGTGTTGTACGGGCCAATGTGGCTCGCCCGCGGCGTGTTCTGGAAAAAGGGCGGCATCAACATGGCGACCGCGGTGCCGTCGGAAGGGGCGATCGCCTACGTCTCCGGCGCCGCGGTGCCGCGCAACGCGACGAACAAAGCCAACGGGCTGGCCTATCTCAACGCCATGCTCGACCCGCGGGCGCAGGTCGCCTTCGCCGACAAGATGTCCTACGCGCCGACGGTGGACAACGCCCCGGTGCCAGCGGCGCTGATGAAGGATATCGGCTTCACCGCGGCCGAACAGGCGGCGCTGAAATATCCCGATTTCGAGTATCTGTCGAAGAACAACGCTGGTCTGCTCGACTTCTGGAACAAGGAGTTCAAGGCCTGATGAGCGCCGCGGGGGCGATCCTCCGCCGGGGCGTGCTGGGTGCGGCGTTGGCCGCACCCTTCATCCGGCCGGCGCGGGCAGCCGGCCAAATGGTGCTGGGCACCTGGGGTGGCGACTATGCGGAACTGCTCAGCCGCAACGTCGAGAAGCCCGTGCTCGGACCGATGGGCATCGAGGTTGTGCAGGATCTCGGCTCGCAGGATACCCGCAAAACCAAGCTGACCGCCGAGCGGGCGGCGCGGCGTGGGTCGTACGACGTGGTGCATCTGGGCGACGCCGACATGTACCAGATGAACCTGCTCGGCGCGTTCGACGCAATTCCGTTCGAGCGGCTGAAAAACGGCGGCAACATCATCGCTGCGTTGAAAAAACCTTACTGCATTCCGCATATCGTTTCTGCGCAGGTGATCATCTACAACCCCGATCGCGTCACCACCCCGCCGCGCGGTTTCGCCGATTTGTGGGACCCCAAATACAAGGGGCGGGTGGCCATTCCCGACCTGAACTACTCCGTCGTCACCATGGGGGCCGCGCTCGCCGGTGGTGGCTCGATGAGCAACTGGGAACCGGCGAAGCGGATGCTGCTGGACCTCAAGAAACTCGATCCGAAGATTTACCCGTCGCACGAGCAACTGGTGCAGGCGATGAAGGCCGAGGAAGTGTGGATCGCGCCGATGTGGCTGGCGCGGGCGCATATGTGGAAGAAGAGCGGCGTGAAACTCGCCCACGCCGTGCCGCAGGAAGGCGCCATTCCCGTGGTGTTCGAGGCCGCTGTGCCGAAGAACGCCCAGAACAAGGACAACGCCTGGGCCTATCTCGACGCCATGCTCGACCCGACCGCGCAGCTTGGGTTTGCCGATCGAATGGGCTACGGGCCGACTGTCTCGAACGCTGCCCTGTCGGGCGAACTCGCAGGCCAGATCAGCTTCAATGCGGCCGAACGGGAGAAATTCCGCATTCCTGATTACGCCTACCAGGCGCAGGTGCACCCGGCGATACTCGATTTCTGGAACAAAGAATTCAAGGCGGCCTGAGCCATGGCAGCGCTCATCCTGCCCGCCGGGCTGCTCGTGATGGTGATGATGGTGGCGCCGATGGTGCTGCTGTTCCGCTATTCGCTGAACCTCTACAGCCCGACCGATTTGATGATCGAGGCCATGACGGCGCACAACTATATCGCCGCCCTCACCGACCCCTATTACCGCGATGTGATGATCACGACGCTGCGGACGGCGATGGTTGCCACCGTCATCGCGCTGGCGGCGGGGTTTCCGGCGGCCTATGTGCTGGCACGCATGCAGGGGCGGTGGAAGTCGTGGCTCACGCTGCTGACGGTGTTTCCACTGATGGTCGGCAACGTCGTCCGCGCCGCCGGGTGGATGACGCTGCTGGGCAATACCGGGGTGATCAACGCCGGGCTGAAGGCGAGCGGCATCGGCTCGGTGCAGATGATGTATACGCAGGGTGCGGTCATTGCCGGGATAGTCACGGTGGTCCTGCCCTACATGATCTTGACTTTGGCGAGCGTCATCGAGGGCATCCATCGCAGCGTCGAGGAGGCGGCAGCCAACCTTGGCGCGCGGCCGTTCACGGTGTTCCGGCGCGTGGTGTTTCCGCTCGCGCTGCCCGGCGTGATCGCCGGCTGCGCGCTGGTGTTCATCCTCAGCATGAACGCCTACGCAACCCCGGTGCTGCTCGGCGGCGCGCGCTTCAAGATGATGGCGCCGGCCGTATATGACCAGTTTGTGCGCACAACAAACTGGCCCTTCGGGGCGAGCCTTGCCTTCATCCTGCTGATCGTCACCCTCGGCCTGACGATGGCCGGCAGCCTGTTCCTGCAGCGCCGCTATCAGCGGTGAGGCGGTCGGCGTAGACGGGCGGACAGAAGTTCTGCGAATGGCTGGAGCCATGCCGCGGCGAGGCCGTCATGCGGTTGCGCCACACTCCCGGCGATGCCGTAGCGGCGGCAAACTGCGGGGCGCCGTGTCATGGTATGGTTAAGCGCGCCATCAGCGCTGGCCCTGCCGCCCGCGCCGTGTTGAAGTGCGCCATGACCCAAAATCCGTACGATCCCGCCACCTCCGGCTACCCGCGCGACATGGTCGGCTACGGCCGCACTCCGCCCGATCCGCGCTGGCCGGGCGGCGCGCTCCTCGCGCTCAACATCGTCGTCAATTACGAGGAAGGCGGCGAAAGCAATGTTCTGCATGGCGACCCAGGCAGCGTCGCGTTCCTCACCGAACACATCGTCACGTCACGCATCGGCGAGCGCAACCTCACCGCGGACAGCCTGTGGGAATTCGGCAGCCGCGTCGGCTTCTGGCGGCTCTGGCGGCTGCTGCACGGGCGCGGACTGCCGGTGACATGCTTCGGCGTGGCCATGGCGATGGCGCGCAACCCCGAGGCGGTGGCGGCCATGCGCGAGGCCGGTTGGGAAATGGCCACGCACGGGCTACGCTGGAATATCGATCCGCCCGCCGACGAAGCCGGCGAGCGCGCCGAAATCCTGCACACGCTCGCCTTGCACAAGTCACTCTGCGGCGAGGACGCAGTCGGCTGGTACAACCGCTCCAGCGCCCGCACCTACCGGCTGCTCAGCGAGATCGGCGGCATGCTCTACTTCGCCGACAACTACGCCGACGAACTGCCGTTCTGGGCCGACGTCGCCGGCCGCGCCGAACTCTTCGTGCCCTACACACTCGAAGCCAACGACATGCGCTTCGTCGTGCCCGCGGGCTTCGGCGACGGCGACGCCTTCTTCACCTACCTGCGCGATACCTTCGATACCCTCTATTGCGACGGCCTCGAAGGCCGCCCGCGCATGATGAGCCTCGGACTGCACGGCCGCATCGCCGGACGGCCCGGACGCACCGCCGGGCTGGAACGCTTCCTCGATCACGTCGCCCGCCATGATCGCGTCTGGGTGGCGACGCGCGCCGATATCGCACGGCACTGGCGCACAAATTTTCCGCCGGGGACGCCGGTTGCCAAGTGGTAAGGCAGGCCCGACGATCAAACCGCTAGCGTGATGGGGTTCCAAGGGCCTCAGGCCCTTGGCCGGCGGAGCCTTGCTTGCCTTCTGGGAGGCCTGCGATCGCCGCCGCGAGCGGTGTTGCCCAGTCGTGGCGCGTGGGTTGGCGATAGAGCCGGGCGGTTGGGTACCAGGATGTGGTGGTGAGCGTGCGCATCCAGCGGAAGTCGGCGGCGTGTTGCAGCAGGATGCTCACCGGGCGGCCCATGGCGCCGGCGAGGTGGGCGATGGCGGTATCGACGGTGAGGATGTGGTCGAGGCAGGCGAGCAGGGCGGCGGTTTCGGCGAAGTTGGCGAGGCTGTGGGTGTGGGTGTTCGGGTGGCAGGCGAGGGTGGTGGCGTCGGTGGCGCGGATGTCGCGTTGGACGATGTGGAGGTCGGCGTGGGTGTTGGCGAGGGCGGCGAGCATGGTGGCGGCGGGGATGGAGCGCAGGGCGTCGTCGGGGTGTTCGGGGCTGCCGGAGAAGGCGATGCCGATGCGCGGCCGGGTGGCGGGGCCGAGGCGGCGGCGCCAGGCGGCGATGCGCGACGGGTCGGCGGTGATGTAGGCGATGGTGGCGGGGATCGTGGACCGGCGCGTTCCGAAGGCGTGCGGCAGGCTCATCAGTGGGCAGCGAAGGTCGTGTTCGGGGATGGGGTCGTCGCGTGGGGTGTTGCTGATCGGGACGATTTCATCGCCGTGGGCGCGCAGGAGTTCGGCGAGCGGCTGTTGCACTTGCAGGATGACGCGGGCGCCGCGGGCGCGCACGAGGGCGGCGTAGCGGACGAAGTGCAGGGTGTCGCCGAGGCCTTGTTCGGCGTGCAGGAGCATGGTTCGGCCGGCGATGTTGCCCTCGCCCTGCCAGATCGGCGTGGTGTATTCGGGCACGTCGATGGTGAAGCGCGGTTCCTGCCAGCGCGCTTCGTAGGCGCCCAGGCCGGCGCGGAATTCGCCGAGGCTGAGCAGGGCCAGGGCCTCGCCGAAGCGGGCCTGGGTCAGCGTGGGATCGAGGGTGAGGGCGCGGCGAAAATGCGGGATGGCCTCAGCGGGGCGGTCGAGGGCGACGAGGGCGCCGGCGAGGTTGTTGTGGGCTTCGGCGTAGGCGGCGTTCGCGGCGATGGCGCGGCGGAGCCAGGGTTCGGCGTCATCGGGGCGATGGAGGGCGAGCAGGACGGAGCCGATGTTGTTGAGGGTTCCGAAGTAGTCCGGGTGGAGCGCGAGGGCGGCGTGATAGGCGGCGAGGGCGTCGTCGGGGCGGGCGCGGCTGCGCAGCGCGTTGCCGAGATTATTGTGCGCGCCGGCATGGGCGGGGTTGGCGGCGAGGGCGGCGCGGTAGGCGGCTTCGGCCTCGGCGGGGGCTTCCGCGGCCATCAGGGCGTTGCCGAGGTTGTAGTGGATGTCGGCATCGTCCGGATGGACGGCGGCACCAGCGCGGAATTCGGCAACGGCTTCGCCAATGCGGCCGAGGGCGAGCAGGGCGCTGCCGAGATTGGTGCGCGCGGCGAGCAATGCCGGGTCGTGCGCGGTGGCGCTGGCGAGATGGAAGAGGGCGGCTTCGTAGTCGCCGGCCTGCCAGAGCAGGGTGCCGAGATCGCAATGCGCGGCGGCGTCGGCGGGGTTGGCGGCGATGGCGGCACGGCTGGCGGCGATGGCGGCTTCGCTCATGTCGCTATTGCGACGTGAAGCCGTCATCGGCGGTCATGATGGCGCCGTTGATGAAGCGTGCCGCCTGGCCGGAGCAGAGCAGCAGGAGGAGGGCGTCGAGGTCCGCCGGCTCGCCCATGCGGCGGCGCGGCAGGGAGGCGACCCATTTCTGGCCGGGCTCGGTGGTGAGGAAGTCGGCACTGAAGTCGGTGGCGATGTAGCCGGGGCAGATGGCGTTGGTGTTGATGCCGTGCCGGCTCCATTCGCGCGCCATCTGGTGGGTCATCTGGATCATGCCGGCCTTCGACATGCCGTAGGTGCTGAGCTGGCCGAGCGCGCGTTGCCCGGCGATGGAGGCGATGTTGACGATGCGGCCGGCGATCTTGTGGGCGATCATCTGGCGCGCCGCGGCCTGGGCCATGAAGAAGGCGCCCTTCAGGTTGGTGTCGAGCACGGCGTCGTAGTCGTCTTCCTCGATGGTCTCCAGGCGCGCCTGGCGGGAGATGCCGGCGTTGTTGACGAGGATTTCGATCGGGCCGAGGGCGGCCTCGGCGGCCGCGGCGGCGGCGCGGATGGAGGCGACGGAGGCGATGTCGAGCGCCAGCGGCAGCACGGTCGCGCCGGTGGCGCGCAATTCGGCGGCGAGGGTCTCCAGCCGGTCCGTGCGGCGCGCGGCGAGGACGACGCGGGCGCCGTGGGCGGCGAGGACGCGGGCGAAGCGGTCGCCGAGGCCGGAGGAGGCGCCGGTGACGAAGGCGACGCGGCCGGCGAGGTTGGTCGGGGATGCAAGGTCGTTCATGGGGGCATGGTGCCACCCAATCATTGCCGCGTCGACTGGATCGGTGGCGCGCGTAGCGGTGGCGTCCGCGTGCCCGGCTGATGCCGGGCACGCAATGTGGATCAGGCGCGCAGGCGGCGGCGGATGCTGGCGAGGCCGGCGAGGCCGAGGCCGAGCAGGGCCAGAGAGGCGGGTTCAGGCACGGTGATGTTGTCGAGCACGCCATCGACCGAGCTGCCGTCGGTGCTGACATCGGTGAAGGTGAGCGTGGTGGTGGTGCTCAAGGCGGTGAAGCTGAAGGCGTAGGGGGACAGCAGCGCCGCGTTGTCGTTGGTGGCGGCGATCGGGCCGACGGTGACGTCGAGGTCGCCGGCGGTCACGCGGAGCGACTGGGTGGCCATGCTCTCCGATGGGCTACGGCATGCTCGACCTTCGGCCGTGCTGCGGGTGCGCCGGCCCGTGCGGCCCGCCGCGCGGCGTTCTGGTATGGCGCGGGTATGGCGCGGGTATGGCGCAGGGTATGGCGCAGGTATGGCGCAAATTGCGGGTACAGAGTCTGTACCGAAGCGCCATCGGTACCCCGCTGAAGCGGGGTCCGAAGGCGCGGTTTCTTTCGACCGAAGGGAGAAAGAAAGAATGTACAGTACTGCTAACTCAGTTACGAAACCGTGTCAAGAAAAAAAATGAACATATCACGAACAATTGCGCGGCGACGCGCGCCGCAGCGCCAGCGCGAAACTGGCAATGTTCAAGTCCTCATCGGCAACTTCGGCAAACTCAGGGGCCAGCGCGGCGCGCGCGATCGGCAGTGACGGCCAGCGCGACAAATAGGGCACCCTGACCGCGAACCCCGCCCCTTCGGCCGCGGCGATGATGGCGCGGCAGGACAGGCGGTTGGTGTAGAAGCCGCTGCGGGCGATCGCGTCGCGCTCCCACAAGCTGCTGGAAAAGCGCAGGTTGTTCAGCCCGCCGCCGAGATGGTCCATCAGGTCGACGAAGTGATGGCCGAGGCCGTCGGGCGCCGCGATCCGCGCCAGTTCGGCCATGAGGGGAAAAAACTCGGCGCGGCGGACATGTTCGAGCACCGTGTAGGAGACGCTGAGGTCCACGCTCCCCGCCGGGATGTCGGCCAGGCTGGCGGTGCCGCCGGCCAGATAGACGGCACCGAGACTGGTCAGCAGCGCGGCCCGCGACGAAAAATCGAGCGGCGGCAGCGCGGGCAGCGTGGCGGCAATGGCGCGATAGGCGGCCATATCGGTGCCGGCGTTATCGCCGTCATCCATCAGCCATATCCGGCGCACGCCCAGCGCGGCCGCATAAAGCGCGTTGGCGATGCTGTCGCCCGGCCCGAGTTCGAGCAGGCTGGCCGGCGGGCGCCCGGCGGTGGCCGTGAACCAGGCGATTTCGCGCGTGATTTCAAGGCTATGGCCCAGTGACGCGGCGGCGAAGCTGTGCACGCCAATACCGAGCCGCCGCCGCCACGCATAGCGCGGAAGGGCGCGACGGAGGAGGAACTTGGCGGCCATCTTGCCCCACCACGGCAGCCGCCCGCCCGCGGCGGTGCCGGGCATTACGACAAGCTCGATCGGCGCGGTCACCATGCGTTCAGGCGGCGATGCGGGTGCGGGCGGCCTGATACTCGGCGGCGAGGCGGTCCACCAACTCGGCCGCCGGCACCACCGCCTTGACCGCTCCGATGCCCTGGCCCGCGCCCCAGATGTCCTTCCGGGCCCGCACCTTGTCGGTGCCGAAATTCATCGCGGACTTCTCCGCGGTGCCGAGGTTCTCGGTGTCGAGTCCGGCCTTTTGCAAGCTCGGCCTGAGGTAGTTGCCGTGCACGCCGGAGATGAAATTGGTGTAGATGATGTCGTCGGCGGAACTATCGACGATCATCTGCTTGTACGCCGCCGCCGCGTTGGCCTCCTCCGTAGCGATGAACGCCGAGCCGATATAGGCGAGATCGGCGCCCATTGCCTGGGCCGCCAGAATGGCGCCGCCATTGGCGATGGCACCGGAGAGCGCGATCGGGCCGTCGAACCAGGCGCGGATTTCCTGTACCAGCGCGAACGGCGACAGCGTGCCGGCATGTCCGCCGGCGCCGGCGGCGACCGCGATCAACCCGTCGGCCCCGCGCTCCACGGCCTTGCGGGCGAACATGGTGTTGATGATGTCGTGCAGCACGATACCGCCATAGGAATGCACCGCCTCGTTCACGTCCGGCCGCGCGCCGAGCGAGGTGATGACGATGGGCGCCCGATATTTCACGCACATCTCGACGTCGTGATCGAGCCTGTCATTGCTGCGATGGACAATCTGGTTGACCGCGAAGGGAGCGGATTTGCGGTCCGGGTGCTCGGCGTCATGCTCGGCCAACGCGCCGGTGATGCGCTTCAGCCACTCCTCCAACATCTCCGCCGGACGCGCGTTCAGCGCCGGGAAACTGCCGACAATGCCGGATTTGCACTGGGCGATGACGAGATCGGGGTTCGAAACAATGAACATCGGCGCGGCGATGACGGGAATACGAAGATGCTGGAGGATCGGCGGGAGGGACATGGTGGCGCGTTTCCAATGGAGGCTTTGAGCGGGAATGGCGCGGTTTGGCGCGGGAGGCAAGAGACGACGGAGCTTTGACTGCCTTGCCCGGCACAGTGGACAAGTCCGACCAGACAGGCGAGTTTCGCCGCAAAAGGATGAGGAACGGGCGGACGAGAAGCGGGCGAAGAATTCCCGAACCGGTTGCGTTTCGCCGCAACCGGGCTATTTCTGCTGCCAGCAACGCCATGAGGAGACGGCCATGGACCTGAGATTCACCCCCGCGGAAGTCGCTTTCCGCAAGGAACTGCGCAGCTTTTTCACCACCGCCATTCCGCAGTCCATCCGCACCAAAGTGCTGGAGGGCCAGCATCTGACGAAGGAGGAGATCATCACCTCCCAGCGGATTCTGAACGCCAACGGGTTGGCGGTGCCGAACTGGCCGGTCGCGTGGGGCGGCAAGGATTGGACGCCCGTGCAGGTCTATATCTATCAGGACGAGATGCAGTTGAACGGCGTGCCGTCGCCGCTCGCGTTCAACACCTCGATGGTCGGGCCGGTGATCGCGCAGTTCGGCACGGACGCCCAGAAGCAGCGCTATCTCGCGCAGGCCGCCAATCTTGACGTGTGGTGGTGCCAGGGCTTCTCCGAGCCAGGTGCGGGTTCCGATCTGGCCTCGCTGCGCACCAAGGCCGAGCGCGTCGGCGATACCTGGGTGATCAACGGGCAGAAGACGTGGACGACGCTGGCCCAGCACGCCGACTGGATTTTTGTCCTTTGCCGCACCGATCCCACTGCCAAGAAGCAGGAGGGGATTTCCTTCATCCTTGCCGACATGAAAGCGCCGGGCATCACGCGCCGGCCGATCCAGACGATCGATGGCGGGCATGAGGTCAACGAGATTTTCTTCGACAACGTGGTGGTGCCGGCCGAAAATCTGGTGGGCGAACTGCACCGCGGCTGGGATTGCGCGAAGTTCCTGCTCGGCAATGAGCGCACGGGGATTGCCCGCGTCGGCACGTCGAAGGCGCGGTTGAAGCGCATTCGCGAACTGGCGTCGCTGGAGTTTGCTGGCGGCGCGTCGCTGATCTCGGACAAGAAGTTCCGCGAGAAGCTGTCGGCCGTCGAGATCGAGTTGAAGGCGCTGGAGATGACGCAGCTGCGCATCGTTGCCAGCGAGAACCAGGCGAAGGGCAAGCCGAATCCGGCCTCCTCGATCCTGAAGCTGAAGGGCTCGACCATCCAGCAGGCGACGACGGAGTTGATGATGGAAATCGTCGGCCCGTATGTGATGCCGTTCGCCGCCTCCGACGAGGGGGACGGGCGCAACGAGGTCGGCTACGGGCCGGATTACGCGGCGGGAACAGGGCCGACCTATTTCAACTGGCGGAAGATTTCGATCTACGGCGGGTCGAACGAAATCCAGCGCAACATCGTCGCCAAGGCGATTCTCGGTTTCTAGAAGATAGGATTTACGACGATGGATTTCGATTTCAGCGAAGACCAGCGCCTCCTGAAAGACAGCGTGGATCGCCTCATTGCCGATCGGTACGGATTTGACGCGCGCAAGCAGGCGGCCAAGGAGGCGGCCGGCTGGAGTGCGGAGATGTGGGCTGTCTACGCCGAGCTCGGCCTGCTCGGCCTGCCGTTCGACGAGGCCCATGGCGGCTTCGGCGGCGGCGCGATCGAAACGGCGCTGGTGATGGAGGCGTTCGGGCGCGGCATCGTGCTCGAACCCTATCTGGCGACCGTGGTGCTCGGCGGCGGGCTGCTGCGCCATGCCGGGAGCGAGGCGCAGAAGGCCGAGTTGATTCCACAAATCGTCAGTGGAGATCTGCGGCTTGCGTTCGCGCATATCGAGCGCCATTCGCGCTGGAACCTCAATGACGTGGCCGTCGCCGCAACGAAGGACGGCTCCGGTTTCGCGCTCAACGGCGAAAAGAGCGTGGTGTTGCATGGCGACAGCGCGGGCATGCTGCTGGTCACCGCGCGCACCGGCGGCGCGCAGCGTGATGCCGGCGGGATCGGGCTGTTCCTCGTGGATGCCAACGATGCCGGCGTGTCGCGTCGTGGCTACCCGACGCAGGACGGCCTGCGGGCGGCGGAGATTTCCTTCGCCAACGCGCGCGGCGTCGCGTTCGGCGACCCCGGCGGTGCACTGCCGGCGGTCGAGCGCACGGTGGACGAGGCGATCGCGGCGATCTGCTCGGAAGCCGTCGGCGGGATGATCGAAATGCACGACCTCACCGTCGACTACATGAAGCAGCGCAAGCAGTTCGGGCGCGCCATCGGCGAGTTCCAGGTGTTGCAGCATCGGGCCGTCGATATGTTCGTGGCCCTCGAACAGGCGAAGTCCATGGCCATGTATGCCACGATGATGTCGCGTTCCGACGATGCCGCCGAACGACGCCAGGCGATCTCGGCGGCCAAGGTGCAGATCGGGCGTTCCGGCAAGCATATCGGCGAGGAGGCGGTGCAGCTGCATGGCGGCATTGCCATGACGATGGAATACAAGGTGGGGCATTACTTCAAGCGCATGACCATGATCGAGCAGATGTTCGGCTCCACCGACCATCATTTGTCCTACGTCGCCGATAGCGGCGGGCTGTTCTGAGGGGGCCGCCATGAGCAACCTCAGCACCGCCAACAAGCTGCGCTACGACCTCGCCGGCAAGGCCGCCATCGTCACCGGTGCCGGCTCCGGCATCGGGCTGGCGACGGCGACGATGCTGGCGCGCAACGGCTGCACGGTGGCGATCAACTTCCTCGCCGACGATCCGCGCGGCCCGGAAGCGGTCGCCAATCTGCGGCAGGAGGGGCTCAGCGTGATCGAGGCGCCCGGCAGCGTCAGCGATCCCGTGGGCGGGCCGCAGATGATCGAGGACGCGATCCGCCGGCTTGGGCGGCTTGATCTGCTGGTCAACAACGCCGGCACCCCCGGCGTGCGCGAAGTGGTGCCGCCGGCGCGGATCGATCTGATCACCGATGAGTTGTGGGAGACGATCCTGCAAACCAACCTGGTCGGGCTGTTCCGCTTGTCCAAAGCGGCGGCGCCCGCCTTGAAGGAAAGCCGTGGCGCCATCGTCTCGGTGGCCTCGATCGCCGGCCTGCAATATGCCGGTTCCTCCCTCGCCTACGGCGCCAGCAAGGCGGGCGTGATCAACATCACGCAGAACCTCGCCCGCGGCCTTGGCCCGGAGGTGCGCGTGAACGCGGTGGCGCCGGGGGCGGTCGACAGTTCCTGGCAGATCGCGTGGAACGACGAACGGCAGAAACAGGTCGCCGAAAAAGCCGCACTGAAACGCCGCTGCCTGCCGGAAGACCTCGCCGAGGTCATCGTCTTCCTCGCCTTCGGAGCGACGATGGTGACCGGCCAAACAATCGTCGTCGATGGCGGATTGACGCTGTAGCGGACGGCAAGGCCGCACTCTGCCACCCGCCGTCAGCGGGTGGCATGGGGGCGACGAGTATGATGCGATAATGGCCTTGGTGCGCCTGTCGTTGCGGCGCCCCTACACGGCGGCGATTGCCGCGTTCATCATCATGCTGGGCGGCGCGATGTCGCTGACCCGCATGATCGTGGACATTTTTCCGATCATCAACAGCCCCGTCGTCCTGGTGACATGGAACTACGGCGGGTTGCCGGCCGAGGAGATGGAGCGCCGCGTGGTGCTGGTCGGCGTGCCGTTCGCGTTCAACCTCGCCTTGCTGCCATCCGACAACGTGACTGGCATTACAGTTGCGCATTTTGTTGATTTCTGAATCTATGGGCAACCATGATTCGGGAGGTCATGGATGTCGGGTGCATCGATCGAGGCGACGCTGGAG
>JAYTUU010000127.1:0-18146 GCA_043744375.1 Rhodospirillales bacterium | reverse complement strand
TTGATCGCCCGGATCTTGGCCAGATCCTCGTCGGTGAGGATCGGCTGGGCGACTTCCAGGCGCTTGTGGGTGCCCGCCTGGCGGCCGAGCAGGTTGGGGCGCGGCCCGATCATCGAGACCAGCGACATCACCAGTTCCTCGCGCGTCGAGTCGATCGGCGGGTTGGTGACCTGGGCGAAGTTCTGCTTGAAGTAGTTATAGAGCAGCTTGGGCTTGCGCGAGAACACCGCGATCGGCGTGTCCGTGCCCATCGAGCCCAACGGGTCGTCGCCCTCGCGGGCCATCGGCTCCAGGAACAACTGCATGTCCTCCTGGGTGTAGCCGAAGGCCTGCAACTGGTTGAGCCGGGTCGCGGTATCCTTGGGCTGCCCGCCTTCCGCGGTATCGGCGGTCTCCGGCAATTCCTCGAGCTTCACCTGGGTGGCCTTCAGCCACTCCTCGTACGGATGCTCGTCGGCGAGCGTCTGCTTGATCTCGGCGTCGTCGATGATGCGGCCCTGTTCGAGGTCGATCAGCAGCATCTTGCCCGGCTGCAGACGCCATTTGCGCAGGATGCGTTCCTCGGGCACCGGCAGCACGCCGGTTTCGGAGGCGAGGATGACCAGGTCGTCATCGGTGATCACGTAGCGCGCCGGGCGCAGGCCGTTGCGATCGAGCGTGGCGCCGATCTGCCGCCCGTCGGTGAAGGCGATCGCCGCCGGGCCGTCCCATGGCTCCATCAGCGCCGCATAGTATTCATAGAAGGCGCGTCGCTCCGGGCTCATCAGCGTGTTGCCGGCCCACGCCTCGGGGATCAGCATCATCATCGCATGCGCGAGCGAGTAGCCGCCGGCGATCAGGATTTCGAGCGCGTTGTCGATGCAGGCGGTGTCCGATTGGCCGTGCGGGATCAGCGGCCACATCTTGTCGAGATCGGCGCCGAGCAGTTCGGAGGACATCGAATGGCGGCGGGCGAACATCCAGTTCACGTTGCCGCGCACCGTATTGATCTCGCCGTTATGGGCGACGAAGCGGTACGGGTGGGCGAGCCGCCAGGAGGGGAATGTGTTGGTGGAGAAGCGCTGATGCACCATGGCGAGGGCCGAGGCGGTGATGGGATTGCGCAGGTCCGCATAGAAACTCTGCACCTGCGGCGCCAGCAGCAGGCCCTTGTAGACGACGGTGCGGGTGGAGAACGAGGGCATATAGAGCTCGCCCAGCCCGGGCAGGTGGCTCTCGGCGGCGAGCGCGCGGACGTTGTTGAGCACCTGCTTGCGAATGGTCAGAATCTTGCGCTCGAAGGCGTTCTGGTCGCGCATCGCCGGCGGGCAGGCGATCACCGCCTGGCGGATCACCGGCATCGTCTCGATCACGCGCGCACCAAGGCCGCTGGTGTCGGTCGGCACGTCGCGCCAGCCGAGCAAAGACTGGCCCTCGATCTTGACCACCCGCTCGATCAACTGCACCGCATAGGCGCGCGAGGCCTCGTCGCGCGGCAGGAAGCACATCGCCACCGCATAGCGGCCGGCGGGCGGCAGCACGATGTCATGCGCGCCGGCCCAGTGACGCAGCAGCGCGTCGGGGATCTGGATCAGGCAGCCCGCGCCATCGCCCACCAGCGGGTCCGCGCCGACGGCGCCGCGATGGTCGAGATTGACGAGGATCTGCAGGCCGCGGCGGATGATGTCGTGCGATTTGGCGCCCTTGATATTCGCCACGAAGCCGACGCCGCAGGCGTCATGCTCGTTCGTCGGGTCGTACAGCCCTTGCCGTTGCGGCATATCCATTTCCAAGTCTCCTCGCCTTGCCGCAGATCGCGGGGCACACATTTTTCAGCCGCCCGGCATGATATCCGCCAGACGGACTCCTGCGCCGGTTGATCGTGGATGCGTGCATCCATGACATTCGGTCGCAACCTAAGCATATGATGAACGCGGTGCAATTTTGCCCGCCGGGGCCGCCATGGCGGCGTGCATGGTGTAGGGTTGCGGCCTGGGGAAGAATGACATGCAACGACAGAGTTTTCTGGCGATGACGGGGACACGCTGCTGACGACATCGGCGAGTGGCCAACTGGCGGCCAAAGCGCCGCCTCCCGTCTGGTCGCCGGTCGCCATTCCGCCGCAAGTGCCGGCCCAGGAGGGCTTTCTGGAGGCGCCCGGCGCGAAGCTTTGGTACTGGGACACCGGCGGCCCCGGCCGTCCCGTCATCCTGCTGCATGCCGGCACCCAAAGTGCGGCCGGCTGGCCGTATCAGCAGCCTGTGCTGGCGCAGGCCGGCTATCGGGCCATCGCCTATTCCCGGCGGGGTTATTTCAAGTCGGACGCCGGCGACCCCGCGAGCCCGGCCTTTGCCGCGGATGATCTGCTCGGGCTCATGTCACTTCTGAAACTCGAAACCGTGGATCTGGTGGCGACCGCGCATGGCGGCTTCGTCGCGCTCGATTTCGCCCTCGCCTATCCCGGGAAACTGCGCAGCCTGACCATCGTGTCCTCGCTGATGGGCATCACCGACGCCGACTACGTCGCGGTCAATGCCCGCTTGCGCCCGAAGTTCTTCGCCGACCTGCCGCATGACTTCCAGGAATTGTCGCCGTCCTACCGGGCCGGCAATCCGGCGGGACGGGACGCTTGGCTCAAGCTCGAAGAGGCGGCGGTCCCCGGCGCGCGGGTGGCGCCGAAGCTGCGGCACAAGTTGACCTGGGCGTTGCTCGAGACGATCAAACACCCGACCTTGCTGGTGACCGGCGAGTCTGATCTCTACACACCGCCATCCCTGCTGCGCATGCAGGCGCAGCACATGGCGCATGCCGAACTCGCGGTGATCGGTGAGGCCGGGCACAGCCCCTACTGGGAGCAGCCGGGCCTCTTCAACGATCTCCTGCTGCGCTTCCTGTCGCGCCATTAGGGCATGAGGCGCGGGATCAAAATCCGGCTGGGAATGTTAAGGGCTTGTAAAGGAATCGGCCCCTCGCGGATAGTTGACCGCCTCCGCAAAGGGATACGAGTTCATGACTCATGTCATCCGACGAACGATGCTGACGGCCGTGCTGGGCGTGGTCGCCGGCGCGGTGGTCGCGCAAATTCCGCCCGATACGACGGAGGTGGCCGCCTATCAGGGCCTGCACCGGGCCGCGCATGCGGGCGATGCGGCGGCGATCGCCAGGCTGGCCGGGGAGCGCGCGCCGCTCGACGCGCGTGACGCGCGCGGGCGCGCCGCCTTCCATGTTGCGGCTTACGCCCGTCGGCACGCGGCGATGCGTGCTTTGGCTGCGGCTGGAGCGGACACGCGGGCGTTGGATGCGCAGGACTACGACGCGATCACCATCGCCGCCGTGGCCGACGACGTCGAAACGCTGGACCTGGCGATCGCCCTCGGTGGCGACCCGCGCGCCATCACCAGCCCGTATCGCGGCACCGCCTTGATCGCGGCCGCCCATCTCGGCCATGACGGGGTGGTGGGCCGCCTGATCAAGGCCGGCGCGCCGCTCGATCACGTGAACAATCTCGGCTGGACCGCCTTGATCGAGGCGGTGGTGCTCGGCCAGGGCGGCCCGCGCCACGTCGCCACCGCACAGGCGCTCGTCATGGCCGGCGCCCGCCGCGACCTTGGCGATCGTGGCGGGGTAACGCCGCTGCAGCATGCCCGGGCACGCGGATTTGGCGCCATGGTCGCCGTTCTGGAGGCGCCGTGACCGCCGGCTTGCACGGACGCTGCGAAACACACAACGTCGGGCCTCGATGAGGAGGCAACCCGGTGAACTCCAGTGCTGACAATTCTGCCGCCGCGCGGCGCGTCATCGCAGGCGGTGTGGTCTGGGAAGGCTGCGTCGGCTGGACCGTCGAGTGCCTGCCGTTCACTGACGGGGTGCTGCAGAAATACCGTGACGCCGGCTTCAACCATGTCTCTCTGACCATTGCGGCCGAGTGGAACGGCGTCGAGTCCACGATGCGCCATCTTGGCCGGGTCAGGAACTGGTTGGCCGCACAGTCCGACCCCATCACGATCATCTCGACGGCCGACGACATCGACGCGGCCCGCGCGGCGGGCAAGCTCGCCGTCAGCTTCAACTTCCAGGGCAACGGGCCGTTCGCCAACGACCCGAATCTGATCGAGATCTACGCCCGGCTCGGCGTCAGGATCGTCATCCTCAACTCCAACAGCCGCGACGCGGCGTGGGACCGGCTGGCCCGCACCCTCAACGGGCCGGTCGTGCGCCCATGGGACAACGGGTTCCTCGGCATCGCGCCGCCGAAGAACCTGCGCTACGCCACGCGCATGCCCGCCGGCATCACCCGTTGCGCCGACAGCGCGGACGTTGCCGCCGCGTTGCGTTCACCGCGACAGCCAATGGTTGATGCTCGTTTCCGTCGACTGGACCATGTACGACGACGACGCAACAATTTCCCGCAACCTCGCCTGGCAGGAGGAATTCTACGCCGCCATGCGTGGCCCGGCGACGCGCGGGGCCTACCAGAACTTCATCGATCCCGCGCTGACTGACCCGCGCTGCCTGACCCGCGCTGACTGACTGGCAGACCGCCTATCACGGCGCCAATCTCGACCGGCTGAAGGCCGTCAAGCGCGCCGTCGATCCGGGCATGGTGTTCAACTTCGCCCAAGCCATCCCACCGGCCTGATCGCGCGTGCTCTTGCAAACCGCGCGCGCGGTGCATACTGCGGCGGTCGCGGGGAGTGCATGAGCATGGATACGACGATATTGGGACGAACCGGGCTGCGCGTCAGCGTCGCCGGCCTCGGCTGCGGTGGTTTCAGCCGCCTCGGCATTGCCACCGGCAAGACCGCGGCCGAGGCGGTCGCGCTGGTGCGCCTGGCGATCGACAGCGGCATCACGCTGATCGACACCGCCGCCCAGTACGGCACCGAGGAGATCGTCGGCGAGGCGATCGGCGGCGTGGCGCGCGACAGCGTGGTGGTCGCCACGAAATGCCAGAGCGTGCGGGACGGTACGGCGCTCACGCCCGCGGAACTCATCGAGAGCCTGGACGCTTCGCTGCGTCGGCTTGGCACCGATCACATCGACGTCTTCCAACTGCACGGGGTTGCGCAACGCCACTATGACCATGCGCTCGCGGCGCAGGTTCCCGCGCTGTTGCGCGCCCGCGAGCAGGGCAAGTTCCGCTTTCTCGGAATCACCGAGACCGGCGAGTACGACCAGGACCACAACATGCTGCAACGCGCCACAGCCGATGGCGTTTTCGATGTCGTGATGGTCGCGTTCAATATGCTCCACCGCACCGCCAGCGCCGCGCTTTTTCCGCTCACCCGGAGCCGGGGCGTCGGCACGCTGGTGATGCACGCGGTGCGCAGCATCTTCGCGCGCCCCGATTTTCTTGCTGCCTCCATCCGCGACCTCGCCGCCGCCGGGCGGGTGCCGGCCGAATTGCTGGACAGCGACCGGCCGCTCGACTTCCTGGTTCATCCCGGCGGCGCCGAGAACGTGACGGACGCCGCCTATCGGTTCGCGCGGCACACGCCGGGTGTCGATGTGGTGCTGTTCGGGACCGGCAGCCCAGAGCATCTGCGGGCCAATATCGCGTCACTGTCGCGGTCGCCTTTGCCGCCTGCCGATCTCGAACGGCTGGCCTCGTTGTTCGCCAATGTCAGCGGCCTCGGGCTGGAGGCGCCACCACCGCAACAATCCGTGAAAGTGTGAGGACATCGCCGATGCGCGCGCGCAATCAAGGGGCCTATCGGGTTGGTGTCATCGGTTTCGCACATATGCACGTGAACGAACTGGTCGACCGCTTCATCGCCACTGACCGGGCGCAGATCGTCGCCTGCGCGGACAGCGTGCCGGCGACGCCATCGCTGACTACGGTCGAGGGCAGCCGAACGGCGAACCTCCTGCGCACCCTCGCTGTCCCCGGCGCGCCGCGGCACTACACCGACTACCGCGCCATGCTGGCGGCCGAGGAGTTGGATATTGTCCTCCTCTGCCCGGAGATCAGCCAGCACGCTGATATCACGGAGGCGGTGGCGCAGCGCGGCATCCATATCGTCACCGAGAAGCCGATGGCCGGGCGGCTCGATGATGCGCGGCGCATGGTGAAGGCGGCGCAGGCGGCCAACGTCGCGCTCGCGGTGAACTGGCCGATCACTTGGCGCCCGGCGATCCGCCGCGCCCGGGAATTATTGGCCGAGGGCGCGATCGGCGAGGTGTGGGAACTCAAGTGGCGCAACGGCCCGTCGCTCGGCCCGCTCGCCCATGGCAGCACGCATCCGGGCAATACCGTGGTCTCCGGCCTGGTTTCCAACGCCGAGAAAGCCGCTGAATGGTGGCATCAGGCGGCGGCCGGCGGCGGCGCGCTGCTCGATTATTGCTGCTACGGCGCCTGCCTTGCCGCCTGGTTTCTCGACGCCGTGCCGCTGACCGTGCAGGGCATGAAGGCGAACCTCATGAACACATTCGGCACCGCCGAGGACAACGCCGCCCTGCTGCTGCGCTTTCCCTCCGCCATCGCCATTCTCGAGGCCAGCTGGACCAACTTTCACGGCGGCGTCGCCAATGGCCCGATTATCTACGGCACGCACGGAACGATTGTCGTCGATGGCGCGGACGTGCTGATCTACCAGGAGCGCGGCGTGACCACGCCCACCCGGATCGAGCGCGGCGACCCATTGCCGGCGGGGCGCGCGACTATCGGCGAGGAGTTCCTCCACCACCTCGAAACCGGGGAGCCGCTGCACCCGACGCTCGATGTGAAGCTCAATCTCGCGGCCGTGGCGATCCTCGACGCCGGCATTCGTTCGGCCGAGAATGGCACCACCGAGGCGGTCGCCGCGACCGCGTGATGCCGCCCGGCGAAGGGGAGAGACATGGTGCTGCGGATTGCTTCGATCGGCTACGGCGACATCGCCCAGCGCCGGCATTTCCCCGACATCGCGTCGTTGCAGGGAACCGCCGAACTGGTCGCCATCGCCGGCCGCGATCCTGCGGGCATGCAGGCCTGCGCTGCCAGGTTCAATAGTCCCCGGTGCTACGCGAACGTGGCGGAGATGCTGCGCGACGCCATGATCGATGCGGTTCTGGTCCTGACGCCGCCGGACAGCCATGCCGAGTTCGCCGAAATGGCGATCCGCGCCGGCAAGCACGTTCTGGTGGAGAAGCCGCTGGTGCGCACGCGCGACGCAGCCTTGCGGTTGCGCGAGGCGGTGCGCATACAGAACGAGATCAAGCCGGTCACCTGCTTCGCGCTGCCTCATGTCGGCACCGCCGAGCACCATCTGATCGCCCGTTTGTTGCGCGCGGGCGCCATCGGGGAGGTGACGGGGGTGGAGGAGCATCGCGGCCACGGCGGCCCGACCCATGCCGGCTGGTTCTACCGGAAAGAGCAGGCCGGTGGCGGCGTGCTGCTCGATCTCGGCATCTACCAGTTGACCGCCATCGCCACGATGTTTGGCCCGGCCGCCAGCATGACCGCCCTCTGCTCGCGCCATTTCGATACGCGGACGCTGGATGATGGCAGCATCGTGCGGCCCGATGTGGAGGACAGCGCGCTGATCTCGCTCTTGCTCGAAAGCAAAGTCGCCGTCAGCGTCAATGCGAACTGGAACGGCAGCCAGTCGCACCGGGCGACGCGCATCCGCGGCGTCGTGTTCGGCCGCGAGGGCATGTTGCATTTCGGCGTGGCCGACGGCGCGGTTTACGTCGTCCGCCCCGACGGCGACTACGCGGCACTTCCGGATACGGCGGAAGCGGCGGTCTTCGACGGTCTGGCCGGCCGCAAACTCGTTCCGCCCGCCGGTGGTCCGCCCGCCTCGCCGATCCGGGAATTCGTGGCCAGGATCGCCGCCGGCGACACCAGCACGACCAGCCTGGACATCCAGCTCCACGTCATGGACATCATCGCCCAGGCCTATGACCCCGCGGGGGCTGGCCAGCGCCATGTGCTGCCGCAGCGGTTCCACCGTCCCGGTGATTGACACGGCGGCGATTGCGTTGCCCGATCGGGCTTTGCAGGATGCAGACACCATGACCCACGCAGCAGCCACGCGGCCCGATCCGCAACCGCACTTCATCGCCGTCGCGGCCGCCCTCGGGCAGGCCGGCCAGCCTGGCGCGACCCTGGCGGCACTTGACGCGGCACTCGCCGGCGCGATCGGCCACAAGCTGTTCACCGTGCTCGTCGTCAACTGGGACAAGAACGAGAACCAGCGCTTCTACTCGAACATGCCGGCCGCCTATCCGGTCGGCGGCAGCAAGCCGATCATGCGCGACAGCCCGTCGATGCGCGACGTCATCATCGACGGCAAATGCAAGATCAATCATGACTACGCCGAATTGAGTGCGGCCTTCTACGACCATGAACTGATCCGCTCGCTCGGCTGCGAAAGCTCGATCAACGTGCCCGTGCGTTGGAACGGCGCCACCATCGGCATGCTGAACCTGTTGCACGAAAGCGGCTACTACACCGCGGCGCAGATCCCCACGCTCAGCGTCTTCGCCGCCCTCGCGGTGCCCGCGCTGCTCGACATCATCAAGACCTGGTAGGGCACGGCCATGACACTCGGCGTCGGTGGATCGACGATGGCGGCGGAACTCGCGCGCCTCGGTTCCATTCGCGACAAAGCGATCCCGATCGGCCTGGACGAGTTGCGCGCGCGGATCGCCCGCGTGCAGGCGGGCATGCGCGCCCGCGGCATCCAGGCGATGCATCTCGATGCCTCCACCAGCACCCTCTACTTCACCGGCCTGCGCCTGCACGGCTCTGAGCGGCTGCACGGCGTGATCCTGCCGGCCGAGGGCGCGCTCACCTACATCTCGCCGACCTTCGAGGAAGCCAAGCTGCGCACGATGACCGTGCTCGATGGCCCGATCCGGTGCTGGCAGGAGCACGAGGACCCGACGGCACTGGTAATCGATACGGTGCGGGACATGGGCTACGCGAGCGGCACCATCGCGATCGATCCGGCAACGCCGTTCTTCACCTTCGATGGCCTGCGCCGCGCCGGCAACCGCTATGATTTCGTCAATGCAAACGACGTCATCGCGCCCTGCCGGATGATCAAGTCGCCGGCCGAGATCGCGCTGATCAAGCAGGCCATGGCGATGACGCTGGAGGTCCACAAGGCAACCGCCCGCATCCTGCGCGCGGGCATCACCACGACGGAGGTGCAGGATTTCGTCAACCAGGCGCATCAACGCATGGGCGCCGACCCGGCCTTCACCTTCTGCATCGTGCTGTTCGGCGAGCCGACCGCGTACCCGCATGGCGTGCCCTATCCGCAGACGCTGCGCGACGGCGACATGGTACTGATCGATATCGGTGCCACGCTGCATGGCTACCAGTCGGACGTGACGCGGTCCTACGTGTTCGGCACGGGGAGCGAACGCCAGCGCGCGGTGTGGAACGTCGAGAAGGCGGCCACCCAGGCGGTGTTCGAGGCCGCGGTGCTCGGCGCGCCCTGCGAGGCGCTGGACGCCGCGGCGCGCAGGGTGATCGAGGGGGCCGGCTTCGGTGCCGACTACGCACTGCCCGGCCTGCCGCACCGCACCGGCCACGGGCTTGGTCTGGACGTGCATGAGGAGCCGTACATCGTGCGAGGCAACATGACGAAGCTGGTGCCGGGTATGTGTTTCTCTAACGAACCGACGATCTGTATCTACGGCGAATTTGGCGTTCGCCTTGAGGACCACATCTACATGAGCGAGGCCGGCGCGCACTGGTGCACCGAACCCGCGCATTCCTTCGACGATCCGTTCGGGGTCGGCACCCATGGCTGACCCACGCCGCGGTGGCCGCCCCCCCGCGCCCAAGCGGCCGACGCCGGGCGCGGCGCGCATGGCCACGCTCATGCAGGAGGCTACCGCGCAGCGTGCCGCCGGCGACCGGGCAGGGCTGCGGCGCACACTCGAAGCCGCGGCCGAACTGCATCGCACGGGGGCCGCGAAAATCCCCCGCAACGCGCTGTATGAACTCTGTGTTCTGCTGTTCCAGGCCGGCCAGCTTGCCGACGCCGAAACCCGGCTGCGCCAGGGCCTCGTCCATGCGCCCACCGACTTCGCGATGCATAATCTGCTCGGCGTGGTGCTGAAGAATCTCGGCCGCTATGACGAGGCGATCGCGGAGCTTGCCGCCGCGCAGGCCATCGAGCCGGAGAACATCTCGCCGATCGTCAATCTCGGCAACGTCCATATCGCCCGCCGCGATGGCGCCGCGGCGGCCGAGTGCTTCGCCCAGGCGGTGCGCGCCCAGCCAGCCAGCGCCGAATACCAGCGCCTGCTTGGCGTCGCACGCCGCCAGCAGGGCAAGACCGAGGCGGCGCTGGCGCAATTTGCCGCCGCCAGGCTGATCGACCCGCGTGACCAGCGCAACTGGATCGAAGCCGCCGGCATGCTGGACGAAATCGGCCGTCATGATGCCGCCGTCGCGCTGATCGACGAGGGCCTCGCGGGCCAGCCCAATTCGCGTCCGCTCAACGAGGCCAAGTTCAGCCTGTTGCGCCGCGCCGGACGCCAGGCCGCCGTGATGGCCTATGGCACCGCGCTCGCGGCCCGCCTGCCCGATCAGGCCTGGGTGCTCATCCAGCTCGCCCGCTCCGTCATGCACACCGACCGCCGCGCCGCCAACGCCCATCTGCGCGAGGCCGTGCGGCTGGAACCCGACAACCCCGATGCGGTGGCTGAACTCGCTGACAGCCTCGATCGCACCCGCGGCAAGGACGAGGCAGAGAACATCGCCGCCGCCTACGATCTTGCACTGAAGCGCGTCGCCCTCGGCGGCAACATGCTGCCGCATGCGCGGATGATCACCTCCATCCTCAACCGCGCCTGCAACCACGCGGCCGCTGATGCCGTCGGCAGCTTCACGCGGCTGACGCAGTACTGGGCCGATACCGGCTACATCAGCGCGCTGCACTACCAGATGGCGCAGGTGCGCACGCATGAGGACCGCGTCGTGCTGCTCGAGGCGCACCGCAAATGGGGCCGCACGATCGACGCCGCCGCCGCGCGCTCGCCCTTGCCCGCTCCGGCCGTACGCAGCGGCCGCGCGAAGCTGCGCCTCGGCCTGATGTCGTCCGACCTGCGCAACCACCCGGTCAGCTACTTCGCCATGCCGATCATCGAGCATTACGACCGGGATCGCTATGAACTCTACTGCTACTCCTGGAACAGCGGCGCCGGTGACAGCGTGCAGAACCGCGTCGCCACGCTGAGCGACGGCTTCCGTCTCGCCCCCGCCATCAGCGACCGTGACGCGGCTGCCATGATCGCCGCCGACCAGCTCGACATGCTCATCGAACTCGGCGGCACCACGTACATGAACAAGCTCAACGTCATGGCCTGGCGCCCTGCGCCGGTGCAGGCGAGCTGGCTTGGCTACCCGCATTCCGCCGGGCCGGAAACCATCGACTACCTGATGGTCGACCCCTACAACCGCCCGACCGACGACGCGCTGCTGATCGAGAAGCCGCTCGTCCTGCCACGCAGCTGGGTCGTCCTCGGCGGCCTCGGTTTCAGCGACCGCCTGCCGATCGAGCCGGGACTGCCCGAGACGCGTCAGGGCCATCTCACCTTCGGCACCATGAACAACCCCTACAAATACACGCCGGCCGTGCTCGCCGCCTGGGCGCGCATCACCGCCGCCGTGGACGGGGCGCATTTCCTGTTCGTACGCCCTGAAGGCGGCACCGAGGCCTTCCAGGCGAATGTGCGCGCGGCCTTTGCGCAGCACGGGGTGCCCCCGGAGCGCGTCGGCTTCGTGGCCGTGCGCGGCACCCACATGGCGCACTACAACAAGATCGACATCGCGCTCGACAGCTTCCCGCAAACCGGCGGCACCACCACCTGCGAGGCGCTGTGGATGGGCGTGCCGACCGTCAGCCTCACCGGCCCCTGCTTCTTCGAGCGGCTCAGCCTGTCCAACCTCACCAATGCCGGCCTCGGCGACCTCGCGGTGGCCGATATCGCCAGCTACGAAGCGACCGCGCTTGCTTTGGCCGCCAACCGCGACCGCCGCGAGCAGATCAGGCGCACGATCCGCGCCGAGATCCGCAACCATCCGCTCGGCCAGATCAAGCCCTATGTCAGCGACTTCATGGCGACCGTCCAATCCGCCGTGGATGGCACCGCTCGGGGATGAGCTTTATGCCGACCGTCGTAGCACCAGCCCGGCGGCGAGCAGCATCAGGATCATGCCGGCGGCGTCGAGCGGGGCCACCTGTTCGCCGAGCATGAAGATGCCGGCGAACACGCCGATGATCGGCGAGATGAACGCATAGGTGCCCGCCCGGCTGGCGCCCCAGTCGCGCACCAGGAAGAAGTAGATGATGGTCGCGCCGAGCGACCCCGCGAACACCATCACCATCCAGGCGAGCCACGCGTTCAGCCCCCAGTTGCCGGTAAGCACGGCATCCACCCCCGGCTCGAAGGCGATCGACAGCACCAGCAGCGCGATGCCGCCGAACAGGTTGGTGACGGCCACCAGCAGCGCCGGCGGAATGGTGCCCATCAGCGGCTTGCACAGCACCGAGCCGAGGCAATAGCTGAGATTGCCGATCAGGATGCCCGCGGCGCCCAGCAGTTCCATCCAGTCGAGCCGTCCGCTGGCTGCCTTCGGGCCGAACAGCAGCAGCAGCCCGCCAATGCCGACGCCGATCGCCGCGACCTGGCGGGCGTTGAACCGCTCCTGCCCGAACATCACGGCGAAGCCCAGCAGCGCGATCGGCGTGACCGCAGAGGACAGCACCGAGGCCAGCCCGCTGCTGACATGGCGCAGGCCGTACAGCATGATGAACGCGTTGAAGGTGATCATCAGCAGCGACAGCCAGATCAGCCGCGGCAACAGATGGCGCGGCACGCGGATGGACATGTTGTTGAAATAGCGCCAGGCGAGCAGCACCAATCCGGCGAAGGCCCAGCGTGTGCCGGAGAAATAGCCGGGCGGCACCGCGGACACGCCGACCTTCATCGCCACCCAGTTGGTGCCCCAAACGAAGCAGACGAAGGCGAACATCAGGCGCTGGATGGCGGGTTTCGAGAGCGGCATCGCCCGCGCCCCTACGCCTGTCGGGCGGCGGCGGCGGCGAAATCGCGGATCAGGGCAGGGTCCTTGACGCCCGGGCTGCTTTCGACGCCGGAGGAGACATCGACGATCGCCGCGTGGGTGATGCGGATGGCCGCCGCGACGTTGCCGGGGGTCAGGCCTCCGGCCAGCGCCCAGGGATAGGGTGCGGACCAGCCGGCGAGGATCGACCAATCGAAGCTCGCCGCATTGCCGCCGGGACGCGTGGCCCCGGCGGGTGGCTTGGTCTCGATCAGCAGCGCGTCCGCGCCGTCACTATTCGCGGGCAGGTCGGCGGCGGTGGCGACGCCCACGGCGCGCCAGACGGGCAGCGCGAAGTGGGCACGCAGAGCGCGGGCCCGCTCGGGCGCGGTGTAGAGTTGCAATATGTCGAGCCGCATGGCGGTGAGGACAGCTTCGATATCCGCCTCGGTAGGGTTCACGAACAGGCCGACCCGCAGCGGTCCGCCGGCATGGCGGGCGGACAGGGTCGCCGCCCGCGCGGGGCGGACAAATCGCGGCGAGGCGGGGAAGAAATTGAAGCCGATATAGTCCACCGCGGCGTCGATCGTCGCGTCGAAGCCGGCGTCGTCAGTCAGGCCGCAGATTTTGATCTGGGTCATCAGGCGATTTCGGCCGCGATCGCCGCGGCGGCCGCACCGGGGTCGGTGGCCTCGGTGATCGGTCGGCCGACGACCAGCCAATCCGCCCCGGCATCGGCCGCGGCGCGCGGTGTCATGGTGCGCGCCTGGTCGCCGGTTGCGCTGCCGGCCGGGCGGATGCCGGGCACGACGAGCAGCGGCGCCGGGCCGAGCGCGTCCCGCAGGATGGCCACCTCATGCGCGCTGCACACCAGCCCGTCCGCACCCGCCTCCAGCGCCAGGCGCGCGAGGCGCAGCACCTGCTGGCGTGGCCCGCCGGCGACGCCGATCTCATGCAGCGCTTCGGCGTCCAGGCTGGTCAGCACGGTGACCGCGAGCAGCTTCGGCCGTGCCGACCCGGCCGGTTCGGCGGCGGCGCGGGCCGCCTGGATCATCGCCCGTCCACCGGCGGCATGCAGCGTCAGCAGCGCCGGGGCAAGCGGCAGGATCGCGCGCACGGCGCCGGCGACAGTGTTGGGAATGTCGTGCAGCTTGAGGTCGAGAAATACCGGGCGGTCATCGATCAGGCGAACCCCCGCGGCACCGTTGGCGAGGTAGAACTCCAACCCGAGCTTGAGCATGCCGCAGGAGGGTGCCACCGCGCTCGCCCAGCGCCGGGCGCGCTGCGGGTCGATCGTGTCGAGGGCCGCGATCAATCCTGTCATTCGGGTGCCGGCAATGCAGGCGCCGTGCTGCGTGCCTTGAGTAGGCGGATCTGGCTCTCCAGCAACTCCGCGGCCTGCTCCGCCCGCCGCGCCCGTCGCCGGAGGCCGAGTGCGGGGATCCACACCATCACCGCGCCAAGCAAAACGCCCACCGCCATCGCCACCAGAAGGGCGATGGAGACCGGGATTTCGGCCGCGCCGGGCACCGGCCACAGCGCAATACGCACATCATGGGAATTCGACAAAGCGAAGGTGACGAGCAGCACCAGCAGGGGGGCCACGAGAAGCAGGCGGACCATCACTCCTCGGCGATCAGCGCTTTGCTCAGGTTGACGCGCTCGCGCAGTTCCTTGCCGGCCTTGAAAAACGGCACGGCCTTCTCGTCCACCGGGACAGACTCGCCGGTGCGCGGGTTGCGCCCCGTGCGGGCGTCACGGTGCTTGACGGTAAATGCGCCGAAGCCGCGCAGTTCGACACGTTCGCCGCGCGCGAGGGCGGCGGTGATCTCGTTGAAGATCGTCGCCACGATGGTTTCGACGTCGCGGCTCAGCAGATGCGGATTGGCGGCTGATAGTTCGGCGATCAATTCGGACTTGGTCATGCCTCGTGGCTCCCCGCGCGCCCGCGGTTACGGGCGGGTCGCCAAAACCTGCCAGACCGACCACGCGCCGTCAAGGCTAACTCTTTGAGAGAGAAGGATTTTCACAAACCCCTCAAAAATGCTTTCCGTGCCATCACCGAGGACGCGCTCCCGTAGCCCAAGAGGACGGAGTTCCTGGACGGGCAGGCTCACGGGAACGGCGCGCTCGGCGGCCAGCCAGGCCCGTGCGTCAGCCTCGCCACCGATTGCGTCGATCAGGCCGAGCTTGAGCGCCTGGCGCCCGGTATACGGCCGGCCGTCGGCGAGTTCGCGCACGCGGGCGGGGTCCATCTTGCGCCCATTGGCGACCATGGTGACGAACTGCTCGTACATGTCCATCACCATCGTGTGCAGCACTTCGCGGCCGGCTTCGGATAGTGGGCGGGAGAAGCTCGGTTGGTTCTTCAGCGGGCCGGAGGTGATCGTCTCATCGGTGATGCCGAGCATGCGCAGCAGGCCGGAGGCCTCGCCGGTCATCAGCAGCACGCCGATCGAGCCGGTCATCGTCGCCTCGCGCGCGAAGATGCGGGCGGCGGGCATGGCGACCATGTAGCCGGCGGAGGCGGCGGTGGCACCCATCACGGCCACCATCGGCTTCTTCGCGGCCACCTTGAGCAACGCATTGTGGAGCGCCTCGCCGCCCGAGACGGAGCCGCCGGGGCTGTCGATGGCGATGATCACTGCCTTGGCGCTGTCGTCCTCGACGAGGGCGGCGAGCGCGTCCAGCGTGCGGCGCTGTTCGGTGATGGTGCCGGCGAACGTGACGCGCGTGACGTGGTCGCGCGCGGTGATGCCGGAGGGCTGGTCGATGGCGAGCACGGCCGCGCCGAGCACGGCAAGCAGGGCCGCCACCCGCCAAAAGACGAGGCGGCGCTTGAGGCGCCGCCTGTCTATCAGCAAGTCGGTTTCGAGAGTCATGCTGCCAGGACTAGCAGATTACTCTTCCGGCGTCGTGATCTGGTTGCGGCGACGAATGGCCGCACCCAGGATGTCGCCGAGCGAGGCGCCGCTGTCGGAGGTGCCGAATTCGGCGATTGCCTTCTTGTCCTCCTCCATCTCCTTGCCCTTGATGGTGAGCGACAGCTTGCGGGTGGCGCGATCGACGGCGACCACCTTGGCATCGATCTTCTCGCCAATGGCAAAACGATCGGGGCGCTGGTCGCCCTTGTCGCGCGCCAGTTCGGCACGACGGATGAAGCCGGTGAGCACGTCGTCGATCTTGACCTCGATGCCGTTGGACTGCACCGCGGTGACGATGCAGGTGACGACCGAGCCCTTGTGCACGCGGTCGAGTACGGCGGCGGCGGGGTCATCGGCCAACTGCTTCACGCCGAGGCTGATGCGCTCCTTCTCCACGTCCACATCGAGCACCTTGGCCTTGATGATCTGACCCTTCTCGTACTTCGCCATGGCCAACTCGCCCGGCTCGTCCCACGACAGGTCGGACATGTGGGCCATGCCGTCGATGTCCGGGCCGATGCCGATGAACAGGCCGAATTCCGTCATGTTGCGGATTTCGCCCTCGACGATGGCACCGATCGGGTTCTCGTCGACGAACTGTTCCCACGGATTGCGCTGAACCTGCTTGAGGCCGAGCGAAATGCGGCGCTTCGAGCTGTCGACGTCGAGCACCATGACGTCGACTTCCTGCGACGTGGCGACGATCTTGCCGGGATGCGCGTTCTTCTTCGTCCAGGACATCTCGGACACGTGGACGAGACCTTCGACCCCTGGCTCCAGCTCCACGAAGGCGCCGTAGTCGGTGATGTTGGTGACGCGGCCGGTGTACTTGGCGCCGGGCGGATACTTCGCCGCCACACCCTCCCACGGATCAGCCTCAAGCTGCTTCATGCCAAGGCTGATGCGCTGGGTGTCGCTGTTGAAGCGGATCACCTGCACCTTGACGGCCTGGCCGATCTGCAACGCCTCGGACGGATGGTTGATCCGGCGCCAGGCGATGTCGGTCACATGCAGCAACCCGTCGACGCCGCCGAGATCCACGAACGCACCATAATCGGTGATATTCTTGACCACGCCGTCGAGGATCATGCCCTCCTTGAGGCCCTGGATCAGCTCGCTGCGCTGCTCGGCGCGCGTCTCTTCCAGCACGGCGCGGCGCGAGACCACGATGTTCCCGCGGGCGCGGTCCATCTTGAGGATCTGGAACGGCTGCGGCATGCCCATCAGCGGCCCGACATCGCGGACCGGACGAATATCGACCTGCGAGCCGGGCAGGAACGCCACGGCGCCGCCGAGATCGACGGTGAAGCCGCCCTTGACGCGGCCATAGATCGTGCCGTTCACGCGCAGCTGCGCCTCGAAGGCCTTCTCCAGATTGGTCCAGGCCTCCTCGCGGCGGGCCTTCTCGCGCGACAGCACGATGGTGCCGTCGCGATCCTCGTAGCGCTCGACGAACAGCTCGATGAGATCGCCGGGCTTCACCTCGACATTGCTGCCTGGCGCGCCGAATTCCTTGAGAGCGACGCGGCCCTCGCTCTTCAACCCGACATCGACGATGGCGAATTCTTCGGTAAGGCGGATTACCTTGCCGGTAACGACGGACCCGTCAAAGCCTGCGTTGAGGCCGAGGGACTCATCGAGTAGCGAGGCAAAATCTTCTCCGCCCATGTGATCGTCATAGTCGGCGAGAGCAGCGGCGCTGGATGCCATGTGGTGTACGTTGTCCTTGGGACCGCCCTGCACGTTGCGCTGGAGCGGAGTGGAATGCGCGTTTTGTCTAAAACACGGCGTGCCCGCGTCCCCAAGACGCAGGCCGAATTTGCGCGGTATTGCGCTGTGAAGGTGGAATACGCCTGCCGTGATTGGAGTCAAGGAGTTTGCGCGCGCCTGCGGATCAGGACTTCGACACCGGTCCGGAAAGGAAGTTCAGCCAACGCCAACAACATTTCCGCCTATGGCCCGGCTCAACCGAGCTTTGGTCCGGTCATCCCGCATCCCGTCTATGCATTGTGAGAGACGAGGGGAGTACGCCAGCGAGTAGCTCCATCGCCCGCACGAACGCGCCTTCCGGGTCCAGGTCGGTGGTGTCCAGCACCAGCGCATCCACAGCCGGACGCAATGGCGATGCCGCACGCGCCTCGTCGGCGGCGTCGCGGGTGCGAACCTCGGCGGTGACGATTGCGAGCTCTGCCGCGACGCCCCGCGCCCGTAACTCGCGCCAGCGACGTTCCCCG
>JAYTUU010000126.1:0-18160 GCA_043744375.1 Rhodospirillales bacterium | reverse complement strand
GGCCTTTGGAAACCCGATACTTTTCTTGGCTGCGTCAGCAGCCTTTGAACGATAGCCGAATTTGACTAAAGGCTGCTCGCGCAGCCAAGAAAAGTAATGGGATCAAAGGGTCCCTGACCCTTTGCGGAGGCGAGGCTCGCTTGCCAGTAATGGATGCTGGGCGCGGCGCGGCGGGACGGGCTAGAGAAGTGCCATGACGTTCGCCGCATTCCTGCGCCATCTGCTGTTCTGTGCCGGTCTGGCGACGGTTTCGGCCGTCACAGTACGTGCGATGATCGCGGCACGGGTGATGGACACGCCGAATGCACGCAAGGCGCACGCCACCCCCATCCCCAAGGGCGGCGGCGTCGGCATTGTCGTCGCGTTCATGCTGGGGATCGCCGTGCTGTATGGCACCGCGACGTTTTCGCGGATCGCCGACCCGTATTTCCGCGGCGTGATCCTGGCCGCCGGGGCGATTGCGGTCGTCAGTTTCATCGACGATGTGCGGGACTGGCCGTTCGCCGTGAAGCTCCTGACGCAGGTTCTGGCGGCGTTCGCGGCGATCGGCAGCGGGCTGTATATTTCGGTGTTCCATGTGCCCTATTTCGGCGCGGTCGATGTCGGCTGGGTCGGCATCCCGTTGACGTTGGGGTGGATCTTGTTCGCCACCAACGCACTGAATTTCATCGATGGCCTGAACGGGTTGGCCGCCGGGGTGGCGCTGGTGGCCAGCGTGTTCCTGGCCTTCATCGCGCAGGCGCAGGGCGGCTGGTTCGTGTATTTTGCTGCGCTGCTGCTGGCCTCCGGTATCGCCGGATTTCTGCCGTTCAACTTCCCGCGCGCGCGCATCTTCATGGGCGATGTCGGTAGCCAGTTCTGCGGTTTCGTGCTCGCCGTGCTCGGCGTGGCCGCCGCCCGGTTCGGCAACGTGGAGATGAGTTTCCTGCTGGTGCCGATGCTGCTGCACGGGGTGTTGTTCGACGTCGCCTTCACTCTGGTGCGCCGCGCGCTGGCGGGCGAGCGGATCACCCAGGCGCATCGCGGCCATCTCTATCAAGTGGCGCATCGCAGCGGGATCGATGCCCGCCATGTCGCCGCCATACATTGGGGGTTCACTGCGCTCGGCGGTGGTGTCGCGCTGGCGTTCGTGATCGCTCCCCCGGTGCTCAAGCCAATACTGCCGCTGTTGCTGCTGCTGTCCCAATGCGCCTGGCTCGCCGTGGTTGTACGGCGCGCCCGGCATGCCCATCTCGGGCGCTGGTGAACCGCCACGGAGTTGCCCTCATGCGCCTGCTGATCGCGGCCTGCCTCGTCCTTGCCCTCCCCGCCCTGGCGCAACCGGCGCCCAAGGCCCCGCCACCGCCGGCGGGCGCGCAGAACTCGTCGTTCAACCTGGTCAACCGCGGCCCGGTGGCGGTGCGGGAATTGTTCGTCACCGCGGCGGGCAATACAAACTGGGGGCAGAACCGGCTCGACGGCAAGTCGGCCGGGGCGACGGCGATTGCGCCTGGGGCAAGTTTCGCGGTGCGCCGGCGGCTCGATACCAACTGCGTCTTCGACATTCGTGTGGTGTTCGCTGACGGGAAGGCCGAGGACCGCCGCGGCGTCAACACCTGCGCGGTCGAGGATGTGACGTTTGGCGCCGCGGCAGGACCGGTTCCGCCGGGCAGCGCGCCGCTCGGCCCCACCGGGAAGCCGGCCGATGACCCGTCGATCAAGCTGTTCAACCGCGCGGCGCGGCCGATCACCGAATTCATCGCCACCCCCGCCGGTGCGGGCGCGCCCGGGCCTAACCGCCTTGCGGGTTCCCCAGTGGCGCCCGACAACAACCGACTGATCACCCTGCCGCGCGACGGCAATTGCATCTTCGATCTCAGGGTGGTCTTTGCCGACGGCAAGGCGCGCGAAATGAAGCGCTCCAACCTCTGCAAGATCAGCGAGTTGCCGGTTCCCTGAGGCGGCCCTTTGCCGGCTGGCGCTGGCCCGCTAAGGTGGCGGCTTCGAGTACAGGGAGGACGCCGAAGGTGTCCGCGACAGATCAACCGGCCTCGCCGCCGGGATACCAGCGTCCATGACCACCACCTCGGAAGCCGGGACCTCCGGCATGGGGCTGCGCGGGCGCAACTATGCGCGGCAGTACTGGCCGTTCCTGATCCCCGCGGGCCTCGTCGTCTTCGCCGTGATCGTGTTTCCCTGGCTCTTCACCCTCTACATGTCCGTCCAGGAATGGCGCGTCGGCAGCGGCATGACGTTCAATGGCCTGGACAACTACCGGCGCCTGCTGGCCGATGAGCGGTTCCTGTGGTCGGTCGTCCGCACGCTGTATTTCACCTTCCTGTCCGTGCTGTTCCCGATGGTGCTGGGCATCGCCGCCGCGGTGTGCTTCCACAAGGAGTTCCCATTTCGCGGCCTGGCGCGCACCATCTTCATCCTGCCGATGATGGCGACCCCGGTGGCCGTCGCGCTGGTCTGGACGATGATGTTCCACCCGCAGCTCGGCGTGCTGAACTATTTGTTGTCGCTGTTCGGCATTCCGCCATCCGCCTGGGTCTACGACACCGCCACCGTCATCCCGACGCTGGTCCTGGTCGAAACCTGGCAATGGACGCCACTGGTCATGCTGATCGTGCTCGGTGGCCTCGCCAGCCTGCCGATCGACCCCTATGAGGCCGCACGCATCGACGGCGCGAGCGCATGGGACGCCTTCCGCCACATCTCCCTGCCCCTGGTGTGGCCGCATATCGTGGTCGCCCTGGTGATCCGCACCATCGACGCGCTGAAGGCCTTCGACATCATCTACGTCATCAGCGGCGGCGGGCCGGGCACGGCGAGCGAGACGATGAACATCTACCTCTATCTGGTGGCGTTCAACTTCTACGACATGGGCTACGCCTCGGCGATCGTGGTCGTGTTCTTCGTCATCATCCTGCTGGTCAGCCTGGTGCTGTTCGGCGCGCGCAAGCAGGCGT
This sequence comes from Rhodospirillales bacterium, assembly GCA_043744375.1. Taxonomy (GTDB): domain Bacteria; phylum Pseudomonadota; class Alphaproteobacteria; order Acetobacterales; family Acetobacteraceae; genus CAIYPH01. The sequence continues at coordinate 15,209 of JAYTUU010000126.1, read as the reverse complement.
ATTGAGCATGAAACCGAAACGTAAACTGAAGGGCTGGCAGGTCCGCCGCTTCTTCGGCCGCATCGGCTTCGGCCTCTCGGTGTTCGCGCTGATCTCGCCGGCGATCCTGGTGTTCCTGTGGATGCTGTCGCTGGCGTTCAAGAACGAGTTGGACAACACGGCCTTCCCACCCGTGTTCATCCCCTGGCCGCCGACGCTGGCGAACTTCATCGACGTGTTCGAGAAGAACGACTTCGTGAACTACACCTACAACTCGGTCGTGGTGTCGTTCGGCGCCACCGGGCTGGCGCTGTTGCTGGGTGTGCCCGCCGGGTTCGGCATCGCCAAGTCCAAGGCCCACAAGGCCGCCGCCCTGATCATGATCGCCCGCGTGACGCCCGGCCTGTCCTATCTCGTGCCCTTGTTCCTGCTGTTCCAGTGGCTCGGCATGACCGGGACTCTGGCCCCGATTGTTATCACGCATCTTGTGATTACCGTTCCGATCGTGGTTTGGGTCATGATCGGATTCTTCGAGGGATTGCCCAACGAATTGGAGGAAGCCGCCTTGGTGGATGGCGCGACGATCTGGCAGGCGTTCCGCTACATCGCTTTGCCGTTGTCGCGGCCCGGCATCGTGGTGGCGACGATTCTGGCGTTCATTTTCAGCTGGAACAATTTCATCTTCGGCGTCGTGCTGGCCGGGCGCGAGACACGAACATTGCCGGTTGCGGTTTACAATGTCTTGACGTTCGAACAGGTAAGTTGGGGACCGCTGGCCGCGGCGGCCCTCTTGGTCACGCTGCCTGTGTTGTTATTGACCCTATTGATGCAAAAAGAGATTGTAGCCGGCTTGACCGCTGGCGGCGTCAAAGGCGGATAGCGGCTGATCTGCTCATCCCGATCTACGACCGGCGGTTTTGTTTAAAATTTGATTTTTTCTGCGCTCTTATTAACGAATGCTTGACAATCCCGTGAGCCTATGGACTTCTTAAGGGCAACAGCCGGCGCGCCCCTTTCCCCGGATTCGCGGGGTATCGTGCCGTAGTGACGGAGAAGGCAGTGGCGGTATACGCGGTCACCGGAGCGGCAGGGTTCATCGGGTCCCATCTGGTCGACGCCCTGCTCGCAGCCGGGCATGACGTTCGTGGCCTCGACGATCTCTCAACCGGCAAGCACGACAATCTCGATCCGAACTGTGAACTGATCATCGGCGACGTCGCCGATCCCGCCTGCGTGAAGAAACTGCTGAACGGTGTCGCCGGCTGCTTCCATCTCGCCGCCATCGCTTCCGTCGTGCGGACCAACGAGACATGGAGCGCCGCCCACCGCACGAACATGGGCGGCACCGTCGCCGTCCTCGAAGCCGCGCGTGACGCCGGGCGCGTCCCGGTCGTCTACGCCTCGTCCGCCGCAGTCTACGGGGACGTGACCGGGCGCCTCGCCAACGAAGACATGCATCCCCGCCCCCTCTCGGCCTATGGCGCGGACAAGCTCGGCTCCGAGTTGCATGCCACCGCCGCCTGGCTCGTCCACGGCGTGCCGACCTTCGGATTGCGCTTCTTCAACGTCTACGGCACCCGGCAGGACCCCTGCTCACCCTATAGCGGCGTCATCTCGATCTTCTCCAAGCAGATCGCAGCCGGCGCCCCCGTCACGATCCACGGCGATGGCCGGCAAGTGCGCGACTTCACCCATGTCTCCGACGTCGTCTGCCACCTCGTCGCCGCCATGCGCTACGCGACCACCGAGGCCGGCGCGAATATCACCAATGTCTGCACGGGTCGCGGCACCTCGCTACTCGAACTGCTGCGGGTTCTCGGCAAGCCCTACCGCCAGACGCCACGGCCCGTCTTCTCGTCGGCGCGCGTCGGCGACATCCGCGAATCGGTCGGCGACCCCACACTCGCAGCGGCCCTGCTGGCGCGATCAGCGAACATCACGCTGGAGGCCGGTCTCGCAACCCTCGCCACACAGTATCGCGTTTCCGCCTGAAGCGGTCGCGCCTCAATCCGCCGCCGCTGCCGCCAAGTCGCTGCCCGCCAGGCGCGCCGCGACCACCCGGCCGAATACCTCGAAAATCTGCCGCGAAACGGCATCCGTCTCCCAATCGTATTCGGGATGCCACTGCACGCCGATGACGAACCCCGGCGTCTGCCCGCGCACCGCCTCGATCGTTCCGTCAGGCGCCACGCCCTCGATCGTCAAGCCCGGCGCAAGGCGATCAACGCCTTGGTTATGCAGGGAATTGACCGGAATATCCAACGCCCCGGCGATCCGATGCAGCCAGCCACCGGCGGTCACCCGCACATTATGTGACTTGCCCGTACGGACGCGCGGATTGGGTTGCATCGGCGTGGAATGATCGATCCGGTCGGGCAGATCCTGCAAACGTTGGTGCAGGCTGCCGCCGAGCGCCACGTTGAGTTCCTGCATACCCCGGCATATCGCCAGCACCGGCACCCCCGCCTGCACCGCCGCCCGGATCAGCGGCAGAGTGACCGCATCGCGATTGGCATCCTCGGGCGTGCCTTCCGCATGGTCCGGTCCGCCATAGTACGAGGGCTGCACGTTCGAACGGCTACCGGTCAGGATGATGCCATCCAGGCGCGCCAACAGCGTGTGGACATCCGCCAGCCCACCATTGGCCGGCATCAGCACGGGCACGCCACCGACAACACGGTCGGTCGCACGGATATAGGTGTCGGACGCTGCATGGTTGGCCATGCCAAACACGCCAAACAGCTTGGTGCAGCAGGAAATCCCGATCAGCGGTTTCATCACGCCCCACAACGCAAGAACTGAGGGACTATCCACGACGATCGCGTCAAAATGAAGACAAACCTCCGCAGCCTTGCCCTGCGTGCCCCGCAGAGAGGCACATTGTTGCACCTAGGTCACGGTTCCTACCGTCCCGGGTTGCCGTTCTGCCCAGCACCGGGGTTTCCCACCTCGAACAGCTTCTGGTCGAAGCGTTCGCCCAGTTGCACATTGAACAGCGAAACCCGCGTTTCCAGCCGCTGCGCGTCAACCACCGCCCACTGTCGCAACTGCATCGGATTATCCGCGAAGACCAGCGTCAGCGTGCCGTCGCCCGGAGCACCGGTGCGGATCATCGACACCTGCAACAGGCCAGGCTGCCGCTCGATGCCCGTCACGGTCACGTCGCCGGACAGCGTGACCTTCTCGGCCAGCAGCATGCCCAGCGGTGTCTGCCCGATCGGAAACTGGCTGGTCTGCTCCAGCTTGCGGTCATGAAACATCACCACCCCATGCCCGGCCACCAGCAGGAAGGGCGCCGGCGGATCATAGTCGAAGCGCAACCGCCCCGGGCGCTCGATCCAGGCCGTCCCTTCCGAACTGCCGCCATCCGGCGCGATTTGCAAAAACCGGCTCTTGAGCGTGCGCAAGGTCAGCAGATAGCGCTCGATCCGGCCGATATCGGCCCGATCCTGCGCGGTCAGCGGGCGCGCCTGCGCCAGCGCGGGGCGATCAGGCGCCAGGCCGGCGAAACCGGCGGCGAAAGCAAGCAGGGTGCGGCGTTTCATGCCCCTCATGTGGCATGCCGGAAGGCGATTTCAAACCACCCCCTACTCCGCAGCCGCAGGCACTCGCCCCGGCGCCGGCCGCTCCCATAAACTCGGGTCGAGTTCCTCCGGCCGGTTCGGAAAGGCAAACGCGCAGCCGAGCACGATCAGCGCGAAGGCCGACAGCACCAGCACCGAGGCCGACAGCGTCCCCGTACGCTCATGCAGATAGCCGATCAGCGGCGGCGCCGCGGCACTGCCGAGGAAGCCGATGAAGAAACGCACGGAATACATCTTCGTGCGCAATTCCGGCGAGATATAGCGCGCTGTCATCGTCTCGTTCACCGTCACCTGCCCGAACACCACCGCGGCCACCAGCCCGGCAACCGGCAGCACGAACCAACCCTGCACAAACGACAATGCCGCCAGCGCCGGCGCCAATATCAGCGCGAGCGGCAGGAAAATGCGCTTCAACGTCAGCCGATCGATCATCCGCCCGACCGTCAACTGCGTCACCGCCCCACACAACGTCGCCACCGTCGCCGCCACGCCGGCGAGCGCGATCAGCGAGGGATCGCCCGCCAGACGCTCCTGCATCAGCTTGGGGATCAGCAGCGTGAACGCGTTGAACACCAATCCCGACGTCGCGGCGATCAGCAGCAGCACGATCACCACCCGGCGCACCACCGCGGGCGGGATCGGCGGGAACGGCTTGCTTGTCTTGCGCGCCTGGGTGTCCACCGACGGCAGCCGCACCCACCAGAATCCGAGCAGCGTGCAGGCGGCCCCCGGCAGGATGAACGCCCATTGCCACCCCGCCTGTGCGGCCACAAACGCGGTGATCATCGGCGCCAGCGCGACGCCGACATTGCCGAACACACCGTTCAAACCGATCGCCTGCCCCGGCTTGTCACCGGCGGCCTCCACCAGCAACGCCGTGCCGATCGGGTGATAGATCGCCACGAACAGCCCGGTCGCGCCCAGCGCCAACGCCAGCGCAATCGCCGTACCCGCCAACCCCGTGGCCATCATCGACAACCCGGCCCCGAAAAAGAACGCCGTCATCAGATGCCGCCGCCCAATCCGCGCCGCCAGCCAGCCCTGCGGCAAGGCGAACAGTCCGTAGAGGATGAAGCCACCCGTCGCGAGCGCCAGGATCGACCCGTACTCGGCCCCGAACGCGCCACCCGGCTGTGCCATGGCAAGCACGGCGGTCGGCAGGATCAGCAGACTGTAATGAGTGAAGCTGTGAGCCGCGTTGATGAAGCCGATCTGCGCGCGCGCCGTTGTCATGAATGGTTTCCCCGTATCGTCGCCGCACTGTATCGCCGCCGCACTTTGCGCGTATCAGGCTGCCAAGGAAAGCGGCCGGGCTATGAGTGTGCCCTGCCTCATATGTCCGAATCGGCAAACGCCGCCTTGCTGCGTGCCATATACGCGCGCAGCCCCTCATCCACACCCGGATCGATCGACGGCGCCACGTACTCCGCGAGACTGCGCTTCCACGCGGCATTGGCGCGCTGGGCCATATCGTTCGCCCCTTCCGCTTCCCATTGCTCGTAGCTGTTATTATCCGCCAGCGCCGAGCGGAAGAACGCCGTCTCGAAATTCGCCTGGGTATGCGCGCAGCCAAGGAAGTGGCTGCCCGGGCCAACCTCACGGATCGCGTCCATCGCCTGGCCGCTTTCGGAGAGGTCCACGCCCGCGAGCAAGGCGTGCATCATGCCGGCCTGATCGCAATCCATCATGAATTTCTCGTAGCCGATCGACAGCCCGCCCTCGAGCCAGCCGGCCGCGTGGAGGACAAAGTTAACGCCTCCCAGGCAGGTCGCATTCATCGTGTTGGCGGACTCGTAGGCGGCCTGCGCGTCCGCCACCTTCGAGGCGCACAACGCGCCACCGGAGCGGAACGGCACGCCCAGACGTCGCGCCAATGCGGCCATCGCATACAGCACCAGCGACGGCTCGGGCGTACCGAACGTGGGCGCGCCCGACTGCATCGAAATCGACGACGCAAAACTCCCCAGGATCACCGGCGCGCCGGGGTTGACGAGCTGCGCAAACGCCATGCCCGACAGCGCCTCCGCCAACGTGACCGTGCAGGTACCTGCAACCGTGACCGGAGACATCGCGCCGGCGAGGATGAACGGCGTCGTCAGATTGGCCTGGTTGTTGCGGGCGTAGACCTTCAGCGCACCCAGCATCGTCGCGTCCCACGTCAACGGGGAGTTGGCGTTGATGAGGCTCGTCATAACCGTGCGCGGCCGGCCCGATGCGGGATCGATCCAGTTCTCGCCAAACAGGATTTCCGCCATGTTGACCGAGTCCTGCGCCCGCGAGGGTTGGGTCACCGAGCCCATGAACGGCTTGTCGCTCCAGCGCATATGGGCATAGAGCATATCGAAATGACGTTTGTTGACGGGCAGATCGACCGGTTCGCAAATCGTTCCCCCGGAGTGATGCAGCCAGGGCGACGAATACGTCAGCTTCACGAAATTCCGAAAATCCTCGATCGTGCCGTAGCGCCGGCCCCGGTCGAGATCGCGCACGAAGGGCGAGCCGTAGTTCGGTGCAAAAACCGTCTTGTCGCCGCCGATCTCGACCGAGCGCGCGGGGTTGCGGGCGTGCTGGATATAGCTGCGCGGCGCATGGCGCTGCACGATCTGTCGGCACAGGCCGCGCGGGAAATGCACGCGCTCGCCCTGCACATCGGCCCCCGCATCGCGCCAGAGTTCAAGCGCCTCGGGGTCCCCCTTGAAATCGATACCGATCTCTTCGAGCACCGTATCCGCATTATGCTCGATCAGGGCGAGGCCCTCCTCGCTGAGCACCTCGAAAGGTGCAAGTTTGCGCGTGATGAACGGCACCGCATCGACCGCATGGGCCATCCGCGCAGCCCGCTTGGCATCGCGTCCGGCGCCGCGGCGCCCTCGTGGCGTTGTATCGGATGGCATGATGTTCTTCCTGTTACAGCGGCGCGGCGTCATGGAGCGTGGCAAAACTTCCTGACGCCATCTGGCACAATACCTCGGCGATGGCGGCGAAGCTGCGCGCGGCGGCGCGGCTCGTATGGCGCGCACGCAAGTAGCCATGCACGAGTCCCGGTTCGCAGCGGAAGAGTGTCGCCACTCCGGACGCCGCCAGCAACGCCGCGTAGTCCTCGCCGTCCTGGCGCAGCGGATCGATCCCGGCGACCACGACCGCCGCCGGTGCCAGGCCCGTGACATCGGTGGCACAGAGCGGCGCGAATTCGGGATCGTCGAGGGGGATGCGCGCCTCGCCGCCGGCATACATCGCCCGGTAGCCGCCGGAATCGCGGACCGGCAGCAAGGGCGCGTCGAGATTGCGGGCCCCATTGCGGAACGGATCGCCGCCGAGCCCAGGGTAGATCATGACCTGCCCGATCGGCTGCCGCAATCCAAGGCGTTTGAGACGGAGGCAGAGTGCAGCTGCGAGATTGCCACCCGCACTGTCGCCCCCGACGATGACACGACGGCCCGCACCGACCAGATGGCGGTAGGCGGCCTCGGTATCGTCGAGCGCCGCGGGATAGGCATGTTCCGGAGCGAGCCGGTAATCGAGCGATACCACCTCGATCCCTGCATCACGGCACAACTCGGCACAAACATCGTCATGACTATCCAGCCCGCCGACCACATAGCCACCCCCATGCAGATAGAGGAGCGTCACATCCGAGGCTTGGTCGCTTCGTGCGTAGTGCCGAACCGGCAGGTCCCGGACCGGGTTCCCGCCGCGAACAGCAAAATCCGCCACCGCGATCCCCTCCGGCCGGGGAGCCCGGAATGCAACGCACATGCGATCATAGATCGCCCGGTTCTGCGCCGCCGTAGCCCCGTTGGTGGCCGCCGGATAGAACGACTCGGTACGCTCGATGAACGCGGTCACCTCACGATCGAGCATCCGCGCGAGACCCGGGCCTGCCACGCCGCGCGGCCTCGACGCCCCGATGCCACGCCCGGACTCCGGCGGCTTCGGCAGCGCCGCGTGCCCATCGCGCAAGGCGGCAAAGCGTGACGCAATCGCAGACGATGCAGGACACGCCTTGCCTTTCACCATATCGACATGGAGGAGCATGTGCTCACCGGTCGCGAGCAGCGTGTCATCGCCGCCATGATGAAGCTGGTGAAACAGATGCACCCGCTTGTCATCCGCGGCCAGCACCTGCGTTGTCGTATAGTAAGGCGCGTGGCCGGCGATCTCCCGGCGATGAACGATATGGGTTTCGGCGGTGAAATAGCTGTGCCCGGCCGCGACATAGGCGCCGTCCACACCGACCATCTTCAATATCGCATCAGTCGAATTGGTGAACACATGAAGATAACGGCTCTCCGTCATGTGCTTGTTGTAGTCCACCCAGTCCGCTTGCACGACGCCTTGGTGCAGCCGCAACGGCTGCGAGGTATCCGCCGGCAATGCCGCGTATGCGTGGCCAGTTCGATACAGCTTCGCCTCATAGTCGGCAAGAACGGACCCGGCACCATAGTCCTGCGTCTTCAGCGCCTGCATCACCGCGACCAGGCAATCATCGCGCTTGCGCTCAAGATCTCGATACGAAACCCCGCCGGCCTGGTCGTCGGATTGACGCGTGACTTCGTCGATCAATGCCGCCGTCAATTCCGGCACATCCATCAGTTTGGTCCACGGCAATTTCAATGCCGGGCCGAACTGTGCCATGAAGTGCCGCATGCCCGCTTCGCCACCGGCGAGACGATAGATCAGGAAAGTCCCCATGAACGACCAGCGCAGTCCGGCACCATAGCGGATCGCATCGTCGATCTCGCTGGTGGTGGCGACACCATCATTCACCAGCCACAACGCCTCGCGCCAGAGGGCTTCGAGCAATCGATCAGCGATGAAGCCGTCGATTTCCTTGCGGACATGCAGCGGTTTCATGCCGATCCCGGCATACAGGCTTTGTGCACGGGCGATCGTCGCGGCCTCGGTCAACACGCCTCCGCAGATCTCGACAAGCGGCAGCAGATAGACCGGATTGAACGGATGCCCGACCGCGAAACGCCCGGGATGGCGCATGCCCGCCTGAAGCTGCGACGGCAGCAGACCGGACGTGGAAGAGCAGATCAACGCATCTGGCGACGCATGGGCATCGATCTCGGTGAGCAATCGTTGCTTGAGGTCGAGACGCTCCGGCGCACTTTCCTGGATGAACTCGGCATCGCGCACGGCCTCCGCAATGCTGGCCGCGAAACGCAGCCGCCCACGATTCCCAGCCGGCGCAAGGGTCATTCTGGCATAAGCGCGCGCAGCATTCTCGAGTACCTCAGAAACGGTCCTGACGACGGTCGGCTGCGGATCATAAACCGCAACGTCATGCCCGTTGAGGAGCAGCCGGGCCGCCCAGCCGGCACCGATCACGCCACCGCCGATGATGGCGCAGTTCATTGCGCACCCCGTAGTTGCAGTTTGCGCCGCACTTCCGCGGGTCCGACGATGCGCACGTTCATCCCCTCCAGGATCGCCACCGCACGCTCCACCAGCGACCCGTTGGTCGCCTTCACCCCACGGCTCAAGAAGAGATTGTCTTCGAGCCCAACACGAACATTGCCACCAGCCAGCGCCGCCATGGCGACATAGGGGAGTTGGTGCCGTCCGATCGAAAAGGCCGAAAAGATGCAGCCGGGCGGCAGATTCTGCACCATCGCCATCAACGTCGATGGGTCATCCGGCGCGCCGTAGGGGATGCCCATGCAGAGCTGGATCATCACGGGGTCGTCGATCAGCCCTTCGCTGATCAATTGCTTTGCAAGAACAAGATGCCCGGTGTCGAACACTTCGATCTCCGGTCGCACGCCGAGTGCTTGCACGCGCCGTGCCATCGCCCGCAACATGCCCGGCGTATTCGTCATCACGTAGTCGCCCTCGGCGAAGTTCATCGAACCGCAATCAAGCGTGCAGATTTCCGGCAGCAATTGGGTGACATGGGCAACACGCTCCTCGGCACCGACCATGTCGGTCTTGCTCATATCGAGCGGGAGCGGATGCTCGGCGCCGCCAAGGACCAGATCACCGCCCATGCCCGCCGTCAGATTGATCACAATATCGGTGCCGGAGTCGCGGATGCGAGCGACCACCTCGCGATAAAGTGCCGGGTCACGCGCGGCAGCGCCGGTCGCGGGATCGCGCACATGGATATGCGCAATCGCCGCCCCGGCCTTCGCCGCTTCGACCGCGGAGGCGGCAATCTGCGCGGGGGTGACAGGAACATGCACGCTCTTGTCCGCCGTGGCGCCCGCACCGGTGAGCGCGCAAGTAATGAAAACATCCCAGTTCATGACGGGTTCCGTTTCAGCCGCGCAGGCATTTGTTGTCGGGATCAAAGGGTGATTCAGGAATGGCGGTGGCGCGATGGCGGACGCCGAGGATCTCGACCTCAAGGGATGTGCCAGGCGCCGCCAGGTCGGGGCGGACGAAGGCGAGCGCGAGCGATTTGCCGGTGCGCCAGCCAAAACCACCCGAGGTGGTCCGACCGACCAATTCATCATTGCAGAAAATAGGTTCCGACCCTCGCGCATCGGCATCGGTGACGCCATGCACCTCCATGGTCACGTAGCGGTTGGTGAAACCGCGCGCGCGCCAGGCGAGCAGTCCGTCGCGGCCGACGAAATCCCCCTTGTCGACGGCCACGAAGCGATCAAGCCCCGATTCGAGAGCCGCATACTCGATCGAGAGTTCGCGCCCGACAAGGCGGTACGACTTCTCCAGTCGTAGCGAATCCATCGCACGGATCCCGAACGGCCTGATGTCGAAATCTGCACCCGCATCCATCAGGCGATCGAAGATATAATTCTGCATCTCGATCGGATGATGCAGTTCCCAGCCGAGCTCACCGACATAGTTGACGCGCAACGCGCGGGTCGTGGCGGCGCCGATATCGATGGATTTTCCGGATAGCCAAGGGAACGCCGCGTTGGAGAGATCGGCGTCAGTAACCCGCGCAAGAACGTCGCGGGCATGGGGACCAGCGAGAACCAGCACGCCGTGCTGCGTCGTCACCTTGCGCAGAGTCACGCGGCCATCGCCGGGGATCGTGTGGAAGAAATAATCCCAGTCATGGGTTTCAAGCGCGCCGGCGGAAACGATGTAGAACCGATCCGCGGCTTCGCGGAACACGGTGAACTCCGTGCGGACCCCACCGAGCGGCGTCAGGTGGTAGCACAGGCCAATGCGTCCGATCTTTTGCGGCAAACGGCCGGAAACGAAATGATCCAGCCACGCGGCGGCGCCCGGGCCGGAGAGTTCGAACTTGGCGAAGGCGGACATGTCGAGCAGGCCGACCTTCTCATGCACGTGGCGGCATTCGCGTCCAACATGCTCGAAGTAGTTGGAGCGACGAAAACTCCATTTCTCCTGGATGCACCCATCCACCGCCGGCGCGTGATTCTGATTGAGCAGCACATCGGTCTTGCCAAGCGCCTCGGCGTCCAGCGCATAATCGGGCGGAGCAAACCAGTTCGGCCGCTCCCAGCCATAGACGGAGCCAAACACCGCGCCGAGAGCCTTCATGCGGGCGTAACAAGGCGTCTGCCGCAGAGGCCGGGCGGCGCTGCGTTCCTCGTCGGGGTAGTGGACGGTGAAGACCTTGGCGTAGGCCTCCTCGTTCTTCGCCTTCAGATAGCCGCGCGTCGCGTACGGTCCGAAGCGCCGTGGGTCAACACCCATCATGTCGATCGAGGGCTCCCCCTCGACGATCCATTCCGCCAATTGCCAGCCCGCACCACCGGCCGCGGTTACGCCGAAGCTATGACCCTCGTTGAGCCAGAAATTGCGCACCCCCGGTGCCGGCCCGATGATCGGGCTGCCGTCCGGGGTGTAGGCGATGGCACCGTTGTAGACACGCTTTACACCAACCTCGCCGAAGGCGGGCACGCGCATGATCGCGGTCTCGATATACGGCGCCAGGCGTTCGAGATCCTCCTGGAACAGCTCGTATTCGGACGCATCCGACGGCCCATCGACATAGCAGGCGGGGGCGCCGATTTCGTAGGGGCCAAGTAACAATCCGCCGTTCTCCTCGCGCATGTACCACGAGGAATCGGACTCACGCAGCACCCCCATCTCCGGCAATCCCAAACGCTTGCGCTCAAGAATCGCCGGGTGCGGCTCCGTCACGATGTACTGGTGCTCCACAGGAATAACCGGCACCTCAAGCCCAACCATCGCCCCGGTGCGCCGCGCAAAACTCCCGGTCGCCGAAACGATGTGTTCACACGTGACATCGCCCTTGTCCGTGCGCACCAGCCAGTCGCCGCCCGGCAGGCGCGCTATCCCCAGCACCGCCGTATGCCGATTGATCTCGGCCCCCATCATGCGCGCCCCCCGCGCCAACGCCTGCGTGAGATCCGCCGGCTGGATGTAACCGTCCTGCGGATGCTGGATGGCGCCGATCACACCATCCGTGTTGCAAAGCGGCCAGATCGCCTTCAATTCGCCCGGCGTGAGGAACCGCACATCCACACCGATCGTCTTCGCAACCCCGGCATAGTAACGATATTCATCCATCCGATCCGCCGTTCGCGCCAGCCGGATGTTGGAAACCTGGCGCAGCCCGACATTCTGCCCGGTCTCAGCTTCCAAATTTTTGTAAAGGGCAACAGAGTATTTGTGGATCTGGCCAACGGAATAGCTGAGGTTGAACAGCGGCAACAGGCCGGCGGCATGCCAGGTGGAGCCGGAGGTCAGTTCCTTGCGCTCGATCAGTATAGAATCCGTCCAGCCCTTCTTCGCGAGATGATACAGCGTGCTCACGCCCACCACGCCACCACCGATCACCACCACGCGCGCCTGGGTCCGCATTCTCGTTTCCTCCTGCCTAGCGTTGCGCCGTCTGCCAGTCCGGCGCGACGTAGTAGGGCTGGTTCGACGGTGGGAGCAAGGCGCGGCCAAGGATATGATCGGCCGCCTTCTCCGCCAGCATGATGGTGGGCGCGTTGAGGTTCCCGGTCGTGATCGCCGGCATGATCGAACTATCAACGACACGCAGGGCGGCCACCCCGATCACGCGCGCCCGCTCGTCCACCACCGCCATCGGATCATCCGCTGCCCCCATCCGGCAAGAGCAGGACGGGTGATAGGCACTCTCGACCTTGGCGCGGATGAACGCATCGATCGCCGCATCGTCCACCACGTCGGCGCCGGGCTGCAACTCGGCGCCGCGATAGGGCGCGAAAGCGGCCTGTGCGAAAATCTCCCGCGTCAGCCGCACGCAGGCGCGCATCTCCGTCCAGTCATCGGGATGGCTCATGTAGTTGAAACGAACCAGCGGTTTCGTCGCCGGATCAGGTGAAGCCAGCCGCACGGAGCCACGGCTTTTCGAGCGCATCGGCCCGACATGGGCCTGGAAGCCATGCCCGGTCGCCAACGCGCTGCCGTCATAGGAGATCGCGAGCGGCAGGAAGTGATACTGGATGTCCGGCCAGCGCATCCCCGCGCGGCTGCGAATAAAACCGCAGCTTTCGAAATGATTGGTCGCCCCCAACCCGTCACGGAACAACAGCCAGCGCAGCCCGATCATCGCCTTGGCGAACGGGTTCATCGCGCTATACAGCGTGATCTTCTGCGTCGCCGCCATCTGAAAGTAGAACTCCAGATGATCCTGCAAATTCTCGCCAACCCCCGATCGATCCGCGACGACGGAAATCCCGTGCGCCTGCAACTCGGCACCGGGGCCGACCCCGGAAAGTTTCAGCAGTTGCGGCGAATTGATCGGCCCGCCCGCCAGGATCACCTCTCCCCGCGCCCGCGCCACCAGGTCCCGTCCACCCCGACGATAGCGCACGCCGACCGCACGCCCGCCGACGATCTCGACGCCCCCCACCAGCGCATGCGTCCGCACGACCAGATTGGTCCGCCCCATCGCCGGCCGCAGATAGGCCACCGCCGCACTGCACCGCACGCCATCGCGCACGGTCATGTCCATGTGCGAAAAGCCTTCCTGCTGGAAGCCGTTCACATCCGCGCTGACAGGATACCCCGCCTGCCGCCCCGCCTCGATCCAGGCCCGATAGAGTGGGTTCGCGAGCGTTCCTCGCCGTGTGTGCAGCGGGCCATCGTCACCGCGATAGGCATCGCCCCCCTCCCGCCGCGTCTCGGCGCGGCGGAAATAGGGCAGCACGTCCGCCCAGCCCCAGCCGCGCGCGCCGGCCTGCGCCCAGCCCTCGAAATCCTGCGGATTGCCGCGAATATAGACGAGCCCGTTGATCGACGATGACCCGCCAAGCACCTTCCCGCGCGGCGTGTGCATCCGCCGTCCGCCGAGATGCGGCTCCGGTTCGGTCTCATAGAACCAGTTGTACCGCTTCATGTTCATGGGGATGGACAGTGCCGAGGGCATCCGGATGAAGATCGACCGGTCGCCGCCGCCATACTCCAGCAGCAGCACGCGATGCCGGCCATCCGCGCTCAGCCGGTTCGCCAGCACACAGCCGGCCGAGCCCGCGCCGACGATCACGTAGTCGAATTCTTCCCCATCCATTCACCGCCGTTATCACCTTGGGTCGGCGCCATCAAATCGGCTACGCTCGACCCCCCGTCCGGAGCCCGCCTTATGCCCGATCCCGTCGCCGCTGAAATCCTCGCTTTCGCCAACCATCTCGCCGATATCGCCGGCGCCATCCTGCGCGAAAAGGCCGAAGGCTCCCCCGCGGTCGAAACCAAGCCCGATGGCACACCGGTCACCGACGCCGACCGCGCCGTCGAGCAGGCGGTGCGCGCGGAAATCAACCGCGCCTACCCGGCCCACGGCATTCGCGGCGAGGAATTCCCGCCTGAGCGCGAAGACGCCGAGTTCGTCTGGATCATCGATCCGCTCGATGGCACCAAGGAATACATCCAGGGCCTGCCACTGTTCGGCTTCCTCCTCGCCCTCGCCCATCGCGGCCGCTTCGTGCTCGGCCTCGCCGATCAGCCGCAACTCCGCCATCGCTGGCTCGGCGCAGACGGCCACGGCACCACCCGCAACGGCCGCCAGGTCTCGACACGCCAATGCCCGACGCTGGCCGACGCCATCATCTCAACAATGGGCTACGACACCTTCTGCCCAGCCCGCCACGCCACCCTCGCGCCGCTGCGCCGGCGCGCCCGCAACACCATCACCGCCGACAGCTTCTACGTCTTTGGCCTGCTCGCCGAGGGTCGCGCCGACCTCATCGTCTCCGACATGTTCGCCCTGCACGACTACGCGGCACTCGACGCGATCGTGCGCAACGCCGGCGGAATGGTCACCGACTGGAGCGGCCAACCGCTGACCATGGCCGGCCGCAACACCATCCTCGCCGCCGGCACCGCCGCGCTACACGCCGAAGCCCTGGCGGCCCTCGGTGGCGTGATCTAGCCAAGTTCCCGTGATCTAATACCAACCCCTTTATGGACTGACCGATGCCCAGATGCGGTATCCGATGGATCGGCTACGGTCTGGGTCCTGTATGAGGAACCTCCAGGCTTCGCCGCATGCGGCCAGGATGTCGTCGTATGTGTCCCACACGAGGCAGGGCAATCGGGTGAAAGATCGCGTGACAAACGGCTGAATTGCTGAATCTGTGCGTGTTCTCTGACCGGCTGCGTGGAGGACGACGATGGACGACCTGGCAACAGACTGTGGTGCATTTTTCGAGGCGACTGTCTTTCTCGGTCATTTCAGTGAGTTGCCTGATCCTCGTCAAGCGGTGAAGG
>JAYTUU010000125.1:0-18267 GCA_043744375.1 Rhodospirillales bacterium | reverse complement strand
GGGTGTTGGCGAGAGAGAGGAGTTGGAGGTTTGTGAGTTTGGCGATGGGGGTGAGGTCGGCGACCTGGGTGTTGGCGAGAGTGAGGTGTTGGAGGTTTGTGAGTTTGGCGATGGGGGTGAGGTCGCGGAGGAGGTTGGGGTTGTTTCGATTTTTTTTAATATCGGAGTGATCTGGTTTGCTTTCGGGGTCGAGGTGTTCGGAGTGGGGGCCGAAATCGAGGGAGGTGACGAAGGGGCGCCATGCGGGGGGGAGTTGGGTGCCGGCGAGGATGCGGCGGTGGGCTTCGCGGAGGTCGAAGGGCGGGGATGGGGGAATGGGTTCGGGTGGGGTGGGGAAGGGAGGGGGGAGATTGTGGTCGTTGAGGAGGCGAAGGATTTCGGTGACGGCGAGGCGGAGGTCGGGGGGGACGCTTTGGAGAAACTCGGTGATGGGGGCGCGGGCGTCGGTGAGGAATTCGGCGGCGCGATGGGCCAGTTCGGTTTGCTCGAAGGTGAGTTTCAAGGTGGCTTCGATGAAGATCACGGGGAGATGCATCGCGGCCCACATGGCGGCGGCTGACACGAGGTTGCGGATGCCACCGGCGGCGCGGGCGGCGGATTTGTTGGACAGGACATCGCCGCGACTGGCGGCGGCGAGGAGGGCGTCGATGCGGGCGCGGTCTTCGGGAGAGATGAGGCCCTGGGCGGCGGCGGCGATTATTTCGGCGGCGCTGCGATAGAGTTCGGGGCGGGTGAGCATGGCGCCAGCGGCGTCATCGAGGTCGCGGATGGTGGGGAAGCGGCGGGACCAGGGGGCGGCGATGCGGATGAGGTGTTCGAGGGACTGGCGGGCCTCGGGGTCGAGTGGGTCGGTGCTGGAAGTGGGATCGGCGAGAAGGCGGTTGTCGCGTTCGAGGAAGGTGCCGAGTTCGATGACGGCGTCGTAGAGGTCCCCGAGGAGGGCGGCGACTTCCTGGGTGGGGCGATCGGCGGCGTTGAGGAGGCGCGCGGTGGCGGCGGCGAGGCCGGCGTAGCCGGGTTGGTTGTCGAGCTTTGTGGCGATAGCGGCGAAGGACTGGATGGCGCGGCGGACGGAGGCATGGAGTTGGCGGGTGACGGGTTCGGCGGCGGCGGCGGCATCGGCCGGGGTGGGGGTTTGGTCGGTGGCGAGGTGGCCGGCATGGTCGACCCAGGCGGCGCCGGGGGGGTGCTGGCGGAGGGGATGGTCCGGGGGGAGGTCGTCAGTGGGCATGAGTGGAATGATGGGGGGGCGGGGAGTGGGGTGCAATGGGAGTGGGGGGCTTGGTGTTTGCTGGTGTCGCGGTAAGCGCTGGATTGCTTCGCAAGGGCTCGCAATGACGGGGTTTGTTGGGGTTCGCTGTGGGAGGGTGTGGGCGGCTGGGACAATGGGGGGGAGAGTGCGGCTAATGGGAGGGCTCCGCAACGGTTTCGAGGAGCTTCCGATGTCTATCATGTCCACGGTGTCGCATTTGATGGCTGAGCCGCATTGCGCGGTCGCGTTGATGGAGGGGGTTGGGTATGGGGTGGCCGCCGTGGTCGCGCGGTTTTGGCATGCGTGGGTTTGGGTTTGCTATGTCGGGCTGATGGGCTTGCAGGTGTTGGTGGCGTTGGTGCTTGGGGGTGTGGTGGCGTTGGGGTGACATCGCGCGGGTGGCCAGTTGGCGGATTGCATCCGCCCTACGAAGGATGGGGGTCTGAGGTGGGGTGTATTGCGTGGGGGCTTTGGTGCGACGGGGGCAAGGCGTGGATTCCCCCGCTTTCGCCGCGCGAGGGGACAAGCCGGGGCATGACGGTCGATGGTTGGGGGGAGATCGCGCGGGCGGCGAGTTGGCGGATTGCATCCGCCCTACGAAGGATGGGGATGGGGTCTGGGCCTCAGGCCCAGCGGGTGTGGGCGGCGCCCACCGCTTGCTTGCTTGGCGGTGACGCGGTCGGTTTTTGGTCAGGGCTTTCGGGGCATGGTGTCTGCTGGTGTCGCGGTGAGCGCTGGATTGCTTCGCAAGGGCTCGCAATGACGGGGGCTTGTTGGGGGGTATTGCGCAAACGAGGTGGCGGATTGCATCCGCCCTACGAAGGATGGGGGTCTGAGGTGGGGTGTGTTGCGTTGGTGGGTTTTGGTGCGACCGGGGCAAGGCGTGGATGGTCGCTTTCGGCGCACAAGGGTGCGCCTGTCGCGCGCGGGGCCTTCGCCGACCATGACGGGGATGGGTCAGTATTTCCATTGGTTGGTATTACTTGCTGGTGACGCGGCGGAAGATTTCGAGTTGGCCGGCGGTGGTGGCGTCCCAGGAGAAGGGTTGGGCGTAGGCGCGGGTGGCTTCGCGGTTGGGTTCGTGGGCGAAGAGGTCGCGGGTGGCGGCGGCGAGGGCTTCGGGGGTGTTTTCGCTGGCGATGCGGCCGGCGGCGGGGGTTTGGACCACTTCGGGGTTTCCCGGAATGTTGCTTGCGATGACGGGGGTTCCGCAGGCCATGCTTTCAAGCAGGACGTTGGCCCAGCCTTCGCGGGAGGAGGCGAGGACCAGGGCGTCGGCGGCGGTGTAGATTTCGGCGAGTTCGTGATGGGGGCGGGTGCCGAGGAAGCGGACCCGTTCGGCCAGGCCGAGGGCGGCCGCCTGCGCTTCGAGGTTCTGGCGCTCGGGGCCTTCGCCGACGAGGAGGAGGTCGAATTCGGGGAGGAGTTTCAGGGCGGCGATCGTGAGGTGGTTGCGTTTGCGCTCGATGAGATGGCCGACGGAGAGGAGGGTTTTGCGGGTGAGGCCGAGTTTGGCCCGGGCGGCTGCGCGGTTGGTGGGGTGGAAGGTTTGCGTATCGACCCCATTACGTAAAGTTGTAACGATGTCTGGATTGGCGCCGAGTTCGATCATGCGGGCGCAAAGAGCGGAGCTGACGCCGATGAGGGCGTCGGCGCGGGCCAGGGCGTGGCGGATGAGGGCGCGGGGGATGGCGTAGTCGGGGAGCTGGGTGACGTCGGAGCCGCGGGCGGTGAGGGCGACGGGTTTGTTCGTGTGGGCGGCGAGCCAGATGGCGGCGACGCCGTCGGGGTAGACGTAATGGGCGTCGATGGCGTCGAATGCGAGGCCGCCGGCGATCAGACGGTCAAGGGCGCGGCGGGCGGCGCAGTAGAGCAAAACAGGGGCGACGGACATGCCGATCTTGGGGATCGCCGGATAGCGCGGGTGGTGGATGGTGAGGCCGTGGCGGTGTTCGATGGCGGGGACGCCGGCGCGGGCGGCGTAGCGGGGCAGGGGGGGCGTCCAGGCGATGGGGGCAAGGACAGTGCTGGTGGCATGACCGCTGGCGACGAGGTGGCGGAGGCGGTTTTCGACGAAAACGCCGTGATTGGGCTGCGCGCCGTTGGGAAACAGCGTCGAGAAGGTGAGCAGCCGGAGCGTCACGTTATTGCGTGAGTTCGTTCAGCAGACGGGTGGCAGCGGGACGGTCGTCGAACTCGGCGCCGCTGAGGATGAACGGGCTGAGCACCTTGGCCGCGTCGGCGCGTTTGCCGGCTGCCTTCATGGCGACGGCGAGGTGGTAGGCGACGGTGGGGTCACGCGGCAACTGGGCGTTGGCTTGCCGGAGCAACGCAAGGCCAACGGCAGGGTTGCCGGTGGTCACGAGGATCCAGCCGAGGGTATCGGCGGATTCCGGGGAGGGGTTGAGCAAATAGGATTTCTGCGCGACGGCGCGGGCGCGGGGGTCGTTGCGCTGCTGGTAGGTCCAGGCGAGGTTGTTGAGGGCGTTGGGGTCCGACGGGCGTTGGCTGAGGACGATGGTGAGTTGTTTTTCGGCCTCGAAAAAGCGGCGAGCGCCGAGGTCGAGGCCAGCGAGGGCGTCAGCGGCGAGAGCGTCGGTGGGATTGCGGTCCATCCAGTCGCGCAGGATCTGGGTGGATTGGTCGACGCGGCCGGAGGAGTTGAGCGCGGTGATGAGGCGGAGGACGCCGGCGGTGGACGGCTCGGCGCGCAGATCACCATTATAGATGTTCGCGGCGTCGGCGAAGCGGCCGATGGCCATGAGGGCGTCGCCGCGGAGCCAGCGGGCGGCGGGCATGTTGGCGGGGTCGCGGCCCAGCTGGTCGGCGAGGGCGAGGGCGCCGTCGAGGCCGCCAGCCTTCAGGGCGGCGGAGACCATGGCTTGCATGATGTCGCTATTACCCGGGTCTTCCTTGAGGCCGGCGGCGAGGAGGCGGCGGGCGCCATCGGGGTCGCGCGCGCCGATCAGCAGGTCCGCGAAAGCGAGGCGGGCGCTGACGTCGAGGGGGGTTTCCTCGAGGACGCGTTGGTAGGCGGTCTGGGCGTCGGCGGACTGCCCGATGCCGACGAGAACACGGGCCTTGGCGATGAGCAGGGCGGTGTTGCCGGGCTGTTCCTTCAGCAGTTCGTCAATGATGGCGACGCCTTTGCGCGCCTCGTTGGTGCGCAGATAGAGATTGGCGAGACCGATGGCGATATCGGCATCCTTGGGAGCGGCGGCGCGGGCCTTCTCCAACCTGCTCACGGCGAGGGTGGTCTTGCCGTCGGCGAGCAGGAGGCCGACGAGGCCGCTGAGGGCGGCGCCTTCGGTGGGCTTGCGTTCGAGCACGTCGGCCAGGATGGCCTGGGCGTCGGAGGCGCGGTCTTTCAGGACCAGGACCTTGGCAAGGTTGATGCGTGGCTGCACGGAGTCCGGGAAGGCGACGATGGTTTTTTCGAGCTGCGCCGTCGCGCCATCGAGGTCGAGCTGAGCCATGCGGATGAGGGCGCTGAGGTTGCCCACGGTTTCGGTTTCGCCCCGGAGCTTGCGCAGTTTTTCGAGGGCGACGATGGCGCGGTCGATCTCGCCGGCGGTGATGCCGGCCATGACGAGCTGTTCGGCGGCGCCGGCCTGGCCGGGGGAGAGTTCGAGGGCGCGTTCAAGCTCGGTGGCGGCGCGGCTGGCATCGCCGAGGTTGAGGCGCAGCGAGGCGAGGCGGGTGAGGATATCGGCGTTGGCGGGTGCCAGGGCGGCCGAACGCTCCATGTTCTGCAAAGCGAGGTCGGGCTTGCCGGCGAGGAGGTAGGCGCGGGCCAGGAGGTCGAGCATGTCGGAATCGGCGAAACCGGCTTCCTGAGCGCGGTTCAGCTCCTTGATCACCAAGGCGGGGCGCCGTGCCGCGAGTTCGATGCGGCTGAACAGTTTGACGGCGTCGGCGTCGGCGGCGTTGCGGGCGAGGAACTTGTTGGCGGCGTCGGAGGCCTGCTCGGCCTGACCGAGATTATATTTGACGATGGCGTAATAGAAGAGGCCGCGGGGGAAGCGGCCGAGCACGGAGGCGATCTTGGTGAGGTCCGAATCCGCGCCCGTGTAGTCCTCGGCCTTGATGCGCAGGACGGCACGCAGATAGAGGCCCATGCTGCTGCGCGGTTCGAGCGCCATTGCGGCATCGACATCGAGGCGGGCGCGATCGTCCTTGCCGTCCATCATCAGGATATTGGCGCGTTCGAGCCGGGCGGAGAGCATGTTCGGGGCAATGGCGATGACGCTGTCAAAGGCTTCGAGGGCGCGGGTACGGTCACCCTTCACGTTCTGCAACAGGCCCTTCATGAGCAGGGCGTCGGTGGCGCGTGGGGAAATCTGCAAAGCGCGATCGACCTTGAGTTCGGCGCCACCATAGTCGCGCCGGGCGAGGGCGACGCGGGCGGAGGTAAGGGCGGCTTCGACGGATTGCGGTGCCAGCCTTTCACCCTCAGCGGCGCTGGCCTGGGCGGCATTGGTGTCGCCGAGGGAGAGTTGGGCAAGCGCGCGTATGTGCATCAACGGGGCAGCCTGATCGGGTGGCAGGCCTTGGGTGTTGAAGTCGCGCACCAGTTCGCGGTAGCGGCCCTGAGCCATGTAGGTCTGGGCGAGGATGGGGGTGATCAGGCGGGCCTCGAAGCCCTGGTCGCGGGCGGTCTTGAGTTCCTTTTCGGCGGCGACGGGGTCGCCAAGGCGTTGATGGACCTGGCCGAGACGGAAATGGGCGGCGGCGTTGTTGGGGTTGTTGCGGATGGCGGTGCGCAGTTCGAGCTGGGCGCCCCTGAGGTCGCCGGCGTCCATCAGCTTCTGGGCCGCGGTGAACGGATCCCGGGCGCGGCCGTATTTCCACCAGACCGCGCCGCCGATGGCGCCGATCATGAGCAGGGGGACGAAGAGGAGGAGGAATTTCTTCATCGGGACTCGATACCGTTATCGCGAGGTCAGGTGGGGGGCGTTGGCAGGGGTCTAGCGTTAATCCGTGGGTGCCGTCGATTGTGTCGCGGCGTCGGTGTGTGGATCGGCGCCGGCGGCGATGCCGTGCGCTTCGAGCAGGGTGTAGAGAGTCGGGCGGCTGATGCCGAGGAGCTTGGCGGCGGCGGCGAGGGTGCCGTTGCTGCGCGCCAGGGCCTTTTGCAGAACCTCGCGTTCGGCGCGCATGCGAGCGGCGCGCAGGTCGAGATCGTGTTCGTCACTGGTGCCGGGGGCGAGTTCAAGATCGACAGCGTCGACCTGTTTGCCGTCGGCCATGACGACGCCGCGCTTGAGGCGGTTTTCGAGTTCGCGGACGTTGCCGGGCCAGGGGTGGCTGGCGATCGCCGAGAAAGCTTCCTCGGTGAAGCCGCGCAGGTTGCGGTTGAATTCGCGGTTGAAGCGGCCGAGGAAAAAGCGAGCAAGCAGCATGGCGTCACCCGGGCGTTCGCGCAGCGGTGGAATGCGCACGGTGACGGAGTTCAGGCGGTAGAACAGGTCGTTGCGGAAGCGGCCGTCGGTGATCTGTTCCTCAAGGTGCATATTGGTGGCCGAGACGATGCGCACATCGACCGGGATGGTGGTGCGTCCGCCGATGCGCTCGATGACTTGTTCCTGCAGGAAGCGCAGCAGCTTGACCTGGAGCGGGTGCGGCAGATCGCCGATCTCGTCCAGGAAGAGCGTGCCTTTGTTGGCGGCCTCGATTTTGCCGATGGTTTGCTTGACCGCGCCGGTGAAGGCGCCGCGCTCGTAGCCGAAGAGTTCGCTTTCCAGCAGATTTTCGGGGATGGCGCCGCAGTTGATGGCGATGAAGGGTTGCTTGGCGCGCGGGCCGAGGTCGTGCAAGGCGCGGGCGAGGGCCTCCTTGCCGGTGCCGCTTTCGCCGAGCAGGAGCACGGTGACGTTGGTGGTGGCGAGACGTTCGACGGTGCGGCAGACTTTCAGCATCGCGTCCGACGCGGTGATGATGCGCTTGATCGGGGAGGGGCCCTGGATCTCGGCGAGGCGACGGTTTTCGTCCTCCAGTTCGCGCAGGCGCAAGGCGCGCTCGACGATGGTGCGCAGCAGCGCGATGTCCGTGGGTTTTTCACAAAAATCATAGGCGCCGGCGCCGATGGCGCGCAGCGCGTGCATGCGGTCGCCGTGGCTGGTGGCGACAATAACCTTGAGGTCGGGATAGAGCTTGATGAGGGCATCCAGCGTGGCGAAGCCCTCGGAGACGCCGTCGGGGTCGGGCGGCAGGCCGAGATCGACGATGGCAGCGGCCGGGCGGTCCTTGGTGGCGGCGGCGACGGCGGTGGCGCGGGTGCTCATGGTCTGGACGTCACAGGCGGGGAAGGCCCAGCGGTACTGGCTGGACAAGCCCTCGTCATCCTCGACAATCAGCAGCCTTGGCTTGCTCATGAACGGTCCTGTCGGCACATCCGGGAGGATCCGGGATGTGGGAGTTGGCACGCATTTTGCCACGCGCGTGGCAGAATTGCGCGTGGCAGAATTGCGCATGGTAGAATTGGCAGTGTGTTGCGCAAGAACATCAAGACGGCGTCAACGCGGAGCCACATGGGGCTGCGGTGGGGCGGGTGCAACACCCTCCACGGCGGGGAGCAGCAGACGCATCGTGGTGCCGGCGCCGGGCTGGCTGATGACGACGAGGTCGCCGCCGGCTTCGCGCAGGAGTTCGCGGGCCTGGTAGGCACCGATGCCGCTGCCGCCGGGTTTGGAGGTGTGGAAGGGGCGGAACAGGCCGTCGCGGATGAACTCCGCGGTCATCCCCGGGCCCTCGTCGATGATGTCGATGCTGGCGCGGCGGCCCTGGTGGCGCAGGGTGACGCGGACCGGCGGGGCGGGGGTGTTTCCGACGTCGTCGCGACTGGCTTCGAGGGCGTTGTTGAGGACATGGGTGATAACGGCGTCGAAGCTGGCAGCCGGCATGGCGATGCCGGCGTCGGGGCCAATGGTTTCGAACTCGATGGTGGCGCCGCGGGCGCGCCGCGCGTTTGCGATGATCGGTTCGAGGCGCTCGGCAGGCATGACGACAGCTTGCGCGATGTCACTTTCGGGGGTTTCCAGCCGTTTGATGAGGGCGCCAATCTTGGCGACGGCGGCGCCGATGGTGCCGAGCATGTCGCGCTGGAATTCTGGATTGTCGAGATGCACCTCGGCGTTGGACAGCAGCAAAGTGAGCTGGGTCGAGACGTTCTTGATGTCATGGGCGACGAAGGCGAAGCGCTTGCCGTATTCGTGGAGCTGGCGGATCTGCAGGACGACTTCGGTCGCGCGCTGTTCGGCGACGTAGGTGGCGACCTGGCGGCCGATAACGCGCAGCAGGTCATAGACTTCGCGGTCGAGGCGGAAGGGAGCGCGCGGGGCCGCCAGGAGGATGAGGCCGATCAGGCGGCCGCCGTGGCTGAGCGGGACGGCGAGCCAGGCGGTGGGGAGGGTTGGAGCATCGGGCGCGGGGGATGTGGCGAGTTGCGCCATCTCGACCACCCATTCGCCGTTGCGCAAGCCAGCTACGAGGGGGTGGTCGGCGGCGATGGCGGTGGTGACGGCCGCCATGTTCCAGGAACCCGCCCACTCGAAGCGATCCGCTTCGGGGTTATCAGCCCCGGCCTCGCGGGCAAAGAGGGCGCCGCCGGGGCTGTCGACGATATCGGCCATGGCGCGGATGACGCGCAGATACAGCGCCGTGTAACCCTCGGCGGCAGACAGGGTGGCGATGCAGCGCATCCACTCGGCGCGGTAGTCGTAGCGGTGGGTAAAGAGGTGGTCGATGACAAGAAAGCGGAGACGAGAACGGGCGGAACGGGAGGTGACGAGAACGGCAAGGGTGAGGAGGGCGGCGAAGATCAGGCTAATCTCGACGACGCCGCCCCAGTTTCCGCCCCAGCTGGCACCGATGTAGCGGAAGGCCTGGCCGGCGGCGACGACGCCGAGCAGGAAGATGCCGGCGATGATCAGGGTGGCGCTGTGCAAAACGGTGGTACGCGAGATGTAGAGGTCGACGTTCCAGTTGCGCTTGTTGCGCGCCGCGGACATCGCGAGCAGCGGAGCTACGACGGCGGTCGCCAAGGCCCGGCCATCGAACAGCGGCGGTGAGATCGTGCGGTAGAGCAGCGTGTCGCCGGCCAGAACGATGTCGTAGAGCGCCAAGCCACCGAGAGCAATGCAAGGCAGGTTGATATACCAGCGGAACTCCTCGGGGGTTCCGAGATAGAGGTTCTCGATGACCAGCAGCATGCCTATAGCGAGACCCATCAGGGCGAGAACCCAGATGAGGCGCAGGTTGAACGTGCCGCTTGCTGCGTGACGGCCAAACAGCAGCACGGCGGCCAGGACGAGGATTGCGAGCAGGCCAAGCATGAGCAGGATCTGGCTGGAGCGTCGGCCGCCGACCGCAGCGCGGCGGTAGAGGTGGAGGGCGAAGGCAAGCCAGGCGACCGGGCGCAGCAAGTCGAGCGCGAAGGCGGCAGGAGCCGCGGGGAGCAGGGACATGCTGGCGACAGCGGCGGCCCAGACGGCGGTGGCAAGGCAGCCGCCGGCCAGCAGCAGCGCGGTTGGGCCGCGGCGGCCGCGCAGCAGGATGAGCAAGGCGAGCACCGCATAGAGCAGCGCGCAACCGGCATGCAGAACGAAGGTGGTATCGACCCAGGGCGGCATGATCAGGTGGACATCATCGTCCGTCGGGTTTCGTCACCGCGAGCCTTCCTGGAACAGGATGACGCGCACAGTGGCGAGCAGGATGAGTAAATCGAGGAACAAGCTGCGGCGCTTCACGTAATAGAGGTCGTAGGAGAGCTTTTGCCGCGCGTCCTCGACCGAGGCGCCATAGGGGTAGTTGACCTGGGCCCAGCCGGTGATACCAGGTTTGACGGTGCTGCGGTCGCTATAGAAGGGAATGATCTCAGCGAGTTGTTCGACAAAATGCGGGCGCTCAGGGCGTGGGCCGACGAAGCTCATTTCGCCCTTCAAGACATTGATGAGTTGCGGCAGTTCATCGATGCGCGTCAGGCGGATGAAGCTGCCGAAGCGGGTAACACGGGGGTCCTGCTTGGCGGCCCAGATGGGGCCGGCGGCCTCGGCGTCGGTGCGCATCGAGCGGAACTTCATCAGCGTGAAGACGCGGCCTTGCAGACCAACGCGGGCTTGGCGGTAGAGGATGGGGCCCGGGCTGTCGAGGCGGATGAGCAGAGCGGCGAGCGCCATCACGGGCAAGGTGAGGGCGAGCATGAACAGGCTCATGGCGATATCGCAGGCCCGCCGGATGCCGGCTTCGAGGGGGCCGCGGGAGAGGCCGGGAGCAAACAGCATCCAGCCGGTTTCGAGGTGATCGAGATCAATGCGGCGGAGTTGCTGTTCGCGGAACTCGACGTCGCCGAACACCTGGATGCCCGTCCGCTTGCCATGCATCAGCTGGTCCTGCGGCAGGGAACCACGCGCCTCGGCGGTGACGACGACGGCCCAGACGCGATCGCGCGCGAGGGCGGCGGGGGCAAGGGCGGCGGTGTCGGCGGGGCTGGCGGTGCCGGTGACGGTGAAGAAGCCGGAGCGTACCTGGTCAATCGCGGCACGGGTGCGGGCGGCCTCGGCGGGGTGGCCGACGATCAGCACCTTGCGGGCGAACAGATTGAGGCGCAGCGCGACGCGAAAGGCCAGCCGCGTGGCGAACAGCAGCGCGATCCAGATGAGCACAAACTGGATCGGGCGCAGGAATGAGCCGCCGACAAGTCCCTCGGTTTCAATCCCCAAGACGGCGCCGACGGCGAGCAGGGCAGGCAGGCCGAGCACGGCGCCGGTCGCGGTGCTGATCAACAGGCGGCGGGTTTTGAGGCATATTTCCGGCTGGTAGAGGCCAATTGCCGTCCATGTCGCGCTGAGCGTAAGCGTGAGGATGACGGCTTGCCGGAGGGTCGCGAGGTCGAACAGGCTCGGCGTTGGACCGTCGGGCAGGAGCAGAAGATAGATGGTGAGCAGGCCTGGGACAAATTCGAGAAGCCCGAGGCAAATCATCTCTATCGGCACGAAGTGGCCGAAAATGCGGGTCATGGCTGAGACCGCATGCGGTTGGTCAGACCCGATCTGGCGGCACCGGAGCGGTCGTTGGTGGTTGCCGGGCAGGAAAGCAAATGGGAATTTCCTTCTGAAATCCAAACCGGCGGACGTACAGCCATCAGAAGCTCCACGCCAGGAGCGGCTCCAGCAGGTCAATCCCCAGGCGACCCAATCCGAGGGCGACCCAATCCGCGGGCATCGGCGGCTATTGCGATACGCCCGCGCGATGAAAACGATAACGGCGCATTAACGTCGGCGTCAAGGTTTTTTGACCGCCCGCGACCCTGCAGTGTGATCGCTCATGGGACGGCCTGGTCACGGATGAGTGCACGCGGTCGCCAGTGGCTGGAATAGGACTGACCTGGGGATAAAATAAAATTGTGACTGAAGCCAAGGTTCTAAACGTGATCTTTACGCTAGGATGATAACGGTATACATGGCTGAGGCTGGGCTTAAGGCTGTGGTTGTGCCGATCGGCGCTCCCTGGGCGCGCGTGCATTGCGTGCGAAATCGGGGTGATTGGGTGCCATCACGGAATGTGGAGGCGTGTAGCTCAATGGCAGAGCGCTGTCATTACATGACGGAGGCTGGGGGTTCGATTCCTTCCGCGCCTACCAACCCCGCCACGCCCATTGTTTGGGCGTGTCTGACTGCTCATGTGTGTTCGGACTGCCCCGCTTATCGCCTGCCTCCTGGTTCCTTTTCGTGTGAGCTTGCCTCGGTAATACCGGAACTGTCATGACATTTGCCGAACGACTGCGCTGCTCTGGCGCGCTGCTGGTTTTGCTGGCCGTGCTGAGCGGTTGTGCCGAACCGGAACCGCGGCCGGCGGTGGCCCGACCCACGCCGGCGGCGCCGGTTGCGGTCGCGCCTGGTGGTGTCGCACTTCCTGCTGTCGTTGCTCCGGGCGCGGTGACGCCCGCCACCGCCGCTGCGACGCCGGGTGCGCCGCCTCCTGACGCTGTGGTGCGCTCGGATGCCCCGGTCGGGTCGCAATATGTGATCGGCGCGGGCGATCAGCTGGGCATTTCTGTCTATCGGGCGCCGGAGCTTAGCGTTCCCAGCCTGCCGGTGCGCCCGGATGGGCGGATTTCGATGCCGCTGATCCCCGATATTGTGGCGGCCGGCAAAACCCCGACTCAGCTCGGAAAGGAGCTCGAGGAGCGGCTTAAGGAATATGTAAAGGATCCGATTGTCACTGTGATGGTATCGGGCTTCATCGGCCCATTCAACCGACAGGTGAAGGTCATCGGCGCGGCGACGGAGCCGATGGCCATTCCGTATCGGGATAACATGACGGTGCTTGACGTGATGATCGCGACCAAGGGGCTGACCAAGTTTGCCTCGGGCAACCGCTCGGTGATCGTACGCATGGTCGGTGACAAGCGGGAGACCATCAAGGTTCGGCTGAACGACCTGCTCAAGGATGGCGACATCGACCAGAACGTGGAGATGCTGCCCGGTGATACGCTGATCATCCCGGAGAGCTGGTTCTGATGGCGTCGGCTGGCCGGTAGGAGAGCGCCGCCATGGGCACCTTGTTTGTGATGATCCGCCGGCTGCTGGTGGCGGCCTGGCGCTATCGTTGGACGGCGGTTGCGGTGTCCTGGCTGGTGTGCGGCGGCGGCTGGGCCGGGGTCTATCTGATCCCGAACCAGTACGAGGCCAGCGCCCGGCTCTACGTTGATGCGGATGCGGTGTTGACACCGCTGCTGCGCGGGATCTCCATCGACAGTCCGTTGACAAGCCAGCTTGATGTTTTGCAGCGCACGCTGTTGAGCCGGCCGAATTTGGAAAAGCTGGTATCCAACACCGATCTTGATCTGACAATCACCGGCCCGGCCGACCTGGAGGCGCTGGTGGCGCGGCTGGGCACGGAAATCAAGATCGTGCCGCAGACGCGCAACCTGTTTACGATCACCTATCGAAACCCGACGCCGAAGCTTTCTTTCGACGTGGTGCAGACGATCCTCACGACCTTCATCGAGAGCAAGACCGGCAATAACCGTTCCGAGATGGAAAACGCGCAGCTGTTCTTGCAGCAGCAGCTTGCCGCTTACGAGCAGCAACTGCGATCGGCCGAGCGGAAGCGGGCGGATTTCCGGGCGAAATACATCGACCTGCTGCCCATGGGCGATACCGGCGCGTCGCGGCTTGACCAGGCGCAGGGCTCGTTGCGGCAGTTGCAGGGACAGTTGGCCGATCAGGTCGCCAAACGCGAATTGCTGAACCGCGAATTGGTCACGACTTCGCCGCTGATCGTGACTGAAATCGAATTTCTGCCACAGGCTGGCACACCGGCAGCACAAGCGGCGCAGGCGATGGCAACGGCGGGGGTGCCGCGCGATCCGCGGGTTGAGGCGGCGCAGAACGAATTGAACGAGTTGCGGTTGCGTTACACCGAGAACCATCCGGACGTGGTTTCGGCGCGCCGGCGTTTCGAGGCGATTAAATTACAGGCGGAGCAGGCGGCGGTGGCGGCGAAAGCGGCGGCGGAGCAGGCGATCGCGGCACGCAATACCGCCATCGCCCAAGCGGCCGACGCCAAGACCGAGGACGGCAAGCCGGCCGAGATCAAGCCGCCGGCCGGCCGGCCGACGCGGTCATTGCCAAATCCGATTTTTGAACAGCTCAAGGTGCGTCTCTACGAAGCCGAGTCGGTGATCTCCTCGCTACAGCGGCAGATTGCCGACGCCACGCGAGAGCGGGACCGGTTGGAGGAGATGGCACGCAGCGCACCGGGGTTGCAGGCCGAGTTCCTCAACCTCAATCGCGACTACGATGTTTTGCAGAAGAATTACGGCGAGTTGCTGTCGCGCCGGGAATCGATGCGGATCGCCTCCGCGGCGGAAGCGGATGCCGACAAGATCAAGATCCAGGTCGTAGATCCGCCGCAGGTCCCGCAGAATCCGGTGGCACCAAAGCGGGTGTTGCTGATGACCGCTGTGCTGATTGCGGGAGTTGTGGCGGGCATCGCGATCGCCGTGTTGCTGGTGCAGTTCGACCAGTCTTTCCATACGATTGATGAATTGCGCGATCTCGGCTTGCCCGTGGCCGGTGGCATATCATTGCTGAATGTGGCGGTAACGCGAGGACGATTGGCGTCGGTGCTGATGTTCAGCATGTCGCTGATGTTGCTGGGCGCTATCTATGGCGGGCTGCTGTACCGGCTCGTCAAATCACCCGGGGGAGTATGACGATGTCCGGCAATTCTTCGCATCTTGTGGAACGGGTGGCCGAGCGGTTGCGCGGGATCGGTGGGCTGAGCGCCACGGAACCGGCGCCGGAGCGCGATATCCGCAATGCGGTCGGGCGCGGGACGGAGCGCAAGCCTTTTGTGCGACGCATGGCGGCCAAGCCGCCGGAGGATCTCGCGGATACGCCGGCTGGCGGCTTCCTGGCGCCCGGCCAGGTGACGCCTCCCCATGAGACGCCCCCCTATGAAACGTCGGCGGAAGGGCCCGGGTCGTTCGGGGCGCTCGCGCTCAACGCCATGCCGGACGGCAAGGCGGCCGAGAAGCGGACACCGCCCGCGGTCTCTGGTCGGCGTGGCATCAACATGCACGATGATGGCGGCGGCGAGGGATCGCGGGCGGCGGTCAATGCGTCGTTGCGCGCCCCGCCCGTGCTGGTCGAGCCGCATTCCGCGCTTTCCGTGCCTGAAATGCCACAGCAGGTGCTGTTGGACATGGCCTCGCTGGAAAAAGCCGGCATGGTGGTCGGCCACAAGGTACGGACCCGGATTTCCGAGGAATTCCGCATCACCGTGGGTCATATCCTGCGCTCGATGCATGCCAACTACAGTCCTGGGCGCGGCGCACCGAACGTATTGATGGTGACCAGCGCGCGGCCTAGCGAAGGCAAGAGCTTCTCTAGCCTCAATTTGGCCGGCTCGATCGCGCAGCATACTCAGCGCGAGGTGCTGCTGGTGGACGTCGATGCCAAGCAGCGTTCGATCTCGGCCGAGCTTGGGCTTGCCGATCGCCCCGGTCTGCTCGATCTCAGCACCAATCCATCGCTACGCATCGAGGATGTGATCATACGCACGGCCATTCCGCATCTGTCGGTGATCACCGTCGGTTCCGGCCATACGATCGGGACGGAGATTTCACCGACCCGGCCGGTGACGACGCTGGTGGAACGGATCGCGCGGCGCTACCCCAATGCCGTGATACTGCTCGACGCACCACCCTGCCTCTCGACGAGCGATCCGAGCACGCTGGCACCGTATGTCGGGCAGATCGTGCTGGTGATCGAGGCGGAGCGAACGCAGCGCAACGAAGTGGTGGCGGCACTTGACCTGATCAAGGCGTGCCCGTCGATCACCCTGTTGCTGAACAAGATCCGGCTGACCACGAGCTACACGTTTGGTGCATATCATTATTTCGGCACCTACTCCTAGCCGCCCCGCGCCCGCGCGGTACCGTACGGCCGGGCGGCGGCGCGATGCCGTACTGGCGGCGGCGTTCTCGGCGGGATTGCTTCCGCTCGGTGCGGCGCAGGCACAGGGGCTTCTGCCGGCCTATGGAACCGACGTCCGGGTCGGTGACTTGCGGACACAGTTTGCCCGTGCATTCGACACCAACCCGCCGGTGGCAAGCGAGCGGATTTGGACCTTCACGCCGTCGCTCGGCATCACTGAAACTTATGACAGCGGGACACTTGTCGGCGGGCGCTATGCCAAGGACTATATCACCCGCGTGACGCCGACGCTCGCAATATCGGCGGACGGCCAGAGGATCAAAGGCACGTTCAGCTACAGCCCGTCGTTCAGTTTCTATGCCATCAACGGCCAGCAGAACGGGGTGGCGCAGAACCTTAACACCGCCGCCACCGCGACGCTGGTACGTGACCTCCTGTTCGTCGATCTGCGCGGCTATGCCACAACCCAACCGCTGCTTGGCGGACAGACCACAGCAAGCGGAGCGGGTGGGCAGCAGAATGAGGTGCAGACCACGAGCTTCTCGATCACGCCCTATATGCAGCACCGTTTCGGCGACCTTGCGACGCTGTATCTTGGGCTCACGGGAACGCAGAACAGTGTCACATCGGCCACCTCCAAAGGCACGACGGCGGCGCTGGGTGGGCTCAACAGCAAGTATCTGAGCCAGCAGGAACGGGTGTCACTGTCTTCCGGGCCGGATTTCGGACGCATCAGCGCGAGCCTCGAAGCGATGGCGGTGCAGTATACCGGGCAGGGCGTCTACAAGGGCGCGCATACCGAGACGATGACGGCATCGGCCGGCTATGCGCTCACGCGTATGGTGACTCTCACCGCGGGTCTTGGACATGAGACGATCATCTATGGCCCCGGCGGACCCAAGGCGATCGACGGTATTACCTGGAATGGCGGTTTTCGGCTGACCCCGAATGTCGACAGCACCATTACCGCCAGCTACGGCCGCAACCAGGGGTCGACATCATTCGCGTTCGACGGCACCTATGCGGCGACGCAGAGGATCCGGATCATGGCGCGGTATTCGCAGGGGATCGGCACCGGGTTGCAGAATTTGCAGAACGCGGTGGCCGGGTCTGCCGTTGGGCCAGCCGGCATTCCGGTGGATAGGATCAGCGGTGCTCCGGTGCAGCTCGGCAACGCACTCGGCCAGCAATCCAGCGTCTACCGCACCACCAGTGCCTCGGTGAACGCCGTGTGGCAGGGCGATCGCGACACGGTAACGGTGGGGGTGGAGCAGATCGACCGGCTGCAGCTCTCCGGCGGCAATGCGGCAGCTACCAATCTCGGCTTCGGATCCAGCAACAGCGTGACCAATACGCTGGCCTGGCAGCATAATTTCAGCGAGGCTCTGCGTGGGGGAACGTCCGTGCAATATGGCACGCGCACCGTACCGAACGTGGGCGGGCAGACCACCAAGACGGGCACGCTGACGCTGAACTATGCGCTGTCGGAAACATTGAGCACGAATGCGCTGATTTCACATTCGGAGACCGTGGGCAAGACTTTCGGCCTGCCGCCGATCCGCGATACCGCGGTCGTCGGCTTGAACAAGGCATTCTGAACAAACAATGTATGAGACCTTCTACGATTTCACGGCGATGCCGTTCCAGCTTACGCCCGACAGCCGTTTCTTCTACGGAAGCAAGGGGCATAGCCGGGCGATCGCGCATTTGATTTACGGGCTTTCGCAGGGTGAGGGTTTCATCATCGTCACCGGTGAGGTCGGCGCTGGCAAGACGATGCTGGTTGAGCGGCTGTGGGCGGAGTTGGATCGGGAGACCTATACGCTGGCGCGGATCAACACGACGCAGGTGACCGGAGATGATCTGTTCCGACTGACGATGAATTCCTTCGGCATCAACGCCGTCGGCCTCGACAAGGCGACCTTGCTGCGCGATTTCCAGGACATGTTGCGCGCCTATGCCGCGGGAGGGCGGCGCTGCCTGCTGGTGGTCGACGAGGCGCAGAATCTATCGCTCCCCGCGCTAGAAGAACTGCGCATGCTCTCCAACGTGACCGTGGAGGGGAAATCGCCGTTGCAGACCATCCTGCTCGGGCAGCCACAGTTTCGCCGCAAGCTGGCAAGCCCTGACCTCGATCAGCTACGCCAGCGCGTGTTGGCCTCGTACCATCTCGGCCCACTCTCCGAGGAGGAGACGCGGTCGTATATCGAGTATCGCCTGAATGCAGTTGGATGGAACGACAATCCGAGTTTCAGCGACGGTGCGTTCGGGGCAATTTATCGCTATACGGGCGGCATTCCGCGCCGCATCAACCGGTTGTGTTCGCGGGTACTGCTCTATGGCGCGTTGGAGGAGAGCGCCACCATCACTGGCCCGATGGTGGATAATACCGCCAATGAACTGCATCAGGACCTGGAGGGTGGCGCGGCCGGCCAGGGTTCAGGTGGCGCCAGCGACATGGCCTCCCAGATCGGCGCGGCGCTGCATGGTGGCGGATCGGGCGGGGGTTTCGGGTTCAGCGAGGAGCGCGGACCAGGTTATGCGGAACTCGTGCAGCGGGTGCAGTCACTC
>JAYTUU010000124.1:0-4766 GCA_043744375.1 Rhodospirillales bacterium | reverse complement strand
CCGACCCCCTGTCAAGAACGGCGCCGATGCTGTGCCGAAGCCGGTTCGCTGGCAAGCCCGATCTACAGGCCGAGCGTCTTCAGGAAAGACTGAACCTGAACGAGGCCAGCCGGGCCGAGCGCGGCAAGGACGTGCATGAGATATTGGGCATGGGCAAACAGAACGCCAGCCAGCGCGATCGGCCAAGCCCAGCGCGCCACGCGCTTGCCGCCGCCGTGGCGGGCGAGGGCGAACACGCCGGCCAAGGCGATGAGGGTCAGGAACGGGTAGAATTCCGCCCGGTATCGGAAGTTCATGAAGATCAGCGCGAGGATCACCAGGATCGGCAGCAGCAATCCGGCCGCCAGCGCCAGCGTCGCGCCGCACTCCCGCCGCCGCCGCCATGCCTGCGCCAGGAAGATCGCGCCGAGGACCAGCAGCAGCGGGTCGGAGAGCAGGAAGCTTCCGGGCGGCAACTCCGTCTCGACCATGCGCTGCATGTAGTCGGCAAACAGCAGCTTGCCGCCGGGCGGATAGAGGAACCAGATCGGCGCGAAGTAGTACAGCAGGCCGAACCAGATCCGCCCGATATTGAACTCGCCGGTTGCAAGCACGCGCGCCATCCGCTCGGGAAAGCGGTTGTTCATCATATGCAGCCGCAGATCCATGACCGTGAACGGATTGCCCCAACGCGCCCAATTGATGCCGAGCGTGACGGCGAGGAACGCCACCAGGATCGTCAGCGGTACCAGATTGCGCGGCACGAGCATCGCCCGCAGCCAGGCCAGCGGCGCCATCCGCCCTGGCCAGCTGTGCCACAGCATCAGCAAGCCGAGCGCCGCATAGAGCCCGACGCCGGTGGAGACCCGCGTGATCAGCGCCAAACCCGCCGCCAGCGCCATTCGGTTGAAGAGGCTGGCGTTGAAGCCGGTTGGCGATGTCAGCCCGATCGCCGCATAGGCGACGAACATCGCGGCGAACGCGGCCGCCCAGACGATCGCCTCGATATAGACGGACGGGTTCAGGAACTGCACGTTCGGCCCGCCCAGCATCGCCCCGACGGCGAGGCAGATCAGCAGCCGCTCGGCGATCCGGTTGCCTGCCACCGCCGCATAGACCGCGCCGATCGCGCGCAGTTGCCAGTACAGCGCGAACACGGCGGCGATCACCACCGAGAGTCGGTTGACGTTGATCGTCAGGCCGTCGGGGATCAACAGCAGCGGCAGCCGCAGCAGCGCGGGCAGGATGCCGAAATAGGCATAGACATGCCCGTCGCGTAGGAAGCCCTCAAGGAGGATCGAGTCCGGCGCGACATCGAAGCGGCCATCGAGCAGGCTGGCGAGCATGGCGTTGAACGCCATCGCCGTCGGCTGGCCGGTCAGCAGCTTGAAATTGAACAGCGTCGCCAGCGCCGCGTACCAGACGGCGAGAACCCCCGCGATGACGGCGGGAGATCGCCTCACGCGCGCACGTAGGTGATCAACGAGCCGTCCCGCACCACCGCCCGCAGTGCCGCCCAAACGCCGGCGCGGTCATACCAGAGATCGAGCGCGGACGGCCCGGCGATCGACCCCGCAAGTACTCCGCGTCGTGTCATCCTGCGCATCACGTTCTCCTTCCGCATCCCAGACACCGCCTACGTAGCGCGCGGCGCCGTGGATGGCCGAGCGCTACATTGACAATGGACGCGCGGCCTGCGGGACGGCATCGTGCCACCATGTCGCACAGCATCATATCTTCCCGTGTTCGCGCCACCGGCGCTCCCCCGATCCCGGCCGCGCGCGTCTGGGCCGCCCGCTATGATGGCCGCGCCGGGCCGGAGATCGATCTCACGCAGGCCGTGCCCGGCTACCCGCCGCATCCCGAAATGCTCGAACGGCTCGCCGCCGCCGCCGGCACCCGTGCGGCCGCCAGCTATGGTGCTATCGAGGGCGACAGTGCCCTGCGGGAAGCGCTCGCGGCCGACATGTCCGGCTTCTATGGCGCCACCATTCGGCCGGAGCAAACCGCCATCACCGCCGGTTGCAACCTCGCCTTCGCCATGGCCGCCACCGTCGCCGCCGCACCCGGCGAGGCGGTGATGCTGCCGGCGCCGTGGTATTTCAACCATCACATGGCGCTGACCATGCACGGCATCGAAACCGTGCCGCTGCCCTGCCATGCCGCCGCCGGCTTCGTGCCCGATCCCGACCAGGCCGCCGCGCTGCTGACGCCGAATGTCCGCGCCATCGTGCTGGTCACGCCGAACAACCCGACCGGCGCGATCTATCCGCCGGCGACCATCGCGCGCTTTTCAGAGCTTTGCCGTGCCCGCGGCCTGTGGCTGATCCTCGACGAAACCTACCGCGATTTCCTGGCTGCCGATGCCGTGCCGCCACACCACCTGTTCGCCGATCCCGACTGGCACGACACGCTCATCCATCTGTACTCGTTCTCGAAATCCTACTGCATCCCCGGCCACCGCGTCGGCGCCATCGCGGCCGGCGGAGAATTCCGCGCGGAAATGATGAAGGTGCTCGACACCATGCAGATCTGCCCGCAACGCGCCGCCCAAACCGCACTCGCCTGGGCCATCGACGGACTGCGCCCCTGGCGTGACGGCAACCGCACCCTCATGGCCACCCGCGCCGCCGCCTTCGCCGCCGCCGCGCGCGACTTCAACGACTGGCACCTCGACGCGCTCGGCGGATACTTCGCCTATCTCCGCCTGCCCCCATCCGGCCCCGACGCCCTCGCCACCGCCGAACGCCTCGCCGCCGAACGCGGTCTCGCGACACTTCCGGGCACCTTCTTCGGGCCCGGCCAGGATCGCCATTTGCGGCTCGCCTTCGCCAATGTTGATCTTCCCGCGATCGGCGAAGTGCCGTCGCGGTTGAACGGGTAGGCAAGCCTCCGGCGGGCAAGGGCCCTCGGCCCTTGGCCGGCGGAGCCTTGATTGCTTGCCACGATTGACGCGATTCGACCGCGCGGCGCAGGTTCGCCCGGTGATCGCCGAAGCCGCCGAAGCCACTGACCTCGATCTTTCGCCGCGTGCGGTTCTGCGCCGTGTGTTCGGCTACCCCGTGTTCCGTGGCTTGCAGGCGCCGGCGATCGATCATGTGCTCGGTGGCGGCGATGCGTTGGTGTTGATGCCGACGGGTGGCGGCAAGAGTGTTTGCTACCAGATCCCAGCGTTGTGTCTCCCTGGCACTGCCGTGGTGATTTCGCCGTTGATCGCGTTGATGGACGATCAGGTCGCGGCGTTGCGGCAGTTGGGGGTGGCGGCGGGGGCGTTGCATTCGGACCTCGATCCGGAGGAGGCGCGGGCGACGGGCCGGGCGCTGGATGCCGGCGAGTTGGACCTGATCTATGTCTCGCCGGAGCGGCTGCTCAGTCCGGGCACGATGGAGCGGTTGCAACGCCGCAAGATCGCGCTGATCGCGATCGACGAGGCGCATTGCGTCAGCCAGTGGGGGCACGAGTTCCGGCCGGAGTATCGCGAGCTTGCGTGCCTGCCGCGCTGTTTCCCGGGCGTGCCGCGGATTGCGTTGACGGCGACGGCGGATGCGCGGACGCGGGAGGATATTCTGCATGCTCTGGCGATGGACGATGCGGAGGTCTTTGCCGCCAGTTTCCATCGGCCGAATTTGCATATCGCGGCCGAGGCGAAATCCAGCGAGACGGCGCAGTTGCTGGCGTTCCTCAAGCGGCATCCGGGCGAGGCAGGCATCATCTATTGCGGCAGCCGCAACAAGACCGAGCGGATCGCGGCCTGGCTGAACGGGCACAGCATGCCGGCGGTGGCGTTCCATGCCGGGCTGCCGCCGGACCAGAAGCGGGCGGCGGCCTCGCGGTTTCGGTCCGGCGAGGCGGTGACGGTGGTGGCGACGATTGCGTTTGGCATGGGGATCGACAGGCCGGATGTGCGCTACGTGGCCCATCTCGATATGCCCGACAGTCCGGAGGCGTATTACCAGCAGATCGGGCGGGCCGGGCGGGATGGCGATCCGTCGGAGACGCTGCTGCTGTATGGCGGCGAGGACATCGCGCGGGCGCGCTATTTCTTGCAGACGTCGGCCGCTCCCGAAGAGCAGAAGCGGGCGATGCGTGGGCGGCTGGAGGCGATGATTTCGCTGACGGAGACGACGGATTGCCGTACCGGCGCGCTGCTGCGCTGTTTCGGCGAGGAGCTTGGGGCGGATTGCGGGCATTGCGACAATTGCGCCAGCCCGGTCGCGACCTATGACGGCACGACGGAGGCGCAGAAGGTGCTGTCGGCCGTGTATCGCACGGGGCAGCGGTTCGGCGCGCTGCATATCGTCAGCGTGCTACTGGGCAAGATGAACGATGCGGCGGCGCAGTGGGGGCATGACAAACTGCCGACCTGGGGCATCGGCGCGGATCGGACGAAGGATTTTTGGCGCGGCGTTATTCGCCAACTCATTGCCAAGGGGGCGCTGGATGTCGAGACCGGCGAGTTCGCGACGCTGCACATGATCGCCGAGCGCGCCCGGCCGATCTTGCGCGGCGAGGAGCGCGTGATGCTGCGCGAGGAGACGGTGGTTGCGCGCGATCGGCGGCGCGGGTCGCCGGATCGCAACAGCCGGGCGCGTCCAGCCGCCGAGGGTTTGTCGGGCGAGGGGGCGTCGCTGTTCGATGCGCTCAGGCTGTGGCGTTCCGGCGAGGCGAAGGGGCAGGGGGTGCCGCCCTATGTGATCTTCCACGACGCGACCTTGCGCGAGATCGCCGCGGTCCGGCCGGGGTCGCTTGACGATCTTGCGCAGGTCAAAGGCGTCGGCGCGTCGAAG
>JAYTUU010000123.1:0-18752 GCA_043744375.1 Rhodospirillales bacterium | reverse complement strand
CAAGCGGCGCGTTGCGAAGCAGCGCGGCGAACCAGCTGTGGAAGGTACGGATCTGCACCGGCCGCCCGGCGCCGAGCATGCGTTTGTACAAGGCCTTCAGCGCCGGCGCCAGCTGCGGCACATCGTTCGGGTCGACCCCCCGCTCCAGCAACGCCCGGGCCAGTTGCTGGACGGAAGCGCTCGAAAATTCCTGCAGCCACTCGTGCAACCGCTGCCGCATTTCGCCGGCCGCCTTGCGGGTGAAGGTGATCGCGAGAATCTCCTGCGGCTGCGCACCGGCTAGCAGCGCCCGCAGGATGCGCGACACCAGCATCCAGGTCTTGCCGGCGCCGGCGCACGCCTCGACCGCCACGCTGCGGCGCGGGTCGCAGGCGATGGCGTAGAACTGCTCGGGGCTGATACGGCTGCCGTTGCGCTCGTAGCCCAAACCGGTCATTTCCAGAAATCCCGGCGGCACAGGCCGCGCGCATTGCAGAAGTCGCAGCCCGTGCCCTCGCCCAGCGCCGCCATCGGATCGCCCTGCGCGATGCGCTGCATGTCCTGCAGCAAGCCGGCGACGAGTCCGTCGCGCGTGTGGGTGACGTCCTCGTGCGCCACCGTGGCGGTGCCGGCGCGCTCGCCGACGTTGAGGTACGCCGCTTCCAGCCGGTCGTCCTCCAGCAGCGCGCCGTAGAACGCCAGCTGCGTGTCCTCGCCCGGCACCGCGACGCGACGTTTGCTCTTTTCCAGCGCCTCGGTCTTGTAGTCGACCACCAGCCGCGTGCCGTCGGCGAGCACATCGATGCGGTCGATACGGCCGACCAGCGTCAGCGGACCCAGCGCCACCCGATGCGAGGTCTCGGCGCTGACGAAGCTCGCCCCGGTCGCTTCATGCTGCTCCAGCCATTCGAGATAGCCGTCGCGCACCTGCGGCCACGCCGCCGCGAACGGCAGGAACTCGCCCTCCTCCAGCCGCATGTCGCGCGTCACGTCGCCGGCGCAGCTGTCCATCAAGCGGGTGCGGCCGGCGCCGGCCGGCTCGGGCCTGTCGCGCAAGCTCTGATGGAACGCCGCCAGCACCGCGTGCAGCCAGTTGCCGAAATCGCGCTTGTCGAGCTCGGTGTCGAGTTCGTCCTGCTCCTTCAGCCCGAGCTGGCGCAGGGCGAAGAAGCGGTACGGGCAGCGCCGCAGGTCCTCGTAGGCGCTGGCGGAAATCTCCGCGACCGGCAGCGCGGCGCCGAGGGCCTGGGGCGCGACCGTCGGCGCCGCATGCAGCACACGCTGTTCGCGCTCGTCGCCACCCGCGACGACCGCGGCATCGAGCTGCAAGGCCAGCACCAGCGGGCTGGGCAGCAGTGTCTCGCCGCTGTCATCGCTGGCCCGCCACAGCACGTCGCTGAACGGCGCCTGCAAGGCGCAGCGCCAGCCGGCGCGAGCGACCTGCTCCAGCGCCTCGCGCGAGGGCATGCCGAGCGCCTCGCGCTGCGCCGGCGTCCACGCCCCCGGCGGCTCCGGCGACACCGGCAGCCTCACTTCGTCGCACCCCGGCAGCACCAGCGCGGCAAACGGGCGTGCCAGCAGCTGGTTGAAGGGCAGGATCACCACTTCTTCCTTGCGCCGCGAGTCGGGCACGAAACTGGCCGCCTCCAGGGTGTCGTTGACCCAGGCGCTGAAACCGGCGAGATCCATGCGGCGGGCCGCTTGCGGCAACTGCTCGAATTCCCCCCGGGCACCTTCGCCCAGGCGCAGGGCTGCGATCAGCTTGTCGCCGGCGGCGTCGCCCTCCAGCAGCGTCCACTGGCCGGTGGATTCCAGCAGCGCGCGCAATGCGGCCAGCCATTGCGGCAAGGGCTTGCTGCCCTTGAACTGCTGCTGCCATTGCGCGACCTGGGCCGCGAGGGCATGCAGCGGCTTGCCGTCGCCCAGGTCGCCGACCTGCACCGCGGCCCAGTCGCGAACGCCGGCGCGGCGCACCCGGCGCTCCAGCGCCAGCACCGCGACCGGCGCCAGGGCAGGACAGTTCTTGAGCCAGTCGAGCACCGCGTCGCTAGCGGCATTCCAGCCGCAGGCACGCAGCGTCGTCATCAGGTGCGCCGCCGCTCGGGTGGTGGAGAGCTTCCAGCCGGTCTCGTCCCGGATCGCCACGCCGCGCGCATCCAGCATGGCGCGGATCTGCCGGGTCAGCACCCGGTCGGTCGCGGCCAGCGCCACCGGCACCCGGCCGGCTGCGATCTGCCGCATCACGCAAGCGGCCGCCTGCTCCGCCTCGTCGGCCGGGTCGCTGCAGCGATGCAGCGTCACGTGGCCGGGAGCCGCGCCAACATCCAGCGGCAGCGAGACCGCCTTGTCGCCGGCCAGCAGCTTCAGCGCCTGCGCCAGCGGTTCCGCCTGCAGGCCTTCCAGCACCACGAGCAGGTCCAGCGTCGAGGCCAGGTCCTGCTGCAACAAGCCGTCGGTCGCGTAAGCGCAGGCGGCAGCCCACTCGATGGCAATCCGGGCCACCGCGGCCTCCAGTGCGAGGATCGGCCCGTCGAAGCCTGCGGACACCAGCGACCGCGCCCGTGCGGCCCAATCGGCGCGGCCCGGCGGCGGCACGGCAGCGGCGACGCCGCCGAGCTGCCATGCCGCGTCCACCAGCCGGGCGGACAGCAGTTCGGCCTGCTGCTGCAGGCCGGCGCGCTGCAGCAGCGAATGGGCTGTCAGCAGGTCGCGGCCCATGTCGAAGCTGAGGTCGTCGCCGGCCGGCACGAAGCCGCTGGCAGCGGCCCAGTTCATCGTGGTTTCGAAGCGCGGCGCAAAGCCGGCCGGCACTTCGGCCGCCCAGGTTTTCGCCGCCAGCGGCATCAACTGCGCATAGGGAACCAGCACCACGGTGCGGGCCGGATGGGCGCCGCGGCGCCCGATCAGGGCCCGCAGGCTTTGCATCGATGACCGCAGGACGCCCGCAGCCTCATGCGTTGGCGCTATCACATTCATAGGGGGGCGAGGTCTGTCCACGGCCAATGCGGGGACTCTGTTTCTGTCACAATTCTCCGACTGTACCGCCCCGCCCTAAAGGAATCCCCACCATGGCCAGCGACCTGATCAAGCATGTGTCCGACAGTTCTTTCGAAGCCGACGTCCTGAAGGCCGACAAGCCGGTGCTGGTCGACTACTGGGCCGAGTGGTGCGGCCCCTGCAAGATGATCGCGCCGATCCTGGACGAGGTTTCCGGCACCTACAAGGACAAGCTGCAGATCGCCAAGATGAACGTGGACGAGAACCGCGACATCCCCGCCAAGTTCGGTATCCGCGGCATCCCGACGCTGATGCTGTTCAAGAATGGCGAACTCGCCGCCACCAAGGTCGGGGCCATGAGCAAGGCGCAACTGACCGCCTTCATCGACCAGCAGCTCGCCGCGTAGCGAATCGACAGGGGCTAGAGGCTGGGGAAGCAGCCCGAACGCCGCAGCCTCTTCGCCTTTCGCCTTTCCCCAGATCCCAGCCTCCAGCCCCTGATTGCCGCGCCACGGCGCGAACGCGCCGTATAA
Organism: Rhodospirillales bacterium; assembly: GCA_043744375.1. GTDB lineage: Bacteria > Pseudomonadota > Alphaproteobacteria > Acetobacterales > Acetobacteraceae > CAIYPH01. The sequence continues at coordinate 15,243 of JAYTUU010000123.1, read as the reverse complement.
TCGCCCTGTTCACCGGTCGCCTTGCGGCGCCTGGTTCGAGTTCCCGGTTTGTGGGGCAGTTCTCGCCCCACCCCAAACCTCCCCCATCCAACAAGAACTCCGCAAGGGGTAACTCCATGCACTTAAACGAACTCAAGGCACTGCACGTGTCTGAAGTCCTGAAGCAAGCCGAAGAGCTCGAGATCGAAAACACCGGCCGGATGCGCAAGCAGGAGCTGATGTTCGCGATCATCAAGAAGCGAGCCCGTGCCGGCGAACAGGTGTTCGCCGACGGCGTGCTGGAAATCCTGCCGGACGGCTTCGGCTTCCTGCGCAGCCCGGACACCAGCTATACGGCCTCCACCGACGACATCTACATCTCGCCCAGCCAGGTGCGTCGCTTCAATCTGCACACGGGCGACATGATCGAAGGCGAGGTCAGGACGCCGAAGGACGGCGAGCGTTACTTCGCGCTGACCAAGCTGGACAAGGTGAATGACGGCCCGCCCGAACAGAACAAGCACAAGGTGATGTTCGAGAACCTGACGCCGCTGTTCCCCAAGGAGCAGATGAAACTCGAGCGCGACGCGTTCAAGGGCGAAGAGAACATCACGGGCCGCATCATCGATATCATTGCGCCCATCGGCAAAGGCCAACGCGCACTGCTGGTGGCACCGCCCAAAAGCGGCAAGACGGTGATGATGCAGCACATGGCACACGCCATCGCCGCGAACTACCCGGAAATCCACATGATGGTGCTGCTGGTGGACGAACGCCCCGAGGAAGTGACCGAGATGCAGCGCACCGTCAAGGGCGAGGTGATTGCCTCGACCTTCGATGAGCCGGCGGCGCGCCACGTGCACGTGGCCGAGATGGTCATAGAACGCGCCAAGCGCCTGGTGGAACTGAAGAAGGACGTGGTCATTCTGCTCGACTCCATCACACGGCTCGCGCGCGCCTACAACAATGTGGTGCCCTCATCGGGTAAGGTGCTGACCGGTGGTGTTGACTCGAATGCACTGCAGCGCCCCAAACGTTTTCTGGGTGCTGCGCGCAACGTGGAAGAAGGCGGCTCGCTGACCATCATCGCCACGGCCCTCATCGACACGGGCAGCCGCATGGACGAGGTGATCTTCGAGGAGTTCAAGGGCACCGGCAATTCCGAGATCATTCTCGACCGCAAACTCTCGGACAAGCGCACCTTCCCGGCTATCGACATCACCAAGTCCGGCACCCGCAAGGAAGAACTGCTGGTCGATCGCGGCACTCTGTCGAAAATGTGGGTGCTGCGCCGCATCCTCAACCCGATGGGCCCGATGGATTCGATGGATTTCCTGCTGGACAAGCTGAAATACAGCAAGACCAACCAGGATTTCTTCGACGCGATGAATACCTGATACCCGCCAAGCCGGGGGCTCGGCGCGGTTTTCCTGCACCCCCGGCCTTGACGTTGTGGCACCGATGGTCCATTTCCTAATCAGGACTGTGCAGGTCCTATTAGGGTGCGCGCATCATGCTCAGGCTTTCCAAACTGACTGATTATGCGGTGGTGGTGTTGATCCGGCTCGGCGATTGCCAGCGCGCCGGCGAGACCTGCGTGCAGACCTCGCCAGGCATCGCGGCGGCGACCGGCGTACCCGAACCCACCGTTGCCAAGGTTCTGAAGGCGCTCGCCGGTGCAGCGATGGTCACGTCACAGCGTGGCGCCCGCGGCGGCTACCGGCTGTCCCGCACCCTCGATGCGATCACCGTGGCCGCCGTCATCGCCGCCATCGATGGCCCGATCGCCCTGACGGCCTGCGTCGATGGCGGCCTGGGCGGCTGCGACGTGCAAAGCATCTGCGCGGTCAAAGGCCGCTGGGACCGTGTCAACGACGCCATTTACACCGCCCTGTCCGGCATCACGCTCGCCGACATGCGTGCGGCCTCCGTGCCGCTTGCCTTCCGCCTCCCGGCGCATCTCGCCGCCCCCGTCGCTGCAGCAGAATAGGAAGCCGACCCATGGCCGCCGTCGCTGAGACGCTCGATACCGTGCAAGCCATCACCGAGGGTGGCTACAAGTGGGGATTTTCCACCGATATCGAAATGGATATGGCGCCGAAGGGCCTGAACGAGGATATCGTTCGCCTGATCTCCGCGCGCAAGAACGAACCGGAATGGCTGCTCGAATGGCGCCTGAAGGCATTCGCGCTGTGGTTGAAGCTTGACGAACCGGACTGGGCGAAAATCCATCACCCACCGATCGACTACCAGGATCTCCACTATTACGCCGCCCCGAAGAGGAAGCCGGGGCCGAAAAGCCTCGACGAGGTGGATCCCGAATTGCTGGCGATGTACGAGAAACTCGGCATCCCCCTCAAGGAGCGCGCCATCCTCGCCGGTGTCGAGCCGGAGGAAGGCGAGCGCCCGCCGATCGCCGTCGATGCGGTGTTTGACAGCGTGTCGGTCGCGACCACGTTCCGCTCAACGCTGGCAAAATCCGGCGTCATCTTTTGCCCGATCAGCGAGGCCGTGCAGGAGCACCCCGAACTCGTCCGCGCCTATCTCGGCAGCGTCGTCCCGGTCGGCGACAATTATTTCGCCGCGCTCAATTCCGCCGTGTTCACCGATGGCAGTTTCGTCTTCATCCCCAAGGGCGTGCGCTGCCCGATGGAGTTGTCCACCTATTTCCGCATCAACGCGCGCAACACCGGGCAGTTCGAGCGCACGCTGATCATCGTCGAGGATGGCGGCTACGTTTCCTACCTCGAAGGCTGCACCGCGCCGCAGCGCGACGAGAACCAGTTGCACGCCGCCGTCGTCGAACTCGTCGCCATGACCGACGCGACCATCAAGTATTCGACGGTGCAGAACTGGTATCCCGGCGACGCCGACGGCCGCGGCGGCATCTACAACTTCGTCACCAAGCGCGGCGCCTGCCGCGGCGCACGCAGCAAGATCTCCTGGACGCAGGTCGAAACCGGGTCCGCGATCACCTGGAAATACCCGTCCTGCATCCTGCAAGGCGATGACAGCATCGGGGAATTCTATTCGGTTGCCGTCACTACCAATCGCCAGCAGGCCGATACCGGCACGAAAATGATCCATATCGGCAAGAACACGAAAAGCACGATCGTCTCGAAGGGCATCAGCGCCGGCCGCAGCGACAACACCTATCGCGGCCTGGTGCGGATCGGCAAAAACGCCGACGGCGCGCGCAACTTCACCCAGTGCGACTCCCTGCTGATCGGCGACCAGTGCGGCGCCCACACGGTGCCCTATATCGAAAGCCGCAACCCGACAGCGCGGACCGAACACGAAGCCACCACCTCGAAGATCGACGAGGACCAGCTGTTCTATTGCCGCAGCCGCGGGCTGACGCAGGAGGACGCGGTGGGCATGATCGTCAACGGCTTCTGCCGGGACGTGTTGAAGGAATTGCCGATGGAGTTCGCGGTCGAGGCACAAAAGCTGCTCGCCGTGAGCCTCGAAGGCTCGGTGGGCTGAAGGAACAGACGATGCTTGAGATCAAGGGACTACGCGCCGGCATTGCGGACAAGGAGATCCTGCAGGGGATCGACCTCGTCGTGCCCACCGGCGAAGTGCACGCCATCATGGGGCCGAACGGCTCCGGCAAATCAACGCTGTCCTACGTCCTCGCCGGGCGCGAGGGCTACGAGGTCACCGCCGGCACCGCCACGTTCGACGGCCATGACCTGCTGGATATGGAGCCCGAACAACGCGCCGCCGCCGGCGTGTTCCTCGCCTTCCAGTATCCGGTCGAGTTGCCGGGCGTCGGCAATGCGAATTTCCTGCGCACCGCGCTGAACGCCCAGCGCCGCGCCCGCGGCGAGGCGGAGCTTGACGCCGTGCAGTTCCTCAAACTTGCCCGCGCCGAGATCAAGCGGCTCTCGATGGCCGATGACATGCTCAAGCGCAACGTCAATGTCGGCTTCTCCGGCGGCGAGAAGAAGCGCAACGAAGTACTGCAGATGGCCATCCTGCGCCCGAAACTCGCCATTCTCGACGAGACCGATAGCGGGCTGGACATCGACGCCCTCAAGATCGTCGCCGATGGCGTCAACGCCCTGCGCGGTCCCGGCTTCTCCACCCTGGTCATCACCCATTACCAGCGCCTGCTCGACCACATCGTCCCCGAACGCGTGCACGTGCTGGCTGGCGGCCGCATCGTCCGCTCCGGCGGGCCGGAACTGGCACACGCGCTCGAAGCCCACGGCTATGCCTCGGTGGTGGCGGAGGCAGCGTGAACGCGGTGACGAAATCGGCCGGCGCCAACGCCTTCCTCGCGCGCTATGCGGGCCTGAAGGACCGTGTGCGCGGTGATGCCGTGTTGCGCGAAGCCGCCGCCGAAGCCTTCGCACGCCAGGGCCTGCCCGGCCCGCGCGAGGAGGCCTGGCGCTACACCTTCCTGCGTCCCCTCACCGACGTCGCCTTCCAGGAAGCGCTCCCACTTGCCGGCGACTGCGCCGACCTGCTCGCCCAACTGCCGCCGATCGACGCGCCGCGTCTCGTGTTCGTCGACGGCCGTTTCCGCAGCGACCTCTCCTCCGTGCCAGCCACTGCCCGCGTCCGCACGGGGGTGCCCGAATTTGGCACGCTCTCCACCCTGGACGATAAGCTCGTCGCACTGAACACCATGCTCGCCGAAGACGGCGCCACCATCACGGTTCCCGCCGGCACCGACGCGGGCCTGGTGATGCTGGTCAGCATCGGCAGCGGCATTCAGGCAGGCCCCGTGGCCTTCCATCCGCGCCATACCATCACCGTCGAAGTCGGCGCGGCCCTCACTCTGCTCGAGGTCAACCTCGGCGCCGGCGTCTATTTCAACAATCCCGTGCTGTCCGCCACCATCGCCGCCGACGCCACCCTGATCCATCTGCGCATGCAGCAGGAGGCCGAAGGCGCGTTCCATCTCTCCACCGTCTACGCCGATGTCGCAGCCCGCGGCATTTATGACAGTTTTTCCCTGGCGCTCGGCGGGCGTCTGGCACGGATGGAAGTGCATGCCCGTCTCGGCGGCGAAAATGCCATGGCGCACTTGAACGCGGCGCAACTCCTCGGCGGCACCCAGCACGGCGATTTCACCACCATCGTCGCCCATGACGCGCCCGCCACGGCAAGCCGGCAGACGGTGAAGAACGTGCTCACCGGCCGCGCCCGCGGCGTCTTCCAGGGCAAGATCGAGGTTTCCCGGATCGCCCAGAAAACCGACGGCTACCAGATGAACCAGACCCTGCTGCTCTCGCGCGACGCCGAGATCAACTGCAAGCCGCAGCTCGAAATCTACGCCGACGACGTGAAATGCAGCCACGGCGCCACCATCGGCGAACTCGATGCCGGCCAGCTGTTCTATCTGCGCAGCCGCGGCATCCCCGCCGACGAAGCGCGCAACATGCTCGTCCGCGCCTTCCTGTCCGAGGCGCTCGACCCGATCGCCCATGACGGCGCACGGGCAGCAATGGAAGCAGCCATCGCCGCATGGTGGGAAAGACGCGCCGCATGAACCATGTCACCAGCACCTTCGACAGCGCCCGCATCCGCGCCGAATTCCCTATCCTGGCGCAGAAAATCCGCGGCAAGGACCTCGTCTTCCTCGACAGCGCCGCCTCCGCGCAAAAGCCGCGTGCCGTCATCGCCGCCATGGTCGGCGCGATGGAGACCCAATACGCGAACATCCATCGCGGCCTGCACTGGATGAGCGAGCGCACCACCGAGGCCTATGAGGCCACCCGCGACGCCGCCGCCCGCCTGCTGAACGCCGCCGACCGCCACGAGATCGTCTTCGTGCGCAACAGCACCGAGGGCATCAACCTCGTTGCCCACAGCTACGGCCGCGGCATTCTCAGGCCGGGACAAGCCGTCGTCATCTCCGCCATGGAGCACCACTCCAACATCGTCCCCTGGCAGATGCTGCGCGACGCCCACGGCACCGAACTGCGCATCGCCCCCATCACCGATGCCGGCGAACTCGACATGCCCGCCTATGAGGCACTCTTCGCCGACGGCAAGGTCGGCCTGGTCGCGATCACCCACATGTCCAACGTGCTCGGCAGCTACACCCCGGCCGAGCGGATCATCCAGATCGCCCACGCGCACGGGGCCCGCGTGCTGCTCGACGGCTCGCAATCCATCGTCCACCGCCGCATCGACGTGCAGGCGCTCGACGCCGATTTCTTCGTCTTCACTGGCCACAAGCTCTACGGTCCCACCGGCATCGGCGTGCTCTACGGCAAGCGCGAACTGCTCGACGCCATGCCGCCATGGATGGGCGGCGGCGACATGATCTCCTCCGTCACCTACGAGCGCAGCACCTGGGCCGAAGTGCCGCACAAGTTCGAGGCCGGCACCCCCGCGATCATCGAGGGCATCGGCCTCAAGGCCGCCATCGATTTTGTCGAAGCCATCGGCTACCCCGCCATCGCCGCCCACGAAGCCGCGCTCACCGACCACGCCCTCGCCCGCATGTCCGCCATCGAGGGCATCACCGTCATCGGCCGCGCCCAGGATCGCGGCGGCGTCATCAGCTTCACCCTCGATCGCGCCCACGCGCACGATGTCGCCACCCTGCTCGACCGCGCCGGCATCGCCGTGCGCGCCGGCCACCACTGTGCCGAGCCGCTGATGCACCGTCTCGGCCTCGAAAGCACCGCGCGCGCCAGCTTCGGCATCTACACCACTGCCGCGGAAATCGACGTCCTCGCCGAGGCGCTGACCAAAGTGCGGGAGTTCTTCAAATAATGTTCGAAGACGTCCGCGACCTCTACAACGCCACCATCATCGAGCGCGGCCGCCGCCCACTCCACATGCGCCCGCTCGACACCTTCGATGCCACCGCCAACGGCGACAATCCGATGTGCGGCGATCGCGTCCAGGTCTGGGTGAAATACGGCCCCGGCGGCACCATCGCCGCCACCGGGTTCGACGCGCGGGGCTGCGAGATCAGCAAAGCCGCCGCCGATCTGATGGTCGAGGCGGTCGCCGGCCACACGGCCGAGGACACCAAACGCCTGTTCGCCGCGTTCCGCACGCTGGCACAGACCGGCACATGCACTGAATGCGCCGCCGCATTGGCGCCGATGCTGCCGCTGGCCGCCGTGCACGAATACCCGTCACGGGTGAAATGCGCGACCCTGCCGTGGCATGCGTTGATCGCGGCGCTCGACGGCACCAAGGCCGCAACCAGTGAGTGAGGACAAAATGGACGACGCCGCCGCGACCCCACCCGCCACCAACGTGGGCACCTGGACTCCCGACGGCGTGCGCGAGGCCCCGCCCAGCGAGGACGACCTGATCGCCGCCTGCGCCACCGTCTACGATCCGGAAATCCCGGTCAACATCTACGAACTCGGCCTGATCTACGCCATCGACATCAACGACGCCGGCCAGGTGAAGGTAGAAATGACCCTCACCGCCCCCGGCTGCCCAAGCGCGCAGGAGCTGCCCGAGCAGGTCCGCGACGCCATCCTCGCACTCCCCGGCGTCGCCACCTGCGACGTCGAAGTCGTCTGGGACCCGCCATGGGACCAGAGCCGCATGACCGAAGACTCCAGGCTCGCGTTGAACATGTTTTGACCAGCAAAGGGGCAACGACAATGTCCACCACCACGACGCCGACCCGCCCACGCCGCGCCCTGCCGCCGCTGATGCGCCTCACCGACGGCGCTGCTGAACGCCTGCGTGCGCTCTACGCCACCGGTCAGAACGGCATGAAACTGCGCATCTCCGTCAACACCAAAGGCTGCTCCGGCCTCGCCTACGACATGAGCTGGACGCCCGAACCCGGCCCCGGCGATGAAATCGTCACCGACAATGACATCACCGTCCTGGTCGATCGCAAAGCCAGCCTGTTCCTCATCGGCACCACCATGGACTACGAGGTGAAGGCCCTCACCTCCGGCTTCACCTTCACCAACCCGAACGAAAAAGGCCGCTGCGGCTGCGGTGAGAGTTTCCACGTCTAACCGAACAGGGGAAACCACCATGTCCGAACTCGTCTGTGGCGTGCGCAACGTCTCCGTCCCGGAGGCCGATGCGGTATGGGCCACCATCCAGCGCGAAGCCGCCGCCGCCGTCGGCAATGACCGCCTGATGGCCCGCGTCATCAACGTGCTCGTCACCCCGCACGCCGGCCTCGGCGCCGCACTTGCCTGCCTGCTCGCCCGCAAACTCGCCGATGATGGCATCGACCGCCTCACCCTGGCCGGCCTGATCGGCGACGCCATGGAAGACGAGCCGGACATCATCGCCGCCACCGCGGCCGACCTGCTGGCCATCCGCGACCGCGACCCCTCGACCGCCGACCTGCTGACGCCGCTGCTCTACTACAAAGGCTTCCAGTCCGTGCAGGCCCACCGCATCAGCCACTGGCTCTGGCGCGGTGGACGCATCCACCTCGCCCGCCACATGCAAAGCCGGATCTCCGAAGTCTTCGCCGCCGATTTCCACCCCGCCGCCCGCCTGGGGCGCGGCATCATGATCGACCACGGCACCAGTGTCGTCATCGGCGAAACGGCGGTGGTCGAAGACGACGTCTCCATGCTCCAGGAAGTCACCCTCGGCGGCACGGGCAAAGCCTGCGGCGACCGCCACCCCAAGGTGCGCCGCGGCGTGCTCATCGGCGCGGGCGCTAAAATTCTCGGCAACATCGAAATCGGCGAAGGCGCGAAAGTCGGCGCGGGCAGCATCGTCCTCGACGACGTCGCCCCCTTCACCACCGTCGTCGGTGTCCCCGCCCGCCCCGTCGGCCGCAATGCCGCCATGGCCGCCCTCACGATGGATCAGACCTGGCCGCACGACCGCAGCGGCTGATCCGCAAGGTAAGGCACAAGCAAGGCGGAGCCTTGCTTGCCCTTAACTCCCAGCCACCTCAGCGCGCAACTCGCGCGCGCGGGCGAGTATCTTGTTCTCGATTTCCGTCACCGTCGCCGGCGCAACCGGTGCGTCCGTCCAGTGGCCGCCTTGCAGCACCTGCCGGAAGATCGCCAGCTTCAGCCCATCGGCGCGCAACTGCCGGCCGAGGATATACGCCGTCGCCTTGAACCGCTCGCCCGAGCCGGGGACCGGCTGGTACCAGTCGGTGATAATCACCCCGCCGAACGGGTCGGCCGAGGTCAGCGGCATGAACGACAGCGTGTCGAGCGAGCTCCGCCACAGGAATGCGTTCACCCCGATGGCTGACCCGCCATCCTGGGCCGGTGCGCGATTGCCGAAAATCACCCCGCCGCCGCCGGAAATGCCGCCATCCGGCTTGATCAGCCGCGGATCGTTGAAGTCGGAATTCTGAGTAGGTTTGACGTTGGCGCCGCCGCACCCCGTGAGCAACATCACTCCAAGCAGGATCCCGAGCGATTTCTCGCGTTGCGCGCGGTCAAACAAGCCTTGCCACATCCAAACTACTCCGCTGGTTCCGAGGCGAGCCTGCCTACGATTTTGATGGCGTCTCCACCAAGCCGCTTCTCTACAACGCGGCTTCGGCATCGCCAAGGGTCCACCGTGGATTGGCGCGGTACAAAAGAAAACGGCGGGGTTTTCACCCCGCCGTCTTCCATCGAACGTCGGAACCCTGGGGTTACCAGCGAACCTGCGTGGTCACGGTGAACGCGGTGGAGTTCACCGTGTTGCGAGCCGCACCAGCCGCACCGGCTTCGAAGTTGAAACCGGCCTGCTTGCGGGTACCAGTGATGGCGTCGGCATACACATCCAAGCCATTGGTGACGGTGTAGTTGCCACCAACGTGGAAGCCGCGCTCCTGACGGTTACCCGTGCCGGCCGCGCTGCCCTGGCTGTCGAACGAGTAGTAGCTCGCGCCGACAATCCACGGGCCTTGGCCGTAAGCCGCACCAGCGGTCCAGGCCAAACCGTCCTTCGAGCGGGTGCCCAGCTTCTGCTGAAGCGTGTAGGCGCCGTTCATCTTGCCCGTCGTGATGTGAGCGAACGGCTGGAAGCCGGCGATGTTAAGCGCCACGCCGCCATCGATCACGCTGAGGTTGTTGAACTGCGTACCGGCGCCGCTCACGTTGTCAACCTTGCCGCTCATCGAGTAACCGAGCACGGCATAGGTGTCGACCGGGCCGAGCTTGCCCGAGTAGCGCAGGCCGAGTTCAACCGTGTTGCGCGGACGAGCGAAGTCGCTAGCCAACGTCGAAGCCGACTGCGTGCTTGTGCCGCCGAGGTTCGCGCTGGAGCCGGTGCCACCCGTCAGGGTGTCCTGCGACGGCGCGTAGCTCAAGCCCACCGTGAAGCCGCCGAACACCGGCGACACATAGGTGATCTTGTTGCTGGTGTATTCGTTGCCAACAACCGGGAACGGCCATGCGAGCCCGGCGTTGCCGAGCAGGCCGGGCGCGTCGCCGTCCCAACCGCCGGTCGAGAAGAACTCGCCCGTCGTGTTGCCAGTAAACAGGGACATCGGGCCATCGCCCTGGCCCATGCGCACGAGGCCCCAGCTGGGGCCGCTCACGTACAGGTAGGCGCGACGGGCATACAGGGTGTTGGCGGTCGAGTTGCCGCTGGCGCCGGCGCCGACGGCGGCGACGCTGTTCGTGCGCGTCTCGACGTTGGCACCATAGAGCAGGCCGTTGGCGAGCTGGCCGTCAACGCCGAAATACAGGCGCATACCGCCCATCATGCCGAAGTTCTGCTGCTTCGCGCCGTTGGTGGACGACTTGTAGAGAGTGCCGCCGGCAGCGCCGACGTCAACCCACACGTTGCCGCCAACGCGAACGATGACTTTGCCCGGAGCCGGCTTGCCCTGGAGCGCGCTGAACGCCGACGAGTCACGAGTGGCGTCAGTCTCGGCGAAGCGTGCCGCCTGAGCCGTCCCGGCCGCTGCAAAGCTCAGCGCCGCGACCGTGGCCAAAAGATAATTACGCATGCTATCCTCCATGTTTCCCAGCCCCGCCCCGTTTCCCACCGGATCCTCCCGCGAGCTTTGCGAGAACATCCCCCAACGGGCAGGGTAGCCGGGCTGTCCCAGAGTATTGGCGGGGTTTCGCGTGGCCGGCAACCGCAGAAACGACCCTCACATGGTATTTCTGAAACACTGTGGCTATTTCGCCACAAACCCTACCCCAGCGCCCCGATCGCCCCCACCCCAACACACAGCCGCCGCGGCAGCCGCCGCACGCTCTGCCCATCCACCCCACCCAGCGCCGCCACCGGCACCCGCGCCCCACGCGCCATCGCTGCCCAACGCGAGGGGCCGAGGCTTGCGGCCTCCGGATGGCTCGCCGTGGCGAACGCCGGCGACAGAAACACCAATCCCGCCCCCCCCCGCGCCGCCCGCCGCAACTCCACCACCCCATGCGCCGAACTCGTCACCAGCCCGCCACGCCACATCCCCGCCAGCCGCCGCCCGCCGCGCAAATGCACCCCCGCCCCCAGCGCCGCCGCCAGCCGCCAGTCCCCCGCCACCACCAGCACCAGCCGCCGCGCCCGGCAGATCGCGCGCAACCGCCATCCCAATTCCCGGCGCCCAGGCACGGCGTCATGCCGCAACACCACTCCGCACAACCCACGCGGCAGCCGCGCCACCGCCGCGCAAGGGTCCGGCAGGCGCAACGCGTCGGTGAACAGCCACAACGGTGGCAATCCACCCTTGCCCTCCACACCCTTGACCTGACGGCCCCATGCGACAAGCCTATGGTCCATGCATTCCTCCGGAACAGGGCGCCGATAAACGATATGGACGATACCTATAGCAACGTCGCAGCTAGCAACGTCGTAGCCAATCTCCTGATCATCCAGGACCGCATCGCCACGGCCGCCGCCCACGCTGGCCGCGCCGCCGCCGACATCTCCCTCGTCGCCGTCTCGAAAACTCACCCCGCCGCCGCCGTCATCGCCGCGCTGACCGCCGGGCAACGGCTCTTTGGTGAAAACCGGGTGCAGGAAGCGGCCGAGAAATTCCCGCTTCTGCGTGCCGACCACCCCGCCATGCGCCTGCACATCATCGGCGGCCTGCAAACCAACAAGGCCCGCGATGCCGTCCGCGTCGCCGACGTCATCGAGACCCTCGATCGCCCCCGCCTGGCCGACGCCATCGCCGACGCCATCGCCCGCGAAGGCCGCACGCCAGACCTGCTGATCCAGGTCAATATCGGCGACGAAGCACAGAAATCCGGCATTCCCCGCGCCGAAACCGACGACTTCATCCAGGCCTGCCGCGCCCGCTTCGGCACCGCGCTGACCGGCCTGATGTGCATCCCCCCCGCCGACGCCGACCCCGCCCCCCATTTCGACTGGCTCGCCGACCGCGCCGCTCGCCACGGCCTCGCCGTCGTCTCGATGGGCATGTCCGGCGATTTCGAAACCGCCATCGCCCACGGCGCCACCCATGTTCGCATCGGCACCGCCATTTTCGGCAGCCGCGGTTAAGGCGAGACAATCTAGGCTCCGCCCCCCAGCCGCTTTCGGCACGCAAGCGCGCGCCTGACGCGGGCTTGCCGGCGGAGCCATTGCTTGCGTCCCGCGTAGGCCGGTGGCACAGGAGGCGCGCAACCCCAGGAGGCGCGCGATGGCGGTGAACAAGCTTTACAAGGACGCGACAACGGCGCTCGCCGATCTGCTGCGGGACGGCATGACCATCATGGCCGGCGGTTTCGGCCTGTGCGGCATTCCCTCCGCGCTCATCGAGGCGATCAAGCGGTCGGGCGTGAAGGATTTAACCTTCATCAGCAACAATGCCGGCGTCGACGATGGCGGCCTCGGCCTGCTGCTGCAAACCCGCCAGGTGCGCAAGATGATCAGCTCCTATGTCGGCGAGAACGCCACTTTCGCCCGCCAGTACCTCGCTGGCGAGCTCGAAATCGAGTTCAACCCGCAGGGCACTCTCGCCGAGCGCATCCGCGCCGGCGGCGCCGGCATTCCCGCCTTTTTCACCAAAACCGGCGTCGGCACGCAGATCGCCGAGGGCAAGGAAGTCCGCGAATTCAACGGCGAGCGCTACGTGATGGAAACCGGCCTGCTCGCTGACCTCGCCGTCATCCACGCCTGGAAGGCGGATACCGAGGGCAACCTCGTCTATCGGAAAACCGCGCGCAATTTCAATCCGATGATGGCCACCGCGGCGAAAATCACCGTCGTCGAGGTCGAGCATCTGGTTCCCGCCGGTGAGATCGATCCCGACCACATCATCACCCCCGGCATTTTCGTCAAGCGCATCGTCACCCTCGATCACGTCGAGAAGCGTATCGAGCAACGCACCGTGCGCAAGCGTGCCGCCTGAGCGGCAGCGCAGCGCGAGCGTTCTAACTGAATGCGGCAGCGCAGCGCGAGCGTTCTTCCTCTTGATAGAAAGCAAGATCATGCCCTGGACACGCGACGAAATGGCCGCCCGCGCCGCCCGCGAAATCGAGGACGGCTTCTACGTCAATCTCGGCATCGGCATCCCCACGCTGGTCGCCAACCACATCCCCGAGGGCATCTCCGTGCAGCTGCACAGCGAGAACGGCATGCTCGGCATGGGCGCCTTCCCCTGGGAGGGCGAGGAGGACGCCGACCTCATCAACGCCGGCAAGCAGACCGTCACGCAAATCCCCACCACCAGCTTCTTCGACAGCGCCGCCAGCTTCGCCATGGTGCGCGGCGGCCACATCAATCTTTCCATCCTCGGCGCCCTGCAAGTGGCGGAAAACGGCGATCTCGCCAACTGGATGATCCCCGGCAAGATGGTCAAAGGCATGGGCGGCGCGATGGACCTGGTGGCTGGCGTCAAGCGCGTCGTCGTGCTGATGGAGCATCTGGCTGGCGGCAAACCGAAGCTGCTCAAGCGCTGCACCCTGCCGCTGACCGGCGCCGGGGTGGTCGACATGGTGATCACCGACCTCGGCGTTTTCGAGATCGACCGCCGCGGCGGTGGCACGGTGCTGATCGAAACCGCGCCCGGGATTTCAGTAGCCGACCTGCGCGCCAACACCGAGGCCGCGTTCACTGTGCGAATGTGAGCGCGGGCGGATGTGAGCGCGGGCGGATGTGAGCGCGGGCCGCTCACGTCGCCCATGCGAATCCGCCCCTTGATCATCCCTCGGCGGACGGCTATATGCGCCCCTCTTCGCGACCCGACGCGAAGCTGGCGGAAGTGTGGGGCCATAGCTCAGCTGGGAGAGCGCCTGAATGGCATTCAGGAGGTCAGCGGTTCGATCCCGCTTGGCTCCACCACCCCCTCACTTTTTCGCCCGTAGCGCGACCTCCGCCGCAACCGCCGCCGCGAACGCCTCCAGCGCCTGCTTCACGTCGGCATCGGTATGGGCGAGCGAGACGTAGATCTTGCCATCGCCCTTGAGAATACCGTGTGCGCGCATCACGGTATTGAACCGCTTCTGCATCTCCACATCGCCCCGCTGCATGCCCCGATAATCGTGGATGTCTCCGCTGGCGAACACAACGTCGAACATCACGGGGCTGCCGACAACCTGGCCGGGAAGATCAGCCGCCTGCAGCATCGCCGTCATGCCGTTCATCAGCGCCGTGCCGGTCGCGTATACCTTCTCATAGGCGCCGGGGCGCCGCAGGATCTCCAGCGTCGCCAGCCCCGCGACGGCGGCGATCGGATTGCCCGACAGCGTGCCGATCTGCGTCATGAACCGATCGTCGCCGGCTTTCGCCCGATCGAACAGTGCCATGATATCCGCGCGCCCGCCGATCGCCGCCAGCGGAAATCCCCCGCCGATGATCTTGCCCATCGTGCAGATGTCCGGCGTGACCCCATAGAGTTCCTGCGCGCCGCCATAGGCGAAGCGGAACCCGGTCACCACCTCGTCGAAAATCAGCGGAATGCCGAGCTCCGCCGTCACCTCCCGCAGCGCCGCCAGGAAACCCGGCACCGGCGGCAGCAGGCGCTGGAACGGCTCGACGATCACCCCCCCAAGCTCATCGGCATATTCACGGATCATCGCCACCGCCAGATCGGTGTCATTGAACGGTGCCACCACCATCTCGTTCTGCACGCTGCGCGGAATGCCCGGCGTATCCGGCACCGGCTGCGGAAAATTCGCCAGCCGCTTCGGCGCCAGGCTCATCAGCCCGTAGTCGCTCATGCCGTGATAGCCGCCTTCGAATTTCAGGATTTTGTCGCGCTTGCGAAAGGCGCGGGCAGCGCGCATCGCATAAAGATCTGCCTCGGTTCCGGACGACACGAAGCGCACCATCTCGGCGCACGGCACCGCATCGACGATTTCGGCTGCAAGCCTAATGCCGTGCGGGTTGTTGACGAAGAACGTGGTGCCGTTGGCCACCTGCTCGTTGACGGCAGCCGTCACTTCGGGG
>JAYTUU010000122.1:0-18786 GCA_043744375.1 Rhodospirillales bacterium | reverse complement strand
CAATCATCGATCAGGTCTAGCAATGCTTGCCGCGCCGAGGGAATCGGATACCCGCGTTAATCACAGCTCCGCGATTCGATTATCTTCGGACGGGCCCTTAGTCGGATTGTGGCAGCGCCCGCAACCGGCAATGCGCGGGTGCGCGGCCTGGACCCGCCGCGTCGCCCACGCCCGTCAGCCATGAACCTGCCGACGTTCCTCGGCGGGAATCCGACGGACGATGCCGACATAGGCAAGCAGCGTCCCGATCCCCATCAGGCAGACGAAGCTTGCCAGCGCCTTCGGCGTCCCGTCGAAACTCAGCGCCACGCCCATGCCTACCGCCGCACCGGTCAGCGATTGAAAGAACCCCATCAGCGAGGACGCCGTACCGGCGGCGCGCGGGA
Source organism: Rhodospirillales bacterium (assembly GCA_043744375.1). Classification (GTDB taxonomy): domain Bacteria; phylum Pseudomonadota; class Alphaproteobacteria; order Acetobacterales; family Acetobacteraceae; genus CAIYPH01. The sequence continues at coordinate 18,400 of JAYTUU010000122.1, read as the reverse complement.
ACGGCGTCAACGCGCCCGCGATCGCCTGCGGCCCGGCCAGGGCGAAGAAAAACATGTAGAGCATCATCGGCCCGACGAGTGTTGCGACGTGATGCACACCGAACCAGGCGAATCCCGCCAGCAGCAGCCCCGCCAGCGCGACGCCGACGACGCCGCACTGCAGGGTCCCGTCCAGGCCCAGCCGCGTCACGATCCGGCTGGACAGGATGTAGCCGGTGATGTTGCCCGCCATGATGGCGCCGAACACGAGGCCGAAGTACTGCGTCGGCACGTCCAGCACCCTGAGGACAACGAACGACACGCCCGCGAGATAGGCCCCCAGGCCGCCGAACAGGAAGCAGTTGATCAGCGTGTAGCCAAGGAATGTCCGGCTCTGGATCAACTGCCGGAACGTCCGCCCCAAGCGGGCCGGATGAAGCGCGAAGGCGTCCTTCGTCTGCACCGACTCACCCAGGAAGGCGACTGTCATCACTGCCAACGCCACGCCATAGCAGGTGACGAACACAAAGCTCGCCCGCCAGCCGAACTGCGCCAGCAGCACGCCGCCGATGGTCGGCGCCAGGATAGGCCCGAGGCCGTTGACGATGCCCATGAGCGCGAGCATGCGCGCCGCCGCCTCCCGCTCGTGCAGGTCGCGCACCATGGCGCGTGCCAGCACCGGGGCGGAGATCGAGCCGAACACCTGGAAGAAACGCGCGGCGATCAGATACTCGATCGACTCCGCGAACATGCACGCGGCGGACGCCACGACATAGACGCACAGCCCTCCGATCAGCACCGGCCGCCGGCCGAAACGGTCCGACAGCGGGCCGTAAAACAACTGGCCGATCGCGCCGCCCAGCAGCGCCATGCTGAGCGTCAACTGCACCGCGGCCATCTCGACACCGAAATGCTCGCGGATGGATGGCATCGCGGGCAGATACGTGTCCGTCGTGAACGGGCCGACCGCCGTCAGTGCGCCCAACAGCACAACCAGTAGCCGGCTGTCACGGTGCAGCATGGTCACACCCCGGTCGATGCCGGCAGGCGCGCTCGCCGCAGTCCCGCATCAGGTGATCCAATTGATATCGTCGATACGCGCGACCATGCGATCACAGTGCGCGTCAGCCGAACCGCGAGGACGCAGCGGGATCACCGGCACGCTTCAGTCAATGCCGGCACCCCCGCGGGCATCCGCCGCGCCAGACTGGCCTGCTCGAACGCGTAGGCCAGCCGCAGCAGCGTCGCCTCGCTCCAGGCCCGCCCGGTAAAAGTCGCCCCGATCGGATATTGCGGTGTCTCCTGGCCGTTCACGCCGGACACAAACCCCGCCGGCACCTGCACCGACGGATACCCCGCCTTCGCCGCAATGCTCGCTCCCGCGGTGCCTGGAAACAGGACCGCATCGAGCTTGTTCTCGTCCATGTAGAGATCGAGGCCACTGCTGCGCGAGGCGCGCAGATCCATCTGCCGGGCCGCGAGATACTCGATGTCCTTCAAGTCGCCGCGCGTCCCTTCGGCGGCCAGGAAAATATCCTGCCCGAAACGCAGCGCCCGCTCCGCATTGGCCGCGTTGAAGGTGATGACGTCGCCGAGCGTGCGGATCCGCGTCCCCTTCGCCCAGTCCCGCAGATAGGCATTCATGTCATGCTTCAACTCATAGACAAACACGATCGGCAGCTGCGCGACCTTGTTCAGATCAGGGCTTTCCGGATTGCGGTTGAGAATGCCCATATCCGTGCCCGGCCCGCCGATCCAGCCTTCGGTCGGCAAATTCTCGCGCACGATGACCGCCCCCTGCGCTTCGAGCACCGCGATCGTCCGGTCCATCACCGCCCGCACGGCCGGCGTCAGCGGTCGCCAGTACACGTCGTTCCCAGGATCGGCGGGATTGCTGGGCACGCCGATCCGCGCGCCCTTCAAGCCGTCCTTGTCGAGTGACTTGAGATAATCCACCGTCCTCGGCGCCTTCGCCGTCGCCGGATCGAGCGGGTCCGGCCCGGCGAGCACGCCCAGAATGATCGCCGCATCCCGCACCGTGCGCGTCATCGGCCCGGCGGTATCCTGGCTCGCCGCAATCGGAATGATCCCGGCCCGGCTCACCAGCCCCACCGTCGGCTTCACCGTCACCAAGCCGTTCTGGCTCGCCGGGGACAGCAACGATCCCGAGGTTTCCGTGCCGATCGAGGCGGCGGCAAACCCCGCCGCCACCGCCACCGCCGACCCCGCACTGGAACCGCCGGGGGGCACGATCGGCACGCCCTTGGCATCCAGCGCCGGGGCATAGGCATTGCGCACCTGCCCGCCGAGCGACGAGTATCCGCTCGGCATGCCGACCGCGAGGATATTCGCGAATTCCGTCAGGTTTGCCTTGCCAAGTATGACCGCCCCGGCCGCACGCAGCTTCGCCGCAACCGTCGCGTCGCGCTTCGCATAGGCGTCGGCCAATGCGAGCGATCCTGCCGTTGTATGTTGATTGTCGCCGGTCGCAATATTGTCCTTCAGCAGGATCGGTATGCCCTGCAACGGCGGCCGCTTGCCCCGCGGTGGGGGAGCAGCGTCAAGCGCCGAGGCAATCGTGATGGCATCGGGATTGACCTCGCGCACCGAATTCAGCTCCGGCCCGGCCTGGTCATAGGCATCGATCCGTTGCAGATACGCACGCACCAGATCGACCGCCAGCACCTTGCCGCCCGACAGCGCCGCCTGGAGTTCCTCAATGGTCGCGTTCTGAACGCAAACATTACTTGGCGACTGGGACATGGCGGGGCGCTCCGGCAGGATGGGACGAAGTGGCGGCGGTGGCGGTGGCGGTGGCTGTAGCAGTGGCGGAGGCGTCGGGAAGGGCAGGGGGGTAGTTGCCGCCACCGCTGCCGGCAACGGCAAGGCGGCCGGGCGATCGGGCAACCCAGCACCATCTGGCACGACAATCGCCGCCGTATCCGGCGGCAAGCTCTCGGTCTCAGGAAGTCGCGCGACCGCATCGGGCGGCGGCGGGGCCGGCGGAGGCGGTAACGGGATCACGCGATAGCGCGGGCGAACCGTGGTCTTGTTCTTCTTGACCGCGGCCTTCCCCGGTGCCGTTGCAGCCCCGGGTGTCGTCGCAGCCCCGGGTGTCGTCGGAGCAGTGCGGTCCGTCGCTTCCTGCCCACGGGCCGGCAGCCCGATCAGCAGCGTTGCGGCAACCAGAGCGCCCAGGAGGCTTCGGAAACGGAACCGCTCAGGCATTGCCGACCAGTGTCCGGTACAATTCCGGATCAGTCGCGCCCTCGGTGCTGAACAGGAGTATCTCGCTCTGCGCGGTCAGCCCCAGCGCCTCGCGTGCCGCCGGGTCCGCCGTGGCCAGCAGCAGCGCCGCCAACCCGGCCACGCCCGACTCGCCCGCCACCATGCCCACCCCCGCCAGCAGCCGCATGCAATCCACCGCCGCTGCGTCCGGCACCGCCATGAACGCCGCCGCACCGCGGGCCAGTTCCTGCCACGCCAACAGGCTCGGCTCGCCACAGGCCAACCCCGCCATCAGCGTATCGAGATCGCCGGCAATCGCCGTCGGCTCACCCATCTCGGCACTCGCGAGCAGGCACGCGGCCCGATCGGGTTCAGCCACGATCAACTCCGGCGGCACGGCGTAGCGCGCGCGCATCTGCACCGAAACCGCCGCCGCCACCCCGCCGACACCACCCTGGATGAACACATGCGTCGGCGCGCCCTCGCCCCACTGATCCACCGCCTCGTCCGCCATCAACCGATAGCCCTGCATCACGTCGACCGGAACGCTGGTATAGCCCTCCCAGGACGTATCGGAGACCACGAACCAGCCTTCCGCCGCCGCCACACGGGACGCCTCGCGCACCGCATCGTCATAATTCCCCGAGACCCGCCGCACTTGCGCACCATAGCGGGCGATCGCGTCCACCCGCCCCTGGCTCACCGTCTCATGCACGAAGATCACGCAGCCACAGCCGAACCGCTCCGCCCCCCAGGCGACCGAACGCCCGTGATTGCCATCCGTCGCGCAGGTGACGGTGATCGCGCGGACCGCGTCCGCGTAGCGCCGCGCCACCAGATCGACCGATCCCGCATGATCCGCAACGCCACACCGCGCCAGCTCGGCGCCGAGCAGCTGCGCCACGGCATAGGCGCCGCCGAGCGCCTTGAAGCTGCCCAGCCCGAACCGTCCGGCCTCGTCCTTGATCCGCACCGACGCCACTCCGGCGCCGCGCGCTATGTCGGGTAACCCCCGCAATGGCGTCACCGCGTAGCCAGGCCACGAGGCGATCTCCGCCTTCGCCCGCCGAAAGCCACCATCTGGCAGCACCACGGTGCCGGGCGTGCCGGCATTGGGATTGACGAACAGGCGAAAGGGATACGGTTTCAGCATGTAGGCATGGTCTGCCCGTCCGCCGCGCGCCGCAAGCCGTCAGGCCGGGCGCACCGCGAGAATCCGCCGGATCGACACCACCGCCAGCAGCGGCGCCAGCAGGAACACGGCAAACAGCCACCACGCCGCCGCCGCTGCGCCCGCGACTCCCTCCGTGCTCAATCCCGCCAGATTTGTCACCATGCCCGCGAGCGCAGACCCGATCGCGTTGGAGACCATGATCACGATGGTCAGCGAGGACGCCGCCAAGTTCTTCTCCCCCTCCGGCGCGAGCACAAACAGCCGCGCGCACAGATGCGGCCAGCACATGCCGATCCCCAGCCCCTGCGCCAGCAGGCACATTCCGAGCAGCACGATCTGCGTCAGGCCACCCCAATCCACCGGCATCAGCACGAACATCCCGGCCAGCGCGCCGGCGATCACGAGCGGTCCGGCCAGCATCCAGCGCGGCACCGCCGTCGTCGAGGCGCCAGCGACAATCATCGAACCGGCCGTCCAGCCGACCGACATCAAGGCCGACAGATATCCGGCATTCACGGGGGCCATCCCGTGCAGCGTCTGCAGGAAATAGGGGACAAATATCTCGGTATTGATGCCGACCACCGCCATCATGATGGCCGCATACGTCGCACCCAGCTTCAGCCCGACCTTGCACGCCCCCTTCGGCAACAGCCGCTTGCCACCGCCGTTCTCCAGCCGAACGAACAGCGCCAATCCGCAAAGTGCGATCGCCAGCCCCGCCATCTTGCCGGCCGTCCCGACCGCGGCGGAGCCCACTGACACCGCGAAGACGCTCGCGCACAGCACGAACAGATTGAAATACGCCATCGCCGCCTTCGGCCGCGGCGGGCGAACGAGATCGCGCGGCAGCGAACGCTCGACCAGCAGCCACAAACACGGCGCCACCGCGCACACCGCCCAGAACGCCCACCGCCAGGCGCCGTACTCGGCAAACATCCCGCCGACCGCCGGCCCGCCGAACGTGGCCACACCCCAGGACGCCGAAATCACCGAGATCGCCGCCGGCCAAAGCCGCTCCGGAAACAACGCCCGCACCATCGTGTACGACAGCGCCGACAAGGTGCCAGCCCCGAGCCCTTGCACGAAACGCGCCACCAGCAACGCCTCCATGGTCGGTGCCATCGCGCAGGCCGCACTGCCGATCGCGAACAGCCCGAGCGCCCCCCGGTACAAATTGCGCGCGCCAAGGCGTGGCATCAGCCGCCCGGTGAACCCACCGCCAAGCACCGAGGCGATCACATACAGCGTCGTGCTCCAGGCGAAGTATTCGAGCCCCCCTATCTCGCTGACCACCGAGGGCAGGATCGTGATGACGATGAACACATTGATGGCGTGCATCGCCATCCCGCCGCCGACGACCAGGCTGCGCGCCCCATTCTCCCCCCGCAGCAACTCACCCCAGCCGCCGTTTTGCTCGCTCATGCGTTCTCTCCCGTTGACCAACCATGGCCCAACCGGCCCGACAACGCGAGCCGGCCCCGATGTTTGCTGAACCCGAATGCTTCCTGATCCCCGATGCTGCCGGATGATTGATCCAGATCAAGGCCAACGCGCCGCCACCCTGCTCCGATATTTTCAACGCAAGCAGGAGGACAGCGAATGGCAAAGATCGAGATCTTCTATTTGGCGGTGGTGCTGACAACCTTCGCCGTATTCATGAGCACGCTCGCCGTTGCCTCGTGGGACTATGAGCGCAACAAGCGCAGCAAGCGCAGCGTGGTTGCCCAGAACACCAGCTACCCATCGGGCGGCCAACTCCACGCCTGATACGGCGCGGGTCTGAGCCGAAGGTCAAGCCAGCGGAGCGGAAATCCCCCGTTCCTGCCCCGCTGGTGCGCGCCCCTTCCCACCACGTCCGCCGCGTGCTTATCCAGCACCAGCAATGCGGGAGGGCGGCATGAACATCACTATCCTTGGCGGCGGCGGATTTCTCGGGCGGCGCGTGGCGGCCAAGCTCGCCGAAACCGGGGCGCTCGGCGGCAAACCGGTCACGTCGCTGACGCTCTTCGATCTCGCGGCCCCCGCGGCCCTGCCCGCCCCATTCCCCGTGCACTGCGTCGGCGGTGACATCGCCGACCTCCCGGCCGCTGCGATCCCCGCGGGCACCGGCGTCATCTTCCACCTCGCCGCCGTCGTCAGCGCCGCCGCCGAGGCCGACTACGACCTCGGCCGCCGCGTCAACCTGCGCGGCACCGACGCCGTCATCGACGCGTGCCGGGCCCTCAAGCAGCCGCCACGCGTTGTCTTCACCAGTTCCGTCGCCAGCTTCTCCGGCGGTCCCGGCAAATTCCTCGACGACGATGCCCGCCAGATCCCCGCCAATTCCTACGGCACACAGAAAGCGGCGGCCGAGATGCTGCTCGCCGACGCGTCACGCCGCGGCTTCCTCGATGCCGTCTGCCTGCGCCTTCCCACCATCATGGTCCGCCCGGGCCGCCCCAACAAAGCGGCCAGTTCCTTCTTCTCCGCCATCGTGCGCGAGCCGCTGCTGGGCCTGGAGACCGAACTGCCGGTTCCCGACGATTTCGCCGTCTGGGTGGCCAGCCCGCGCCGCGCGACGGAGTGGCTGATCCACGCCGCCAGCATGGACACGGCCCCCCTCGGCCTCGACCGCAGCCTCAACCCGCCGGGCATGAGCGTGACCGTTGGTGAAATCCTGGCCGCCCTCGAAGCCGTGCGCCAAGGCGCCTCGGCCCTCGTCAAGCGCGTGCCCGACCCGGTGATCGCCGGCATCGTTGGCGGCTGGCCACCCGGCTTCAACCCGGTCCGCGCCCCCGCCCTCGGCTTCACGCGCCATGAGAGCCTGATCGAACTGGTCCGCGCCTTCGTCGCCGATGACCTCGAGGCGACCCGCGTCGATCGGGGCATAACCTGAAAATTCTGTAATCTCAAAGCGTAATCAACCACTCCTCAGACGCATAGCACCTATTTCCCGGTTGCTCCCCGCCCCTTAACAGTCCATTGAGGGACGGAACCGGCTGAACTTGGCGTCGCAATATCCGCGGCGTTGGTGGCGGCCGGTGTTCAATGCGGCGGGATGGGAAGTTTTTCGCTGTTTGGCTGGCGACGCGGACCGGGCGAGGCGGGTTCATCCCGCTCGTGGCGATCCCGCTTGTTCAAACGCCACCGCCCCCAATCCACCGGCGAGGCCGCGCCGCGTAATCGCCGCGCGCTCGGCGAGATCGTCCTGCACGCACCCCAGACATTGCGTGCCCTGGTCCGCGCCTCCGAGTTCTGGCTGGTCGCCCTGGCGGCCGTCGTCGGCATCGTCGCCGGCCTGTGCGTCACCGCCATGACCATCGCCTCGCATGGGATCCATCGTCTGCTGTTCGGCCTCGGCCCGCGCGAGCGCCTTAGCGGCCAGGTCGACGTGCCGACGCTGAAAGTGCTGCTTGCCCTGGTCGTCGGCGGCGCCGTGGTCGGCGTCGTCGGCATCGCCGTCGCCCGCTGGTGGCCGCGCCAGACCGTCGACCCGATCGAGGCGAATGCGCTCTATGGCGGCCGCATGTCCGTCAATGACAGCCTCGTCGTCGTCGGCCAGACCATGCTCTCCAACGGCGTCGGCGCCTCCGTCGGCCTCGAAGCCGGCTACACCCAGATCGGCGCCGCCCTCGCCAGCCGCCTCGGCCGGATGTTCCGGGTCCGTCGCAACGACCTGCGCGTGCTCGTCGGCTGCGGCGCCGCCGGCGCCATCGCCGCGGCCTTCAACGCCCCGCTCGCCGGCGCCTTCTACGCCTTCGAACTGGTCATCGGCACCTACACCATCGCCACCCTGGCCCCCGTCGGTGTCGCCGCCATCAGCGCCGTCTCGGTGGTGCGCCTGCTGATCCCCGACGAGGCGGGCTTCGACATCCGCGTGCCCACCGCCATCGACCCGGTGAGCTTCCTGCCGATCCTCATCCTCGGCGTGATCTGTGCGTTCGGCGGCATTCTGATCATGCGCGGCGTCACCCTCACCGAGACCCTCTTTCGCAAAAGCCGCGTGCCCGGCTGGGCGCGGCCGATCATCGGCGGGCTGGTCGTGGCCCTGCTCGCGCTGATCTCGCCGCAAGTTCTTTCATCGGGCCACGCCGCCCTCCAGGTCGGTCTCGATGCACCCTACGGGATCGGTCATATCGCCCTGCTGATCGTGCTGAAATCGGTCGCCTCCGCTGTCTCGCTCGGCGCCGGCTTCCGCGGCGGCCTGTTCTTCGCCTCGCTTTTCCTCGGCGCCCTCGTCGGCAAACTCTTCGCCGCCGGCCTCGCCGCCCTCTCATTGCACCTCGCCACGCCCGCCGTTGTCTGCGCGCTGGTCGGCATGAGCGCGCTCGCCGTCGCCGTCGTCGGCGGCCCGCTGACAATGACCTTCCTGGCTTTGGAAAGTACCGGCAGCCTGCCGCTCACCGTCGCCGTGCTCGCCGCGAGCGCGATCTCCGCCCTCACGGTGCGCCGCACCTTCGGCTACTCCTTCGCCACCTGGCGCTTCCATTTGCGCGGCGAGGCGATCCGCAGCGCCGTCGATATCGGCTGGATGCGCAACCTCACCGTCGGTCGCATGATGCGCCGTGAAGTCCGCACCGTCCGCGCTGACACCACACTGGCCGCGTTCTGCCGCGACGTGCCGCTCGGCGCCACCAGCCGGGTCGTCGCCATCGACGACACCGGGCGCTATGCCGGCATCGCCCTGGTCGCCGAGGCGCATGCCGCGCACGGCCACGTCGCCCCGCTCGCCGCCCTGCTGCACTACCAGGATATCGTGTTGACTCCGCAGATGACCATCAAGGAAGCGGTCGCGATGTTCGAGGACGCCGAGGCCGATGCCCTGGCCGTCGTCGACAGCCGTGAAAGCGGCCGACTGATCGGCCTGCTGACCGAACAATACGCGCTGCGCCGCTACAGCGAGGAGTTGGATCGCCGTCGGCGCGAACTTTCGGGCGAATAAGCGCCCGCAACCCGCTGTTGGCGTTGCTTCGCTCACGCCCATGTGCCTTACTCTGTCCTGGCGAACGCGGGAATAATCCGCGAAAATTCTGCGTATGGCTCTCTTGCGTCCAGTGAGGCCAGACGATAGGACGGTTCCAACCACAGCCGGCGAAGCCCGGCGTTTCTGGGAGAAGTAACGGATATGACGACATCGCGCGTATCACGCCGTCAGGCGCTAAAACTGGGAGCCGCCTCCGTGGCGCTGCCGCTGGTGCATATTCGCACCGCCGGCGCCGCTGGCAGCGTCTCTATTTTCAACTGGGACCATTGGGTTCCGGCCGGCAACGTGGAAATGAAGCGGCAGATCGCCGTCTGGGCCGACAAGAACAAGGTCGAGGTGAAATCCGACTTCATCACCTCGCAGGGCAACCAGACGCTCCTGACGGTGAACGCGGAATCCCTCGCCAAGACCGGCCACGACGTCATCCATTTCGCCAACTTCCTTGTTCCAGACAAGGCCGACCAGCTGGAGCCGATGGACGACGTGGTGGGTCGCCTGGTCGCCAAGTACGGCGCGGTCGACCCGGCCTCCACCTATCTCGGTAAAATCAAGGGCAGTTGGGTGGCGGTGCCGTGCAGCTGGGGCAGCCAGAACAAGGGCCCGGCCGGACGCATCAGCATGCTGAAGGAATTCGCCGGCCTCGATATCGTCAAGGCATTCCCCGCCGGCGGCGCCACCCATGAAACCGAGGAGGGCAAGGCATGGACCTATGCGGCGCACCTCAAGGCCGCCGAGGCCTGTTTCAAGGCTGGCAAACCGTTCGGCATCGGCCTCGGCACCACCAGCGATAGCGTCGACACCGCAGCCGCAATGATGGCCGCTTTCGGTGCCGAAATGGTGGATGCCAAGGGCCAGATCCAGATGAAGTCCGACGCCATGCGCCAGGTGCTCGAGCATGCCCAGCAGCTGGTGAAATACCTGCCCGCCGATGCCCAAAGCTGGGATGACGCCTCCAACAACCGGGCGCTGATTTCCGGCAACAGCGCGTTGATCTGGAACCCGCCCTCGGCCTGGGCGGTCGCGGTGCGCGACGCGCCGGCGGTGGCGGCGGATACCTGGCATTTTCCGGCACCCGCCGGCCCGAAAGGCCGGTTCATGCCGCATGCCTCCCAATTCTATGGCGTCTGGAAGTTCGCCAAGAACAAAACCGCCGCCAAGGAGCTGATCGAGTACCTGATGCAGGAAGAGAACGTGTCGGCGCGCAGCGCGGCGGTAATGGGCTACGACCTGCCGCCGTTCCAGAAGATGATCGACGCGCCGGTGTGGGACAAGATCGGCCCGCCCGAGGGCTCGGTCTACAACTATCCCGTCCGCAAGTGGCACGGCGGTCAGGTTGAGCACATCGCGCACTCCCCGGCACCTCCGGAAATCGCCGTGCAGATCGCGACCCGCGGCACGGCGCCGACGATGTTCGCCAAGCTGAAATCGGGCGACTCGATCCCGCAGGTGATCGGCTGGGCGACCAAGGAGCTGGAAGGCTTCCTCTGATCGAAACAAAAGGCTGGTGCCGCGGGATGACCCCCGCGGCATCAGCCGCGTACGGCGGCACGGCTGGGGCGCCCCGTCCCATCGCGCGGTGTTCAACCTCTCCCGGGAGATTCGGATGGCAGACGGCAGCATCGGCGCGATAGCTAGGGCGCCCGGCGTTGAAATGACGACAAAGCGGCCAGGGAGCCTGCGCAAGCTGTCGCGCCGGCGCTCGACCCTGGCGTTGTTGATGTGCGGGCCGTTGCTGGCGCTGATCCTCGGGCTCAACCTCTATCCCGCGATCTACGCGATCTACCTGAGCATGCTGAACCGCAAGATGACCGCTTTCGTCGGGATCGATAATTTCATCTTCCTGCTGGGACAGGACTCGTTCCAGCTGGTGGTGATGCAGTCCTGCCTGTTCGCGATCACCGCGGTGGTGCTCAAGGCGCTGCTGGGATTCATCCTCGCCCATCTGATGCACAACATTCGCGGCAAGAACCAGCGCATCTGGCGCGGTCTGTTGCTGATCCCATGGGTCATCCCGCTGGCGCTGTCCACCCTCACCTGGTGGTGGCTGTTCGACCCCTCCTATTCCGCCTTCAACTGGACGCTGAAATGGATGGGCTTCGAGGCGATCCCCTTCCTCGGCACCACCTGGAACGCCCGCATCGCGGTGATCGTCGTCAATGTCTGGTTCGGCGCGCCGTTCTTCATGATCATGTATCTCGCGGCCCTGAAATCGGTGTCCGAGCAGCTCTACGAGGCCGCCTCCATCGATGGTGCCGGCGCGGTGCAGAAGCTGTTCTTCATCACCCTGCCGATGATGCGCAACATCATCCTCATAACGGTTCTCTACAGCCTGATCGTGACCTTCGCCGACTTCGACATCGTGCGTATCCTGACCGCCGGCGGACCGCAGGACTCCACCCATTTGTTCGCGACCTTCGCCTTTGCCGTAGGGATACAATCGAACAACATCCCCCGCGGCGCGGCGGTGAGCCTGTTCATGATGCCCATTCTCGCCACCCTCGCCTTCTTCGTCCTGCGCGACGTGATCCGCCGCAACAAGGAGGTTTCGGCATGAGCGCCACCAACGCCACGGGCTTCAAGGCGGCCGTCCGCAGCTACGGCAGCTTGCACCGGCAGAACCAGTGGACGCTGTGGGGCAGCTACACCGCGCTCAGCATGTTCGTGGTGATATTCCTCGTGCCGCCCTTCTACATGGTCATGACGAGCCTGAAATCTTCCGGCGAGATTTCGGCCGAGCAAGGCAACCCCTGGTACCCGCACGACCCGACGATCAACAACTTCGTCGAGCTGATCAATAACGAGGCGTTCCGGCGCTATTTCTTCAACTCGCTGTGGGTGACCGTTCTGGTAGTGATCATCAGCATGACGATCGCCATTCTGGCCGCTTTCAGCCTCTCCCGCGTCGGCTTCAAAGGCGCCCAGACCATCTCGACCGGCGTGTTCCTGACCTATCTGGTGCCGCCGTCGCTGCTGTTCATTCCACTGTTCCAGATCATCGGCTCGATGGGCCTGCTGAACAACACCTGGTCGCTGGTGGTGCTGTTCCCAACGCTGGCGGTGCCATTCTGCACCTGGATCCTGATCGGCTATTTCAGCTCGATCCCCAAGGAACTCGACGAAGCCGCATTGATCGACGGTGCGAGCTATCCACAAATCCTGATTCAAATCTTCATCCCGGTGGCGATGCCCGGCATCATCGCGGCGACCATCTTCGCCTTCACCGTCGGCTGGGGCGCCTTCCTCTACCCGCTGGCCTATCTCTACAGCGCCGACCAGGCCACCTTGACCGTGGGCATCGTGCGTGAACTGATCCGCGGTGACGTTTTCGCCTGGGGCCTGATCATGGCCGCCTGCCTCATCGCCGCCGCACCCCCGGTGATCATTTACACGTTCCTCATGGACTACTACATCGCCGGCCTCACCGCCGGCTCAACCAAAGGATAGACGGGCATGGCGCAGGTTTCGATCCGCAAGGTCGTCAAGGCATACGAAGGCAACGTCCAGGCGGTCAAAGGCATTGACCTCGAGATCGGCGACGAGGAATTCGTCGTCCTCGTGGGCCCCTCCGGCTGCGGCAAATCCACCACCCTGCGCATGATCGCCGGCCTCGAGGAGATCACCTCCGGCGACATCGCCATCGGCGGCGAGATCGTCAACGACGTGCCGCCGCGCGACCGTGACATCGCCATGGTCTTCCAGAACTACGCGCTCTATCCGCACATGTCCGTCTTCGACAACATGGCCTTCGGCCTCAAGCTGCGGAAATTCCCCAAGGACGAGATCAAGAAGCGCGTCGACGACGCCGCCAAGATGCTCGACATCGCCATGCTGCTCGACCGCAAGCCCAAGGCCCTCTCCGGCGGCCAGCGCCAGCGCGTCGCCATGGGCCGCGCCATCGTGCGCAACCCCAAGGTCTTCCTGTTCGACGAGCCGCTCTCCAACCTCGACGCCAAGCTGCGCGTGCAGATGCGCACCGAGATCAAGAAGGTGCACCAGCTCGTCCCCACCACCACCGTCTACGTCACGCACGACCAGATCGAGGCGATGACCCTGGCCGATCGCGTCGTCGTCATGAACCACGGCATCATCGAGCAGGTCGGCGCGCCGCAGGAGCTTTACCACAACCCCGCCACCCGTTTCGTCGCCGGCTTCATCGGCTCGCCGGCGATGAACTTCCTGACCGTACGCATGATCGACGATGGCGGCCTCAAGGCCGAACTCGCCGACGGCACCCGCCTCGCCATCCCGCCCCAGCGCGTCGACCGCTACGGCCCCCACAAGGGCAAAACCATGACGCTCGGTCTGCGCCCCGAGCATCTCACCGAAACCCACCAGAACGAAAAGCCCGGCACCGCCTATCTCGACGCCCTGGTTGACGTGACGGAGCCAATGGGCATGGAAACGATGGTGCATTTCTTCGTCAAGGGCGAACCGGTCTGCGCCCGCGTCGACCCGCTGGCCCCCGCCAACCCCGGCCAGACGATGAAGCTCGCCGCCGACATGAGCAACATGCATCTGATCGACAACGAATCTAACAAGGTGGTCTGACGCGCAGCAAAGCGGCTCGGCTGCGGGCGCCACTGCGGGCGCCACTGCGGGCGCCACTGCGCACGCCAGACTGCAACAACGCCCCCGCCTTTCTTACGCAAGAAAGGCGGGGGTGAGCCGCTCATGCCCGGTAGCTCATGAACACGACACCCGACATTTTCACCGTCATGTCTGCCCTGCCGCCCGATGTGTCCGCGCAGGCGGCGGAGTGTGTCGCCCGGGAACACTGGGGACTGACCGCGCAAGCCAAGGTGCTCAGCGGCGAGCGTGATCGCAACTTCCATCTGCGCGCCGCTGATGGCCAGGAGTTCGTGCTCAAGTTCGCCAATCCCGCCGAGGACCCCGCCTTCACGGACATGCAGATCCAGGCGCTCAGACACATCGCCACGGCCGACCCCGACTTCACCGTGCCACGGCTCATTCCCCTTCCTGACGGAACCGCCGAGATCGTGCTGCCTGCCCCAAAGGGCGCGCGGCAACGCGTGCGGCTCCTGTCCTGGGTCGGCGGCCTGCCGGTCTCCGAGTCGCGCACAGGGCCGAGCCAACGGACGGCCTATGGGCAGGCGGTCGCACGGTTGCAAACGGCGTTGGCCGGCTTCACCCATCCCGCGTCAGGCCACCAGATGGCGTGGGACCTGCAACACGCGCTGCGCCTGCGCGACATCACCTTTACCATCCCGCATGACGCCGTGCGCGGCACCCTCGCTGACCTGCTCGATGAATTCGAGGCGCTGGTCACCCCCGCCATGTCCCGGCTGCGCCGCCAGATCGTCCACAACGACCTGAACCGCATGAACGTGCTGGTCGATCCCGCGGCACACGACCGCGTCGTCGGCGTGATCGATTTCGGTGACATCTCGCTGACATCGATCATCTTCGACGTCGCCATCGCCGCCGTCTCGCTGCCACCGCCCGAGATCGGCCTCGCCGAGGCGATCGGCCAGATGGTCGCCGGCTACCATGCACAGCGCCCACTCCCGCCGGAGGAGGTCGCGCTGCTGCCCCTGCTGATGGCAACCCGGATCGGCATGGGCACGACGCTGGCGTCCTGGCATCGGCACACCCAGCCGGACAACCCCCATTTTGACCTGTCCGAGGCCGCCCTCCTGCGCCGCCTCGCCCTCATCACGGCACTGCACGCGCCGGCCATGGCGCACGCGCTGAACACCGCGCTCGAAAACCCATAGCGCCGGACACCCCCTTCGCAGACCCGCCAGGCCGAGGCATGATCGGCAGCGAACGAGAGTTGGAGTCTATCCGATGACACCGCAACAGCTATTGGCCCGCCGCGATCAGGTCATGGGGGCCGGCGCCCCGCTCTTCTACAATGAACCCTTGCACCTCGTGCGCGGCGATGGCGTCTACCTCTACGATCCCGCCGGTCGTCGCTACATCGACATGTACAACAACGTGCCCTGCGTCGGCCACGCCAACCCCCGCGTGGTCGAGGCGATGACGCGGGCGCAGAGCACGCTGAACGTCCATAGCCGCTATCTGCATGAGGGCATCATCGAGTTCTGCGAACGCCTCGTCGGGTTGCATGGCCCGGAGATCGAGAGCGTGATCGTCAGCTGCTCCGGCACCGAGGCGATCGAGGTCGCGCTGCGGATGGCGCGGATGGCCACCGGCAAGGCCGGCATCATCTGCTCCGACGGCACCTATCACGGCAACAGCGAAGCCGTCAGCAAACTGACGCGCCTCGCCTTGAACCAGAATTCGGTCCCCGAAGTCCGCTCCATCCCCTTCCCCGAGACCTATCGCCCGATCGCGCCCGGCGCCAGCGAAGCCGAACTGACCGAGGCCTATCTGGCCCGCCTGGCCGCCGCCATCCGCGGGCTGGAGGAAAGCGGCGTCGGCTTTGCCGGGCTGATCCTGTGTTCCATCCTCGCCAATGAGGGCCTGCCGAACATTCCACACGGCTTCATGGAACGTGCCTCCGCGATGGTGCGCGAAGCCGGCGGACTGGTCATCGCCGACGAAGTACAGGCCGGCTATTGCCGCACCGGGCAGTGGTGGGGCTATGCAGTGTCAGGCCTGAAGCCGGACATCGTCGTCACCGGCAAGCCAATGGGCAACGGCCTGCCCCTGGCCGCCACCGCCGCCAGCAAGGCCCTGGTGGACGGCTTCCGCGCCAAGACCCGCTACTTCAACACCTTCGCGTCCAGCCCGCTCCAGGCCGCCGTGGGCCTGGCCGTCATCAACTACATCGAGGACGAAGGCCTGGCCGCAAGCGTCGCCACCGTCGGCGCCACGCTGAAAGCGGCGCTGATCGCCCGCATGGCGAACTGGCCCGCCATCGGCGATGTCCGCGGCGAGGGTCTGTTCATCGGCATCGAGATGGTCAAGGGCGACGCCGACAAAACACCCGATGTCGATCTGACCGTCGAAATGATCAACCGCCTCAAGGACAAGGGCTTCCTGACCAGCAACGCCGGCATATTCCGCAACACCGTGAAAATCCGCCCGCCTTTGGTCTTCAAACAGGAACACGCCGACGCCTTCCTCGTGGCGTTCGACGAGGTCGTGGCCGAACTCGCGCGATAAGTTCAGAGCGAAAGCAAGCGCGCCTCCGGCGGCGTCGTGCGCAGCGCGCCTCCGGGGGATCAAAGGGGCACGCCCCTTTGATCCCCCGGACTCCTTGCGCCGCAGGCAATCGACATCTCGGACCGTGCGGCATCTGGGCTTCGCCAGCGAATGCGGCGAGATCGAGGGTGCCACTGTAAGTCGCGGGGATCAAAGGGGCATGCCCCTTTGCCGCCGGAGGCGCGCTTGCCTTCCCTCGACTGCCGGCGCTGGCTGGCTTGCGCGATGGAGGCAGGGAAGACACACTCAGCCCTCACCATAAAATCGAGGTACCCGATGTTCCTCCGCCACGCGCTTGCCGCTACCTTGCTCCTGACCGCCGCCCCCGCCTGGGCCGGCCGGGACCTGTTCGTCGTCGACGCCGTCGGCAGCCCCGCCTCGCTCGACCCGCATGTCCAATGGGACCCCGACAGCTACTTCGTCTACCGCAACGTGTTCGACAACCTCGTCACCCGCGACTCTTTCGGCAAGATCGTCCCGCAGGTCGCGACCTCCTGGACCTACCAGTCCGACACCGAGGTCACCTTCAAACTCCGCACCGACATCGTCTTCCACGACGGCGCCAAGCTCACGCCCGAGGACGTGGTCTTCAGCATCAAGCGCGTCACCGACCCCGCGTTCAAGAGCCCCCAACTGAGCCAGTACGACAGCATCATCGCCGCCGAAGTCACCGGCCCGGACACGGTGAAACTGACCACGAAGCAGGCCTACCCGGTCCTGCTCGCACAGTTGGTCAAACTATCGATCGCGCCGAAAGCGGCCGTCGAACGGCTCGGCAACGAGGCCTTCAACGCGGCCCCGGTCGGCAGCGGCCCCTATCGCGTCACCGGCTTCACCCGCGGCGTGCGCACTGAACTGGCGGCGGTGCCCGGCTACTGGCGCGGCGCCCCGCCCTTTCCCCGCGTCGAATTCCGCCCGGTCCCTGACGGCAGCACCAGGCTCGCCAATCTGCGCTCCGGCCGCTCCGACATTACCCGCATCCTGTTGACCGACGACGCCGAGGCATTGAAAACCGAAGCCCAGCTCCGCGTGCTCTGGACCCCCGTCGAGCGCGTCGCGATGGTCGCGCTGAACACGCTGACCGGCCCGATGGTCGATCGCCGCGTGCGCGAGGCGGTGGCCTACGCCATCGACCGCGACCTGATCGTCGAGGCGCTGTTGAAGGGCTACGGCAAGGCCGTGGACCAGATGATGCCGGCCGCGAATTTCGGCTACACGCCCGGGCTGCCCGGCTTCAAGTATGATCCCGCCAAGGCGCGCGCGCTGCTGAAGGAAGCCGGCATCGCGCCAGGCACCAAGATCACCTTCCCGACCGCACCCTCCTTCGACCAGCGCGTCGTGCAGGCAATCCACGGCATGCTCGCCGATGTCGGCCTCGACGCCCAGATCGCCATGGTCGATGTCGGCACCTATCTGCGTCTGCGCCAGGGGCGCCCGGAGGAAGCGGGCGACGTCAGCTTCCTCCGCTGGTCCTGCGGCTGCCAGGACGCCGACGGCGTGCTGTTCCCGCTCTATCACTCGACCAGCCAGTGGTCGAAATACAAGAACCCCGCCCTCGACGCGGCCCTCCTCGCCGGCCGCAACACGCTCGACGAAAAGGTTCGGCTGGCAAGCTACAAGACCGCCCTCACCATCATCCACGACGACGTCGCCGGCGTGCCCCTCTACCAGGACGTGATGATGTTCGCCGCCCGCAAG
This sequence comes from Rhodospirillales bacterium, assembly GCA_043744375.1. Taxonomy (GTDB): domain Bacteria; phylum Pseudomonadota; class Alphaproteobacteria; order Acetobacterales; family Acetobacteraceae; genus CAIYPH01. The sequence continues at coordinate 227 of JAYTUU010000122.1, read as the reverse complement.
GAAGTGAAGTGGCAGCCAACCCCGAACGAGGCGTTCTTCCTGATGGATATGAGCTGGGTGCCCTGATCCCAGGATCAAGCAGCACCTTTCTCGGCGCACTGCTCCGCATGCTCCGGGAGATCCCGCAAGGTGAAGCACGGCATTGCAGGTCTCGGCACTCATCCTTCCCCTGATAGGCGTCATTGCGAGCCCTTGCGAAGCAATCCAGCATCACCACAAGACCGTTT
>JAYTUU010000121.1:0-18815 GCA_043744375.1 Rhodospirillales bacterium | reverse complement strand
GCCGGCGGCCCTTGGAACCCCATCACTTTCTTAAAGGAAGAGGGTCCAGGGACTTCAAGTCCCTGGCGGGTCTGGGCGGAGCCCGGCCTTACCTTCGCGCTTATGGGGCTCCGCCCTGGACCCGCTGGGGGCAAGCGCCCCCAGACCCGCATGACTTTAAAGCGGATCGCCCGCCCACTTGCAGGGGATGATCTTGTAGCGGATTACGCTCGGCGTCTTTCAGCCGCAGCCGGAACAATGGAACGACCAGTCGGCGACCAGCGGTTCGCGGCCAAAAGCAAGCCTTACCCTTTCGGCAGCCGGTTCACTGCGCGGCAGCGGCACTGGTCCACCTGGTGCAATTCGATTATGTTCTTCTGCGGGTCGTGCAGGAAAATCTGTTCCGCCTGTGGCCCGGCGACGCCGATCAGCGACCAGAACGGGACACCTCGTGCCTGCAACTCAGCCTTCGCCTCGCTAATATCGGCCACAGCAAGCGCGACGTGCGGCGTCGCGGGGTCCATATCCGGCGCCTTGACGAAGGGGGAAGGCAAAGCTCCACCGATCAAGTGGATCTGCCCTATCTCACCTACGTTGATCCAGAAACCCGGCACCCCCGGCAGGTTTGGGCGTCCACGATCAGGGGCAAGCCCGAGAAGCCCGTTATAGAAGGCGAGATTGGCGGTAAGGTTTGCATCATCGCCGGCGATGCGCACGGCGGGATGATGGAGCTCAACCACGCGAATGGGCATAGAGCCTCCTTTTCCGGGATTCCCCCGATAGACGGCCACCTTGGCTGCCACGGAGGAACGATAAGCTCCAAACCGGGCATTTAGCAACGGTGACCCGCCGGCGAGACTGCTGGAACCTTGCCGCCTGATCGTTGATCGCTGTGTCGGCAGAAATCTGGGCTTGCACGCCTGCCTCGGGACGCACGTCTCCAGCCACCAGCCAGATCGGCCCCGTCTGACGCCGAACATCAACATCGGGACGGCGGCAATGGACGCAAAGCCGCGATGGCATCGAGGATCTGCTGGAACAGCGCACACCGCACCATGACCTCGGCCATCTGGAAGGCGATCGAGCGGCCATGCCGGACGATCTTGGCGCCGATCTTGACCAGCCGGTCGCGCAGCGTGGTCAGTGACCAGTGCCTGACCGCCTCGGGCAGCGCCAGGGCGCGGAGGAAGTTGGCGAGATTGTAGGCCAGGGCGTGTAGTTGCAGCCGCACCGCGTTGGCTGCGAACCGCGTGCAGGACAGCCGTGTCCAGATGACCGCGTTCTTGCCTTCCTTGATGTGCTGCTCCGCCGTTGGCCCCCTCTCTCACCCCAAACCATTCCTTCAGGCAACAAGGTCCAGGGGCTTGGCCCCTGGTGGGGTCGAGGGGCGAAGCCCCCGCCTTACTTCAAGCGATTGCCCTGTTATCCACACCCCCCGGGATTGACCGCGCACGCACCTGCTCCGACACTCCCGCCTCCGCAGCCGGAGGCCCCCCACCATGTCCCGCCGTCTCGTCCTTGCCAGTTCAATTGCCCTCGCACTCTCCGTCGCCGTCGCCGGCGCCGACACTTTGGTGGTCTGCTCCGAAGCCAGCCCCGACGCGCTCAACGCGGCGCTCAGCACCGCCAACACCACGTTCGACGTCTCCGAGCAGATCGCCGATCGCCTGGTCGAGATGGAGATCGGCGGCTCCCGGTTGAAGCCCGCTTTGGCGCAATCCTGGACCATCTCGGACGACGGGCTGCGCTACACCTTCAAGCTGCGTCCCGGCGTCAAGTTCCAGTCCAACGCAGCCTTCAAGCCGACCCGCGATTTCAACGCCGACGACGTCGTGTTCAGCTTCACGCGGATGTTCGACAAGGAGCATCGCTACGCCAAGGTCAGCGGCGGAACCTATCTGGCGTTCAGCGCCTTCATCGGTCCGGCGCTCAAGTCGGTCACCAAGGTCGATGATCTCACGGTGGTGTTCGAGCTCAACACGCCCCTGGCGCCGCTGCTGAGCAGCCTTTCGGTGCAGCCGTTCGCGATTTCCTCGGCCGAGTATGCCGAGGCGATGGCCAAGGCGGGAACGCCGGAGAAGCTCGATCTCGAACCCCTGGGAACCGGGCCGTTCCAGCTCGTGCAGTACCAGAAGGATAGCCTGATCCGCTTCCGCAAGTTCGCCGATTTCTGGGGCGCCACGGATGGGCAGCCCGAGCGGGCGGCGAAGGTGGATCAACTCGTCTTCTCCATCACCCCCGATGCGGCGGTGCGCTTCGCCAAGCTGCGGGCGGGGGAGTGCCAGGTGGCGCGCTACCCCAACCCGGCGGACATGGCGGCGATGCGCACGACGGCGGGCGTCGTCGTGCAGGAAAGCACGATCGCCTCGATGGGCTATCTCTCCTTCCGGACCGACAAGAAGCCGTTCTCCGACAAGCGTGTCCGCGAGGCGCTGGCAACCGCGGTCGATCTCGACAATCTCGTCAAGGCCGTGTTCCAGGGCACCGGAACCCCGACCGCCGCGGTGGTGTCACCGACATTATGGGGGCACAACCCGGCGCTGAAGCCGCGCCCCTATGACCCCGCCCGCGCCAAGGCGCTGCTCGCCGAGGCCGGTTTCCCCAACGGGTTCAGCATCGATCTCTGGGCCATCCCCGTTGCCCGCGCCTATATGCCGAACGGCCGCCGCGCCGCCGAGATGATCCAGGCCGACTGGGCCAAAATCGGCGTGACCGCGAAAATCGTCACCTACGAGTGGGGCGAATATCTCCGCCGCGCCCGCAACAACGAGAGCGAAGCCGGCATGCTCGGCGGCACCTGGGACTATCCGGACCCGGCACAGATGCTGGGCGGCTTCACCTGCGGCGCGTTGAAGAACGGTCGCAATATCCCGCAATGGTGCAACGAGGCCTACAGCGACATCGTGCAGAAAGCCAACGTCGTCACCTCCGTCGAGGAGCGCACGAAGCTGTATCAGCAGGCCCAGCAGATCCTCCATGACGAGGTGCCCATGCTGCTCTTCGCCGATGCCAAAGCCTTCGTGGGCGTTGCAACCAAGGTCGAGGGGTTCAAGCTGCATTTCCTCGGCGGCCAGCCTTTCGGCGGCGTCAGCCTCAAGCCATAGGACCTGATCCATGCAACTCGCACTTTCGACCTGGCAGGAAGCCGAGGATTACCTGCGAACCTCCGCGGGGGTGATCATCCCCATCGGCAGCGTCGAGCAGCACGGGCCGAATGGCCTGATCGGGACGGATCACCTCGATGCCGAGTTCATCGCCAAGGGCGTCGGCGATACCATCGGCGCGGCGGTCGCGCCGACCCTGGCCTACGGCATGTCCCAACACCACCTCGCCTTCACCGGCTCCGCCACCCTGCGCCCCAGCACCCTCATGCTCGTCGTGCGGGACGTCGTCGAAAGCTTCGCGCTCCACGGCTTCCGCAAATTCTTCTTCATCAACGGCCACGGCGGCAACGTCGCCACCGTCACCGCCGCCTTCGACGAGCTCTACGCCGCCCGCTCCCTCCGCGACGCCGAAACCCCCGTCCAATGCCGCATGACCTTCTGGTCCGCCGGCGAACGTTGCCGCAAACTCGGCGAACAACTCTACCCCGGCGCCAACGGCGCCCACGCCACCGCCGCCGAAGTCTCGCTCGCCCAATACTACCAGCAAGCCCACATCAAACACGCCCAGATGACCCCCAAAATCGCCCCCCCCAGCACCCCATTCTTCGAAGCCACCGACTACCGCACCCGCTTCCCGGATGGGCGCATCGGGAGCGATCCGTCATTGTCGTCGCCCGAGCATGGCAAGCTGTTCTTCGAGGCGGCCGTGCAGGACATGGTGGAAGCCTATCAGGCGTTCCTCGCCTACTGACAGTCCGTACAAGGCAACGGCGGAACATCCCGAAGGACATCCCGCCGCGCCGCCGATAGAGCACCCGCTCGGCGCCGCCGATGGCACCCGCTCGCGCGGGCAAACGCCTCAGTAGCCGAGCGGCTCCTGCACCGCCTGGATCCACTTGCCGCCCTTGACCTGCGCCAGCAGGCTCTGGTTCGAACCCTGGTGCTTGGTCGGCCCGAAAGTGATCGGCGTGGTACCGAAGATATCCTTGTAGTCCTTCACCTTCTCCATGCCCGCGATGAGCGTGTCGAGGTTCAGGTCACGCCCGGCGTTCTGCAGCGCCAGGATCATCACCTGCGCCCCCGTCCAGCCGATCTGCGCCGCCGGGTTCGGGTCCTTGCCGAACTGCGCACGGTATTTCGCGATGAACTCGCGCACGGCCGGGCGCGGGTCGTCCGCGCTGGCGAGAATGAACGAGGTCATCGTGAAGTAGCCCTCGGTCACGCCGCCCGGCACTTCGGCAACCGCGGTGTCATAGGTCGCAACCTGGCCGTAGAACTCCACGTCCCAGCCCATCTTGCGCGCCGCCGACATCGCCAGCGTGGTGTCCCGCACGATGGTGCCGAGCAGGATGGCGTCGCACTTGGCGTCCTTCAGCTTGGCGGCGGAGGCGGAGAAGTCGGTATCGGTCGGCTTGTGGGCAGTCTCGGCGGTCAGCGCCAGGTTCATCGCCTTCAACTGATCGCGCGCGCCTTCCATGACGTCGCGGCCGAAATCGGTGTCCTGCGACATCGCGCAGAGGTTCTTCTTGCCCTTCACCTCGACCAGGTATTTCACCAGCGCGCGCATCTGATCGTAGTACGACGATAGCAGGCCGAATTTCAGCCGATGGAACGGGTCGTACATCGAGCGCGCCGAGGTCAGCGGGAAGAAGTTCGGCACGTTCTTCGCAAGCTGGTCCGGCATCACCGCGTTGTTCATCGGGGTGCCGGCGTTGGAGATCATGAAGAACACGTTGTCGCGGTTGATCAGCTTGTTCGCCGCCTGGATCGAGCGCGGGATCTGATACTGGTTGTCCTCGACGATATACTTGATCTTGCGGCCATGAATGCCGCCCTTCGCGTTGATCTCGTCGAACGCCATCCGGTAGGCATTGGAGTTGTTGACCCCCCAGCCGACCGCGACCCCCGAAAGATCGGTATACGTGCCGACGACGATTTCGGTGTCGGTCACCCCGCGCACGGGATCGGCCGCCTGGGTGGCCCCCACGACGCCCGTTGCCAACGCCGCAGCCAGAATCAAGTGACGCATTCGTCCCTCCCGTTGTCTCGCCGCTGTTGTGGGGTCTGCCCCGCCGCGCACCTTCCGGCGTTCAGGCCGCGCGGTGTATGTCCTCGATCAGGTCGCGGTAGCGCTCGATGATCAGATGCCGGCGCAACCGCATCACCGGCGTCATCTCCGGATCGCCCGCCTCGATGCGCTGCCCGATCACCCGGAACCCGCCAAGTTTGAGCGTCGGCGCCCGCGCCTGCAACTCATTCGTGATCAGCGCCAGGATCTCGGGCGCCCGCGCCAGACTGGCCGAGGAAGTGAAGGGAACGTTGCGATCCTGCGCCCATTTCTCCACCATATCAAACTCCAGCACAACGAGGCAGCCGACGCCCTCGCGCGCGCCGCCAACCAGGATCGCGTCGGCGATGAACGGCGACAGCTTCAACGCATTCTCGAACGCGGCCGGCATCAGCGCGGCGCCCCCATTGGTTGCGATCGCCTCGCCAACCCGCCCGCTCAACACCAGCTGCCCGCCTTCCATCCGGCCGAGATCGCCGGTATGCAGCCACCCCTGCGCGTCCGTCGCCGGCCGGCTCGCGCCATCCGCCCACAGCCCCACGCAGACATGCGGCCCGCGGATCAGCACCTCACCGGCATCGGACAACGCCAACTCGCCATACGGCACCGGCGCGCCGACCGCATCCGCCCGCGGCTTATCCGCCGGCGTGATCGCCGCCACCCCGCCGCATTCGCTGGTGCCATACACCTGCCGCAGCGCAATGCCCGTCGCCGCATACCAACGCACTAACTCGGCCGAAACCGGCGCCGCACCCACGAATGCCAGCCTGATCCGATCCAGCCCGATCGCGCGCCGCACCGGCCTGAGCACCAGGAACGACGCCAGCCCGGCGGCCATTTCCAGCCAGCCGGGAACCGCAGCACCCGCGGCCAGCAACGCCACCCGCCGCTCCGCCAGCGCCATCGCCGCGCGATACGCCGCCCGTTGCAGCCGCGTCGCCCCGGTCACGCCGACGCTGACCGCCGCGTGCAGCTTCTCCCAGATGCGCGGAATGGCGAACATCACCGTCGGCCTGACCTCGGCGAGATTCTCCGGCACCGTCTCCGGGCTCTCCACGAGGTTGCTGATCGTGCCGCAATACAGCGCGACATAAAGCCCGAACACCCGCTCCGCCACCTGGCTCATCGGCAGAAACGCAATCCGCGAATCGGCGTCGGTCTGCCCGGTCAGCGCCGCCGCCCCGACGATCTGCGTCATGATGTTGCCATGGCTCAGCATCGCCAGCCGCGGCACTTCCCCGGTCCCGGCGGTCGCCGCGAGCACCGCGACATCGGCCGCCCCGATCGCCGCGATCCCGGCCTCCCACGCGCCCGGCGCGGCCCGATCCGCCGCCGCCCCGCGCGCCGTGAAATCGGCCAGGCTCTCGCACATCGGGTCGGCGAACTCGCGCAACCCCTTCATGTCCATGATCACGATGCGCGCCAGCGCCAGGCACGCAGCGCGCACCTGCAACGCCTTGTCGAGCTGCTCCTCGTTCTCGACGAACAGCACCCGGCAACCGGACTGCCGCAGCACCGTCCCCAGCGTCGCCGCCGGATCGGTCGGATACAGCCCGAGCGACACCCCGCCGGCGCCGAGAATACCGAGATCGGCGGCAATCCAATCGGGCGTCGTCTCCGCCAGCAGCCCGGCCACCTCGCCCGGCTGCAACCCCGCCTGCTTCAGCGCCATCCCGATCGCCCGCGCCTGCGCACCCAGCGCGTTCCAGGTGATCGCCTGCCAGATGCCGCGGTCCTTGCGCCGCAGGATCACGCTCTCCCCATGGGCCGCAATCTGCCGCCAGACCATGGCGGCAACGGACGCGTCTTGCATGCTCATCGCCACAGCTTCTTCTTCTTCCAACGCCGCTGTCCGCGCACGCCGGCATCCTTCTGTCCGAGATAGAATTCCTTGATGTCGTCCTTCTCCATCAGCGCCGCGCACGTGTCTTCCATGACGATGCGGCCGACCTCCAGGACATAGCCGTAATCCGCCGTCTTCAGCGCGATATGCGCGTTCTGCTCGACCAGCAGAATCGCCACGCCACGCTCGCGGTTGATGCGCTTGACGATCTCGAAAATCTGCGTGACCAGGATCGGCGACAGCCCGAGCGACGGCTCATCGAGCAGCAACAGCCTCGGCCGCCCCATCAGCGCCCGGCTGATCGCCAGCATCTGCTGCTCGCCGCCCGACAACTGCCCGGCCCGCTGCGTCGCGCGCTCCTTCAGCCGCGGAAAATAGCCGTAACACATCTCCAGATCGCGAGCGACCTCGTCGCGGTCGCGCCGCGTGAACGACCCCATCATCAAATTCTCGGCCACCGACAGGAACGGAAAAATCTCCCGCCCCTCCGGCGAATGGCAAATTCCCGACCGCATCACCCGGTCCGGCGTCAGCCCGGCGATGTTGCTCCCGTCGAAAAACACCTCGCCGCGCTCGGGGTCCAGCACCCCCGAAATCGTCCGCAGGATCGTCGTCTTGCCGGCCCCGTTGGCGCCCAGAACGGTCACGATGCTGCCCGGCTTCACGTCGATCGACACGCCGCGAATGGCCTGGATCGGCCCATAGAACGTCTCGATATTGGCGACGCGGAGAAGGGACTCGCTCACGGCTCGCCTCCGATATAGGCGCGGATCACCTCAGGGTCGCTCTGCACCTCCGCCGACGTGCCGAGTGACAGGATGCGCCCGTAGTTCAGCGCCATCACCCGGTCCGACACCGCGCTGACCAGCTTCATGTCGTGCTCGACCATGATGATGGTGATGCCCAGATCCTTCTTGATGTCCTCGATCCAGTACGCCATCTCCTCGGTCTCCTCGGCGTTCAATCCCGAGGAAGGCTCGTCGAGCAGCAGCAGCTTCGGCTCCGTGCACAGCGCCCGCCCAAGCTCGACCACCTTGCGCACCCCGTACGGCAAATTGGCGATCAGCGAATCGCGGTGCCGTTGCAGCCCGAGAAACGCGATCACCTCCTCCGCCCGCTTGCGATGCTCCACCTCGGCGCGCCGCACCGACGGCAGGAACGCCAGCTGCGAGAATAGCCCGACATGGGCATGCGTATGCCGCCCGATCAGCAGGTTCTGCAGCAGCGAGGCATTGGCGAACAGCTCGATATTCTGGAACGTCCGCGCAATGCCGAGGCTGGCAATCCGGTGCGGCGGCGTCTGCGTGATATCCACCCCGTCGAAGAACAGCTTGCCCGTCGACGGATTATAAATCCGGCTGATGAGGTTAAAAATCGTCGTCTTGCCCGCGCCATTCGGCCCGATGATCGAGAACACCTCGCCCTTCTGCACGTCGAAGCTCACGCCCTCGACGGCACGAATGCCGCCGAAACGAATGCCCAGATCGGCCACCGAGAACAGGCTCATCGCAGGCGCTCCGACTTGGCGTAGCTTTTCTGTCGCCGGAAGGCCGTCGCCTTGTGCAACGGAAAGCTGAGGAAATACACCTTCAGCTTGCGCCACCGCCCATTGATCCCGGCCGGCTCGAACATGATGCAGAGCACCAGGATCAACCCGAACACCGACGGCTCCAGCCCGGGCATGCGGCCGAGAAAGCCCGGCAGATCGTCGCGGATCATGGCGATGCCCTGCGGCAGCAGGCGCATGAACATCGCCCCGAAAATCGCCCCGTGCAGCGAGCCCAGCCCGCCGACAAACACGATCGTCACCAGCTGGATCGACAGCAGCACGTCGAACGAGTCCGGTGCCAGATGGCGCGTGTAGTGCGCGAACAACGCCCCCGCCAGGCCGGTGATCGCCGCCGACAGCCCGAACGCGATCGTCTTGTACAACGACAGGTTGATGCCCATGCTCTGCGCCGAAACCTCGCTGTCGCGGATCGCCACCATCGCGCGCCCCAGCGGCGAGCGCAGCACGTTGATCGCCACCCAGATGACAAACACCAGCACGCCGAGCGACAAATAGTACACCCCGTTCGGCCCGCCCATCGCGACGCCGAAGATCACCGGCTCCTTCACCGGGAACCCGTCGAACCCGCCGGTCACCGACTCCCACTTGGTCAGCACCGTCCCCACGATGCCGCCGAACGCCAGCGTCGCAATCGCCAGATACAGCCCGCTCATCCGCAGCGTCGGAATGCCGATCGCGATCCCCGCCAGCCCAGCCACCACCGCCGCGGCCGGCAGCGTCACCAGGAACGGCACGCCCTTCGCCAGCAGAATCGCGTTGGTATACGCCCCGATGCCGAGAAACGCCGCATGGCCCAGGCTCACCAGCCCCGTATAGCCGGTCAGCAGCATCAGCCCCACGCCGGCGATGGCAAAAATGAACAGCCCCGCGAGTTCGCCGACATAGAACTCGCCGGACAGCACGGGCACCAGCACCAGCGCCACCAGAAGCAGCCCATACCAGAACACGTCGCCGCCATGCCTGACGATGCGGATGTCCTGCTCGTACCGAGTCTTGAACAAAAACTGCATGCCCGTCACACCCGCTTTCGGATCGTCTTGCCGAATAACCCCTCGGGACGAAGGATCAGCACGGCCAGCAGCACGATATTGGACGTCACGTCCTGGAACCCGGCCGGCAGGAAGTAGCCCGCCAACTGCTCGACCACACCGACGATCACCCCGCCGATCAACGCCCCGGGAATGGAGCCGAAGCCGCCCAGCACCGCCGCCGCGAACGCCTTCAGCCCGAGATACCCCATGTTCACGTCGATCAACGACACCGGCGACAGCAGCACCCCCGCCACCGCCGCCACCCCGGCCGAAATCGCCCAGATCAACGAGAATACCCGGCGCACGGGAATGCCCATGTAATACGCCGCCAACTGGTTCTGCGACGCCGCCTGCATCGCAATGCCCAGCCGGGTCCGGCTGAAAAACACATACAGCACCAGGCACAACACCACCGTGCCGACAATGATCGACACGTTGTCCTGGCCCAGCACCAGCCAGCCGATCTGGATGTTCTTGTTGGTGAACGGGGTGATGAACCCGACGGAGTCATACGTCCAGACCAGCCCCGCCACCGCGCGGAAGATGAACGCCAGCCCGAGGCTCAACATCACCACGGCAAATTGCGGCTGCCCGATCACCCGCCTGAGCACCACGGCATCGAGCAGAAAGCCGAACAGGGCGGTGGCCGCGATGGCGATCGCAAAACCCACCCAGTAGTTCAGCCCGAACACGTGAATGCAGGTATAGGCCGCGAAGGCGCCGAGCATCATGATCTCGCCCTGGGCGAAATTCACCATCTCGGTGGCTTTGTAGATCAATACGAATCCGAATGCAATCAACCCATAGATGCAACCGGAGGCCGCGCCGTTGACGACGAGTTGCAGCAGACGCGCCACGTCGTCCATTCAGCTCCCTCCCCTCGCGCGGCCTCGGAGGGCGCACTTCATTCATTGCCCCGACCTTATGCCGCAGCTTTCGAACCCGTCAATTGCGAAGTTCCGGTATGCGCGCAAGGATGGCGCCCTACGATTCGACCTATTCGAAACGACAAGGAATGGACCAATGACCAAATACCGCATGGGCGAACTCACCGGCGGCGAAGCCCGCGCCATGGCCGCCCGCAACCCCGTCATCCTGCTGCCCCTCGGCAGCCACGAGGACCAGGGCCCCCACGCCCCCATGGGCGACTACCTCTCCGCCGAACGCGTCGCCGAGAAAATCGCCGAACGCGCCACCGCCGAGGGCACCGAAACCGTCGTCGCCCCCGTCCTGCCCTTCGGCGGCGCCGACTACTTCGGCACCATGCCGATGGGCATCGCTCTCTCCCAGTCCACCCTGCGCGCCGTGCTGACGGACATGCTGAACTGCCTGCTGCGCCACAACCTCACCCGCCTGATCGTCATCAACGGCCACGGCGGCAACGTCCAGGCCATCCATGAGGCGACCCAGGAGGTCTACCGCTCCAGCAAACTCCTCATCCCCAGCTTCTACCTCTGGCGCGTCGCCTACGGCTTCCTCCCTGCCATCCTCGGCGACGACACCGCCAAACGCGCCGCCGGCCATGGCGCTGACCCGCTGACCAGCGTCGCCATGTCCCTCTTCCCCGACCTCATCCGCGCCGACATGATCCCGCCGCCACCCACCGCCCCCACCGTCATGGGCTGCCCGGTGAGCAATCTCGGCGCCATCCGCTTCGAAGGCATCGAACTCACCGTCCCCGTCGAACTGGACGAACTCGCCCCCAACGGCGTCTGGTCCGGCGACCCCTCGCTGTGCTCGCCCGCCACCGGCGCTGCCCTGGTCGAACGCCTCACCGTCATCGGCGCCAAACTCGCCCGCAAAATCGCCACCCAAGGAAGCCAATCATGACCACCGCAATCCCGCTCGCCGGCACCGTCGCCCCCGGCTTCGAACGCGTCCGCGCCGCTTTCGAAGCCAACTTCGCCCGCACAGGCGATGACCGCGAAATCGGCGGCGCCCTCGCCGTTTACATCCACGGCAGCTGCGTCGTCGACCTCTGGGGCGGCCACGCCGACGCCGCCGAAACCAAACCCTGGGCCCGCGACACCCTGATCAACGTCTGGTCCGCCAGCAAAGGCATCACCTCCATCGCCCTCGCCATGCTGATCGACCAGGGCCGCATCGCCTACGACGATACGGTCGCAAAATACTGGCCCGAATTCGCCGCCGGCGGCAAAGCCGCCATCACCGTCGGCCAACTCGTCTCCCACCAGGCCGGCCTCAACGGTTTCGCCGAACCTACCGCCCTCGAAGACCTCTACGACTGGACCACCGCCACCACCCGCCTCGCCGCCCAAACCCCGTTCTGGACGCCCGGCACCGGCGCCTCCTACCACGCCCTCACCCACGGCTTCCTGCTCGGCGAACTGATCCGCCGCCTCACCGGCCAACTCCCCGGCGACTACATCCGAACCGCTCTCACCGGCCCGCTCGGCGCCGATTTCCACATCGGCCTGGCCCAGGCACATGACTGGCGGGCCGCCGAAATCATCCCCCCCGCCAACACCACCATCGGCAGCGCCACCCCATCCGAAATCCCCGGCCGCGCCACCAGGAACCCAGCGCCGCAAGCCACCTCGCCCAATACTCGGGCCTGGCGCGCCGCCCAGATCCCCGCCGGCAACGGCCAATCCTCCGCCCACGGCCTCGCCCGCGTCTACGCCGCCATCGCCAACGGCGGCTCACTCGACGGCACCTCCATCATCTCCCCCGCCGGCATCGACAAACTCCGCGAAATCCGCTTCACCGGCGACGACATGCTGCTCGGCCCACGCCGCTGGGCCGGCGGCCTCACCTACAACACCCTGCCAAACTGGGGACCAAACCCCGACAACTTTGGCCACTCCGGCTGGGGCGGCGCCTACGGCTGCGCCAACCTCGAACACCACATCGCCATCGGCTACGTGATGAACCGCATGGGCAGCTCCCTCGTCGGCAACCCCCGCAGCGCCAGCCTCGCCGCAGCGGTGTTCGACTGCCTCTAGGCGCACAAGCAAGCAAGGCTCCGCCCCCCAGCCGCTTTCGGCACGCAAGCCCGCGCCTGACGCGGGCTTGCCGGCGGAGCCTTGATTGCCTGCCTGCTGATGCCTGCGGCCTTGCCTGGCCTAATCTCACCGGCTCATGCTGAGGCATGCCCGCATCCCGTCCCCCTCTCGGCCCGCTCTTCGCGCTACTGGCGATCCGTGCCACCGGCGCTTTCCAGCTCCAATCCGCCGCCGTCGCCGCCGCGTCGCTGATCGCCGAGCGTGGCCTGACCTACGCCGAGATCGGCATGCTCATGGGCGCCTACATGGTTCCCGGCATTGTCCTCACCGTCCCCGGCGGCATGCTCGCCGCGCGCATTGGCGATCGCCCGGTCCTGCGCGGATCGATGGCGCTGATGGTTGCCGGCGCCCTGCTCGCCGCCTACGCCGACAGTTTCGCCGCCATGCTCGCCGGCCGCGTGCTCTCCGGCTGTGGCGGCGTGGTGATGCTGATGCTCGTCATCAAGATGACCGCCGACCGCTATGCCGGCCCGCTGCTCTCCACCGCCACCTCGATGGTGATCATCTCCTGGCCCGCCGGTTTCGCCGCCGCCCTCGTTGTGCTCGGACCCGTCGGCGAACATCTCGGCTGGCGCTGGGTCCTCGGCCTCTCCGGCCTGCCCGCCGGCCTCGCCATCGCGCTGACCTTCCTGGTCGGCCACGCCGCCCCGGTGATCGCCCGCGCCGCCGGCACCATCGAACGCCGCGTCACCTGGCGCTTCATCGCCGCGGCATCCGGCAACTGGACGCTCTACAACGCCGCCATCGCCGTGATGGCCGGCTTCCTGCCCGCCTTCCTGATCGACGCCGGCAACCCGGCCGCCGCCGCCGCCGCCCTCGCCAGCATCGTCACCTGGAGCTTCGCCGCCGCCACCCCCCTCGGCGGCCTGCTCGCCGACCGTCTGATCGGCCGCCCCGCCGCCGTCATCCTCGGCGCCATCGCCACCGGCGCGATGCTGCTGGTCGTTGCCCCCACCGGCGGCGCCATCTGGGCGCTGATCCTGCTCGGCATCGCCTACGCCATCCCGCCCGGCGCGCTCACCGCCCAGGTCGGTGACGCCACCCCGCAGCCCGCCCGTGCCCTGGTTTTCGGTTGGTACAGCGCCGGTTCCTATCTCGGCCTGACCATCGCCCCCTGGATCGCCGGCCGCCTGCGCGACGTCACCGCCGACCCCAGCGCCCCGCTGATCTTCGGCGCCGCGCTGATGTTCGCCATGCTGCCCTGCTTCGCCTGGTTCCGCTTCGAACTGAAGCGCTGACCACGCTTACGGCCGCCCAGCTTACGGCCACCCAGCTTACGGCGACGCCTCGGCAATCACCCGCAAACACTCCGCCTCGCTCATCGCCACCGGCGTCCGCGTCGCCGCATGCGCCACAAGCGGCCTGCCGCTGGTCGACAACATCACGATATCAATGCTGCACCCACTCGCATGGGCATACAGCCACACCTCGCCACTCCCCTCCGGCCGGCGCAACACCGGCGACCCAAGCGCGGCCTCAACCGCCGCCGGCGTCGCCTTCAACAATGCCGCAACCCGATCGGGCGGTGTCCGCCGCGGACGCACCGGCGCCGCCACCTCGGCCACCGGCGGCACCGCCGGCGCCGCGCAGCCCGCGAGCAACGCCAACACGATCACCCCAACCCGCATAGACGAGCCTGCCACCGCTCAATCGCCAGCAATCAGTCAGCCGTATCGGCAACACGCCCCGGCTCGGTCGGCCGGCTCGCCTCGGTGATCATCTCGATCCGCCCGGTGATCTGCCCACCATCCTCAACCTGAAGCCGGCGGCACCGCGCCGTGCCCAGCACCTTGCCCGTGCTCCGCACCACCAGATTACCGCGCGCCGTCAACGTCCCGTCGATCGTGCCCGCCACCTCGGCGTCCTCAACCTCAACCTCGCCACGGAACACCCCGCCGGCCGAAATCGCTAGTTCCGTCGCATGCAGAATGGTCGACTCGACCGTCCCCTCGACCACGAGACGCTCGGCGTCCTGCACCACGCCCTGCAAACTGATACCGCGACCGACCACCAACGTCCGCCGCTCCGCCTGCTGGCGGCCAGGCACCGGAGAATTCGGGCGCGGCGCAGAGGCGGACGGCATCGGCGCTGGGGCGGAGCCGGGGAATGGTGCACGGCTCATGGCTTGAGGCTCCTTCGGTGGGGCAGGGCGGAAAGGGGGAACGCCGAGGCCGGAATCAGCCGCAACCGAGGCTGCTGGCGGCGCTGTCGGCAACGGCGGAGGCTCGACCGCCGTCGGCTCTTCGGGTTTGCGGCGCTTGAACACGGCGGATCCGTTTCGGTCATGTGAAAAGGGGCAGGCACATCTCTAAGAGTACCCATGGCCTAACACGGCTGGGCAATCACTCACAACCCGCCCCGCCGAGTCGCCCCGATTTCCCTGTGGACAACCTCACGAACAAGCGCGCCTGCTCTTAAGGTTGCGGCCAGATCGCCCCGATGTTAGGCCCCGCCCATCTCAGCGCTGGAGTTCCGCCATGGCTTCCCCCAAATTCGACATTCTCGGCATCGGCAACGCGATAGTCGATGTCGTCGCCCCCGTGGACGAAGCCTTCCTCTCCCGCCACGACATGCACAAGGGCGCCATGGCCCTGATCGACACCGCCACCGCCGACCGGCTTTACGCCGCCATGCCCCCGGCCGCGGAGACTTCCGGTGGTTCGGCCGCCAACACCTGCGCCGTCGCCGCCATGCTCGGCGCGAAGGTCGCCTATCTCGGCAAGGTCGCCGACGACCAACTCGGAAAAATCTTCCGCCACGACATCGCCGCCGTCGGCGTCCACTTCCCCACCGCCCCCCTCTCCGGCGGCGAACCGACCGCCCGCTGCCTCATCATGGTCACCCCCGACGGCCAGCGCACGATGAACACCTTCCTCGGCGCCTGCGTCAGCTTCGGCGAGGCCGATGTTGACGCCACCCTGGTCGCCGACGCCGCCATCACCTACCTCGAAGGCTATCTGTTCGACCCCCCCGCCGCCCAGGCCGCCTTCCGCCGCGCCGCCATGATCGCCCACGCCGCCGGCCGCCAGGTTGCCCTCTCGCTGTCCGACGCCTTCTGCGTCCACCGCCACCGGAGCGCCTTCCGCGAACTCGTCGAGGGCCATGTCGATATCCTGTTCGCCAACGAGGCCGAAATCACCGCCCTCTACGAAACCAACACCTTCGCCGAAGCCGCCGCCTGGGCCCGCCGCGACGTGGCGCTGGCCGCCCTCACCCGCAGCGAAGCCGGCAGCCTCATCATCCGCGGCGGCGAAACCGCCGAGATCGCCGCCGTCCCCGCCAAGGTGATCGACACCACCGGCGCCGGCGACGCCTACGCCGCCGGCTTCCTCGCCGCCCTCACCGCCGGCAAACCCCTCCCCGCCTGCGGCCACCTCGCCAGCCTCGCCGCCGCCGAAGTCATCTCCCACTACGGCGCCCGCCCGCAAACCGACCTCAAGGCACTGGCCGGGAACTGACTCCGCCCGCAAACCTGCTACCCTCCCTCCGCCCGGCCTGCCGCACGGGCGGAGGCCGCCCCCATGAACGACGAACTCAACGCCCTCTTCGCCCAGATCCAGGCCCTCGAAGCCGACATCGAGCGCCGGCTCGACGCCCACCGCGCCCAGTTGAAATACCACCTGGCCAAAGGCCGCGCCGTCTTCGACGCCGGCGTCGCCAACGCCCATCGCCGACTGCGCACCAGCGCGCTGCGCTACGTCCTCCAGGCCCCCCTGCTCCACATCGCTACGGCCCCGGTCATCTACGCCATGGTCATCCCCCTCGCGCTCCTCGACCTCACCATGTCGCTCTACCAGGCCATCTGCTTCCGCGCCTGGGGCATCAGCCGCGTGCCCCGCCGCCAATACATCGTCATCGACCGCCACCGCCTCGGCTACCTCAACGCCGTCGAGAAGCTCAACTGCGTCTATTGCGGCTACGGCAACGGCGTCCTCGCCTATAGCCGCGAGATCACCGCCCGCACCGAACAATTCTGGTGCCCGATCCGCCACGCCACCCAAATCCGCGGCCCCCACGCCCGCTACGCCGACTTCGTCGATTACGGCGACGCCGACGGCTACCGCGCCCGCCTGGAGGAATTGCGCGCTAAACTCCGCTAGAACCAGCTAAACACCGCGTCCTGCCAGCCCTGCGCCACCGTCACGCGGTTTTCGCTCGCATCCGCCGCCCGCATCGCCTATGTGTGCGCCGCAACATACCCGTTTTCACACCCCCTCACGCACGGCCGGAACCACGATGGAAATTCGCAACATCGCGATCATTGCCCATGTCGATCATGGCAAGACCACGCTGGTGGACCAGCTGCTCAAGCAGTCCGGCTCCTTCCGCGAACACCAGCAGGTCGCCGAGCGCGCGCTCGACCGTAACGACCTCGAACGCGAACGCGGCATCACCATCCTCGCCAAATGCACCAGCGTCGTCTGGAAAAACACCCGCATCAACATCATCGACACCCCCGGCCACGCCGATTTCGGCGGCGAAGTCGAACGCATCCTCGGCATGGTCGACGGCGCCATCGTCCTCGTTGACGCCGCCGAGGGCGTCCTCCCGCAAACCAAATTCGTCGTCGGCAAGGCCCTCGCCCGCGGCATCAAACCCATCGTCGTCGTCAACAAGATCGACCGCCAGGACGCCCGCGCCGACGAAGTCCACGAGGAAGTGTTCGACCTCTTCGCCGCCCTCGACGCCACCGACGAACAGCTCGACTTCCCGATGCTCTACGCCTCCGGCCGCCAAGGCTGGGCCGTCGTCAACCTCGACGACCCCCGCACCGACCTCGCCCCGATGTTCGACCTGGTGCTCGCCCACGTCAAAGCCCCCGCCCTCGACAAGGACGCGCCCTTCGCCATGGTCGCCTCCATCCTCGACTACGACAACTTCCTCGGCCGCGTGCTGACAGGCCGCCTCGAACAGGGCCGCGCCCGCGTCAACATGCCCCTCAAGGTCCTCCGCCAGGACGGCTCCGTCGTCGAAACCGGCCGCCTGACCAAACTCATGGGCTTCCGCGGCCTCGAACGCGTCAACATCGAGGAAGCCGAAGCCGGCGACATCATCGCCATCGCCGGCCTCACCGAAGCCACCATCCCCGACTCCATCGGCGACCCCGCACTGACCAAACCCCTCTACGCCGTCCCCGTCGATCCGCCGACGCTGGCCATGACCTTCCGCATCAACGACGGCCCCCTCGGCGGCCGCGAAGGCAAGAAAGTCACCTCCCGCCAAATCCGCGACCGCCTGGCCCGCGAATCCGAAGGCAACGTCGCCATCAAAATCTCCGACAGCAACGAGTCCGACGCCTTCGAAGTCGCCGGCCGCGGCGAACTCCAACTCGGCGTCCTCATCGAAACCATGCGCCGCGAAGGCTTCGAACTCACCATCGGCCGCCCCCGCGTCCTCACCCGCGAAAACCCCGAAACCGGCGACCGCGAAGAGCCGATGGAAGAAGTCCTCGCCGATGTCGACGAGCCCTACACCGGCATCGTCGTCGAGAAACTCAGCCGCCGCAAAGCCGAACTCCGGGACATGCGCCCCTCCGGCGGCGGCAAAGTCCGCCTCACCTTCCACATGCCCAGCCGCGGCCTGATCGGCTACCACGGCGAATTCCTCACCGACACCCGCGGCACCGGCATCATGAACCGCATCTTCCTCGGCTACGGCCCCTGGAAAGGCGCCATCGAAGGCCGCCGCAACGGCAGCCTCATCAGCACCGAACCCGGCGAAGCCGTCCACTACGCGCTGTTCTACATCCAGGAACGCGGCGCCCTGTTCGTTGACCCCGGCGACAAAGTCTACGAAGGCCTCATCCTCGGCGAACACTCCCGCGGCTCCGACCTCGATGTGAACCCCATCAAGGAAAAGAAACTCACCAACGTCCGCGCCTCCGGCAAAGACGACGCCATGCTCCTCATCCCCCCCCGCCGCATGAGCCTCGAACAAGCCATCGCCTATATCGAGGAAGACGAACTCGTCGAAGTAACCCCCTCCGCCATCCGCCTGCGCAAACGCTACCTCGACCCCAACGAACGCAAACGCCACGAACGCCGCAGCGCCGACGCCGAAGCCGCCTGACGCGCGCAGACGCGCGGTTCCGCGCGGCGAGGAAAGCGACAGCGGCGCACTCGCGCCGCGAAAGCGCTCCCCTCCACCACCACACCCACTTCCCTTCGCCGCCCCCTAAAGGAACGGCGAAAGGA